>PLWX01000066.1:0-81749 GCA_003151155.1 Acidobacteriaceae bacterium
TGGCGACAGGAGTATTGCCGGTCGTTCTCGGTCGCTATACGCGGCTATCGCAGTTCTACAACCATTCCGATAAATCGTATGAAGGCGAGATCCGCTTCGGCTTCGCCACCGACACCTACGACGCGGAAGGCGAGCCAATAACGACCTCGCAACAAGTTCAAGTAGAACTTGAAGTAATAAAAAAGTTGAGCAGGGAATTCGTCGGGCCGCAACAGCAGCTTCCGCCGCCCTTTTCGGCGAAGAAGATCAATGGAGTTCCCGCTTACAAACTCGCCCGGAAGAAAGTTGATCTAGAACTCAAGGCCTGCGCGGTGGAAGTCTATTCGCTCGAGATCCTTGCTGCTGATGCGCCGGATCGAATCCGCTTTCGCGCCCACGTTTCGTCAGGAACCTACATCCGATCTATCGCGCACGACCTCGGCAAACGTCTTGGTTGCGGTGCACACCTCGCGAGTCTCCGGCGCACCGGCGTTGCGGAGTTCTCGATCGAGCAGGCGCACACGCTCGAAGCGGTCGAAGCGGGTTTTCGCGAAGGGAAGAGCGATACTCTTTTCGTTCATCCGCGCCGGATACTTCCCGAACTTCCCGCAGTCACGGCCAATGATGAAATCGTCGCCTTCATCCGCAACGGCCGCTCCGTGAACCTGCCGGAGTTCTCCAAAGCGAAACTGGTGAAGGTGTTTGCCGGGCAGTCGGAGATCGTCTGCGTGGCACAGCGCATCGCCGGTACGCTCTTTCATCCGAAGCTCGTAATGCCGATGACGCAAGCAGTTGGCACGAAGTGAACGAACTAGACACTTAAAGTAAAACTTTCAATGTTGCGGAAGGGAATTCGCGCGTCCGATTCGTCCATCGGGACCCACCACGTACGGCAGCGACAAGGCGTTCCAATTGCCGTCATCGATGGGAATCCAAGTCTTTCCATTGTCAGCCGAGATATCCGTTCCGTTGCTTCCCACCGCAATCCAAACTTTCGCTTTCTCGTACCACGCGACGGCGGAGCGGTAGCCGTGCGGAGGCTTTACGGCGGCTGCCCAGTGCAGCCCACCATCCTCGGTCCAAGCCGCCGCCCCATAAGATTGCGCAGGCTTCTTGTAGTCGCCGCCAACCGCCATGCCGTGCTGTCGGTCACGGAACGCCAGCGAGAAAACACCCGAGGACTCGTTTCCGCCCGCCAGTGGGACAGAGATTGTCTGGCACTCATCACCGCTCGCAAGCAGCACGTGGGCGCCGCTTTTCCCGCCGGTTCCCAGGAGGAGTTCACCATTTTCGAAGACCACTAGCGACGAATTGCTGGCGGCGAATGCGCCTTCCTCCGGTGTCGCCTTACAGAAGCGTGGATCCACCTTCCATCCACGTCCGGTCCGCAACACTTCGTGATAGAAGCGTCCGTTCACCGGATCGCCGATCAACTCGGCGTCTTCCGGGGTCCGGTACGCGATCGCATCCCAAAAGCCGTCCTTGTAGGGGTTACGCCGTTCTTCGCTCCAATGGGTGCAGCCGTCGTTGGTCCGATATACGCGGGACTGCTCGCCTGGTCCGGAGGACATCACCACAGCCACCTGGGCATCCCAGGCCCACACTCCACGGAAGTCCAGCTTGTCGCTATCCGGGGGCACCGCACATTTCTGCCAATGTTCGCCGCCGTCCGTGGTGCGAAGGACGGTTCCGTCAGTGCCGCTCGCCCAGGCGATGGAAGCGTTCACCGCGTGAACGCCGCGAAGGCTGGCATCGGTACCGGAGTGCTGTCTCTCCCACTGCGCTGAAGCAACGCACTGGAGTGCGACGAAGGAAAGGACGACCGGAAGAATACGGCTCATCGGAACTCAGTTTAGCGAAAGCAGCAAGCGTCCACAGCTTTAATTTGATTTCGAATGATGGGGAGATGGTAAGTACAGAAAGCTGGTATTTCCCTGTGCTACTCTCGTGCGCAGTCAACCAGAAAGGAGGCGGTCATGCATGTCAGACTCTGGTTGTCATTAACAATCCTTCTGTGCTCTTTTGCGCAATCCCAAACAATCAGTGAATTAAAAGAGCGCGCACAAGCAGGCGATGCAGATGCGATGATGCACACCGTCGCTATCAGGTACTGGCTTGGCGAGGAAGTCAAACAGGACTACGCGGAGTCTCTGCATTGGCTTAAGTTAGCGGCCGCCAAGGGCAACGACGAATCCATGAAAGACCTCGGCATCATGTACGAAAATGGTCTCGGTGTTACTCGTAATTATGAAGAATCTATGCGTTGGCGCCTGCTCTCTGCTGAGAAGGGAAATAACGCAGCCATGTTTGGTGTAGCCTTTATGTACGCGGACGGGCTTGGCGTAAAACAAGACGACGTGGAAGCGATGCGGTGGTTTCGAAAAGCAGCCGATGCGGGCAATGACTACTCGTACGAAGCCCTTGGATATGGATACGAGCATGGGCGTGGCGTAAGGGTCAACCTTCCGGTTGCAGCCTATTGGTATAGCAAGGCAGCCAACGCGATGCCGAACGACTCATCCGTAAGGGACTCTCTAATCAGATTGCGCAAGCGCGGTGTCCGGCCGGCGAAATCGGGCGATCTCTAGCTCTCCGGTGTTACGGTTCAAACTCGGATAGTAGATCGGTGGGTGTAGTCACTCTCAGCCTGAATCGCTCTCTAATTCTTCGCGCAGGCCCCGAACCAGCAAAGTGCCTGTCTGTCGTCACAAACACATCAGCATTTGCTCCGAGCGCATCCAGGTAGGCTCCTCTATCACGAATATCGTTACCCGACTTCGCGAGTTGCTTCAGTTCCAGTTGAATTCCTTCATTGCGTGCCGCATCTTCCCATGTTCCTGTGAGCTGTGCGATAGTCGCGACCTGCTCAGCGATTGTTCCGATCGGCCAATAGGGGAGGCTCTCAAGACTGTTCGCCAGTTCAAGTGCAGCAGGCGGGCTCGATATTTCCGCGAGCGTGTGACGGCTGACCGCCAACGTGATCCTCCCGGCATTTGCAATATTCAGAATTCTCTGCATCGCCTCGTATGCGTGTGAAGATTGGTCGAAGGCATCAATCAGGCAGTTTGTATCAAGCGCGACTTTCATAACAGGATCGCCGTTCTGAACCTCTGTATTGCAATTTCTAACTCCATCCGCCCCTAAGGGCAATTCTCTCATGTCCGATAATAGATATTATGTTAACTATCGTTTACAGCCTGCCCGCAGCTGGTCTTGGCAACCCGCGCTTCTTTTTGGCAACGAATGCTCATCCGGTACAAACTCCCTGCCCATTCCTATGCCTAGCCTGCAGATTGAACAGTTCTTCCTCGGATGTCTCGCGCACGCTTCTTATCTTGTCGCTTCCGACGGCGTCGCTGCGGTCATCGACCCACAGCGCGACGTCGATATTTACCTTGAAACCGCGCAGCGACTTAGGGTGAAGATTGCGCACGTGATCGAGACGCACCTCCATGCGGATTTCGTTTCCGGCCACCTGGAGCTTGCCGAGCGGACCGGCGCCTCCATCTACCTGGGCGACGGATCGGGGGCGCGCTTTCCTCACACTGCCGTGCGTACCGGTGACTGCATCGAGTTCGGCCACTGCCGCATGGAATTTCTGCAGACGCCCGGTCACACCCTTGAGAGCATCTGCATTATCGCCTCTGATCTCGGCGACGCCTCGGCGCCCAAGGCGGCGTTCACCGGCGACACGCTTTTCGTCGGTGACGTTGGAAGGCCCGATCTGTCCGGAGACCACACGCCGCAGGAACTCGCCGCGATGCTCTTCACCAGCCTGCACGAAAGGCTGCTGAAGCTTCCTGACGACACTCTCATCTATCCCGCCCATGGCGCCGGATCGCTTTGCGGCCGGCAGATGAGCAACCCGAGCGCAGCTCTACGATCGGACGCGAGCGCCGCATGAATTACGCGCTGCAGGCGCGCACCTCCGAGGAGTTCATCCACCTGCTCACCGACAGCCTGCCGCCGCGACCGGAATACTTTGGCCGCTCCGTAGAACTGAATCGCCAAGGTGCCGGAGCGATCGAGCAACTGCCGCGTCCCAAGCCTGTGAGCGCACCTGACGTCTATCGGCTGCAGTCCGAGGGCGCCATCGTGCTCGACACGCGCCCCCTCCAGCAATTTGCGGTGGCGCACGTTCCCGGCTCGGTCCACGTCGCTCTCTCCGGACAATACGCCTCGTGGGCGGCGCGCATTCTAGGTCTCGACCGGCACATCATTCTCGTCGGCGAAGATGCCGATCACCTGCGCGAATCGCAGCTGCGACTCGCCCGCGTCGGAATGGAACAGGTGGATACTTATCTCGAAGGCGGCATCCAGGGCTGGCTACTCGGCGGCTACCAGCTCGAATACATCCCTCAAGTAACGGTTGAAGAGTTCGACGAACTCCGCCGCCGTGAGCCCGTCAACATTCTCGACGTGCGCGAGGCTGGCGAAGTGGCCGCCGGAGCGATTGAGGGATCGCAGCACATTCCTTTGGGACAACTTCCCTCTCGTATCGCTGAAGTCCTGCGCGATAAGCTGCTGGTGGTGCATTGCAAGGGCGGCTATCGCAGCTCCATCGCGACAAGCTTGTTGCGCCGCGCCGGCATCGTCGATCTCGCTAACCTCACTTGGCGGCTACGATGCGTGGACAGCGGCACGGGGGCAGCAGGCAGCGGCAAGCACTTCCTAGCGTTCGACTCCGCAACCGCACGGCATTCGTTTCGTCGGCTTGGGTATGCGCGCCTCGATGGTGGTGCGAAGGGCCGATTGCGCGTCCTTGGAGACCTCAAGGAGTACGGACTGGATGGCGCCGTTCGAATCGCGATAAGAGATATGGAGGAAGTGCTGCTGGCGTCGCGCTTTGAGCAGGCTAACCGCCGTGGCGGCCAAAAAGCCGAGATGGTGGGCGACATCTTCCGTGTAATAGAAACTGGTGATCGATGCATACGGAATAGTGACTTTGGTGTTGGAAGCAGCAAAGACCAGGTCGTTTGCGGATGTGAGATCGATCTTGCCGATGGCATCGGCTGGAATGCCTTGCGCGCTGCCACCCACGTAGCGCACGTCGGTGCCTTCGATCCAATCGAAGGAAGCAAAGGCTGGAAGCGTGAAGGCGAACATCAGGAGTACCGCAGCTAGTTTTTTCATAAGCACCTCGTTTCAAGGTGCAGATTAGTCGGCGAGTGTGAGGCGCGCTGGAGCGATCAGGACAGTTTTCGGAGTGTACGCGTGCCTAGGGTGCGTCCGTCCGCAGCGGATCGAGGACGAAGTCTTCGATACGCCGCAACTCCTGGAGTGAAGTTTCGGCGAGGATCGGAAATACAAGCCGGGTTACAGCCCTTGGGTAGTTGCGGTGCAGTGATGCAATCGCAGACCACTGCGGCCGTCGATTTCAATCCGTTTGCCCATTCCGAACGGCGGGCATCGCGCACGACCAGCGCTTCTTCGGAAAACCCAGCTGCCAGCAGCATCGTACGTGCCGGCTTCAGGAAGCCATCCCAGCGCGAGGCGATGCCGACCAGCACATCCGTCTTAGCCGGCAGATATTGGGCCAGCGATGCCGGAATCGAGCGCACTTTCAATGCGACGCAGTCCGTGCCTGGAGGCAGAATTTTCTGCACCGACGACAGTTTGCTTGGTAAGCAGACGGGAATTGAGCCCGCTAAGTTCCCTGCCGTCTTGCCTGCATCCAAGCCTGCTTCCTGCACGGGCAGTTGCACCGCGCGCCGCATTTCTTCGGCGGCAATACGCCGCAATTCTTCTTCCGGCTCGAGCAACAGGAAATGATCGGGAGGTCGAATCGCGATCCAATGCTGCAAGCGCGAACGCACCTCCGATAGCGGCACCCCAAGCTCGCGCGCTGAACGAAAGAGATCGGCCAACAGGCGATCGAGCGCCAGATTCCCTTTCAGCTTTTCCGACGGTTTACTGCCGCGCACGAACACGCCACTGCCATGCCGGAACTCCACCCAGCGCTCTTGCTCGAGTTGCTTGTAAGCCGCACTGATGGTATTGGCGTGAACCTTGAAGCGGCGCGCCAACTCGCGCGTGCTGGGCAACCGATGCCCGGCCGGCAATTCATCACAGAGGATGCCGAGAACGATCTGAGTCACCAGTTGTTCGCGGACAGGCACCGCTGCTTGCCGCGCTAGCCAGAGTTGCATGTTGGGGATTATTGCAAGAAGCTTGGCTATTGGCTATGACCGGAACATTGCAGCACGCCGAGAAACTTGGTCCACGGGCCGACCTGCTCACGATATTGATGCGCCATGATTCGCGAGACCTGGTGCAGGTGCGTCAAATCATGCGCCGCCCAAGTGGAAAGCAGTTCCGGCATGGTGACCGTGCCAAGTGCAGGATGCCGTCCGCGACGCTCGAAATCCATGGCCTGAAGATTGAACGACCGTAGTTGATGCAAGTTCTCCGCGCGCAATTCAGCAAACGCATCCAGCAGTTGCGCCAACGATTTCCCTGCGCTCTCTCGCGTTTGAGCAAAGCGATCGAATGGTTCGAAAGGTTTGCTTTCGCCGAATTCCAGGATGCGGCGGATTCGCGGAATCCAATCGGTGCGCTCGCCGTAGTTCAGATGTCCCACGACGTCGGACACGTTCCAGGTATTCTCGCCTTCGTTGCGCAGCGTCCAAGTTTCGGGCAGATCTCGCAATAGTGCGTCGAATGTGGCAGGCGTGCGCGTAAGCAGCGCAATGGTCTCTTCAAGATTGAATGGCACGATGTACTCCTACGAGGGTGGTGGAGCGAGTAGCGCTTTCAGCTCTGCTCGAAAGCTCTCCAGTTCCGCAATTCGTTCTGGCGTGGCTTCGACGATCTCCGACTTCGCCTGGAAGACCTTCTGGCCTCCGACTTCGGTGAGCACTCCGAGTACTTCACCCATACGCCAGCCGGGGGTGCCCATGATCTGCAAGCCATCCACGCCGGGAACGAGCAACGCCACGCAATTCCCTTTTGTCACCCCGATTAACTTCGGGTAACGCTCGAAGGTTTGCAGCTCAAAACCATCCAGATAAATGCGTTGCAACTGCTCTGCGGAATCCATTTCTAGTCGGCTGCCGACGATCCCTGTCTGCGTTCGCGATGCAGTTCCTGCAGCGCGTAGACCGTCGTCTTTCCACGTTGCAGCGCCGCGACGCCTTCCACCGCTGCACGTGCCGCCGACAGCGTGGTGATGGTCGGAACCCTCGCGGTGATTGCGGCCCGCCGGATCGCCTTCTCGTCGAACCAAGGCTCCGATCCTTGCGGCGTATTGATGATCAGCTGAATGCGCTCGCCCTTGATGAGATCAACGACGTTCGGCCTGCCTTCTTTCACTTTGAAGACTCGCTCAACCCTTAGTCCAGCTTCTTCCATGATATCCGCCGTCCCGTGAGTCGCAACGAGTTTGAAGCCGAGATCAACGAACTGCTTCGCTAGCGCAGCTGCCTGCGGCTTGTCGCGCTTATTCAGGCTGATGAACACCGTCCCCGAAGTGGGTAGCTTTTGTCCGGCGGCGATCTGCGCCTTCGCGAATGCCTCGCCGAAGTTATCGGCCACGCCCATCACTTCGCCCGTGGACTTCATCTCCGGACCAAGAACGGTATCCACGCCAGGGAATTTGCCCCAGGGGAAGACAGGAGACTTGACGTAGTAGCAGTCCCCTGTTGCCAGGTCCGAAGCTCGCTCAATGTTTTCCGGCAGGAACTCGCGCAGTTTGCGTCCTGTCATCAATCGTGCCGCGATCTTCGCCAGCGGAATTCCTGTGGCCTTTGAAACGTAAGGCACGGTGCGAGACGCCCGCGGGTTAACTTCGATCACGTACACCTTCTCACGCTGGATGGCGTACTGCACGTTCATCAGGCCGACGACCTTCAACGCTCGCGCAAGCTTAAAGGTGTACTCGCGAATCGTTTTCAACACGCTGGCGGAGAGATCGACGGAAGGCAGTACGCACGACGAGTCGCCGGAGTGAATTCCGGCCTCTTCGATGTGCTGCATGATGCCGCCGATCACTACATCTTCGCCGTCCGACAGGCAATCGACATCGACCTCGGTGGCATCTTCAAGGAAGTGATCGATCAGCACCGGACGGTCTTGCGAATACTCGACCGCCTGCCGCATGTAGCGCTCAATCGATTCCTGGTCGTAGGCGATGACCATGGCGCGTCCGCCAAGCACGTACGAAGGCCGCACCAGCACCGGATATCCGATGCGATTCGCGTTGGCCACCGCTTCTTCCATGCTAGTGGCTGTTGCTCCGGGAGGTTGCGGGATGTCTAACTCTTCCAGAAGCTTGTTGAAGCGCTTGCGATCTTCCGCGAGATCGATGGACTCCGGCGACGTTCCAATCACGTTCACGCCGGAGGCTTTCAGCGGCAGCGCAAGGTTGAGCGGTGTCTGTCCGCCGAACTGCACGATCACGCCAATCGGTGCGCCCGACGAAGCTTCATGCTCGTAAATCTCCATCACGTCTTCGTAGGTGAGCGGTTCGAAGTAGAGGCGATCGCTGGTGTCGTAATCCGTTGAGACCGTCTCCGGATTGCAGTTCACCATGATGGTTTCGTAGCCGTCATCGCGCAACGCGAAGGCCGCATGGCAGCAGCAGTAGTCGAACTCAATTCCCTGTCCGATGCGATTGGGCCCGCTGCCGAGGATGATGATCTTCTTGCGATCCGTCGGCGCAGCTTCGTCTTCTTCTTCGTAGGTCGAATAGAGATACGGCGTGAAACTTTCAAACTCGGCGGCGCAAGTGTCCACCCGCTTGTACACAGGTCGAATCCCGCTGGCATGCCGCTTTTCGTAAACGAGGTTGGCTGCGCCGCGACCGTTCTTCACTTTCCAAAGATGAGCCAGCCGTTCATCGGAGAATCCCATGCGCTTGAGATCGCGCAGTTCTTCGTCGCCAACGTCATCGATGCTATGCGACTCGGTGTGCGCGTGGGCGTGCGCGATATCTTTCAACTGATGGAGGAACCACGGATCGATCTTCGTAAGGTCAAATACCTTTTCGACCGACCAGCCATGCAGCAGCGCGTAGCGCACGTACTGCAGTCGCTCCGGATGGGCAGTCACCAATCGCTTGGTGATGATGCGCTCTTCGATGTACTCCGAGGCAATGCTCTTCCCTGTCTCCAGCGAGCGGATGCCCTTCATCAAGGCTTCCTTGAAGGTTCGTCCGATGGCCATCGCTTCGCCTACCGACTTCATCTGCGGACCGAGGGAAGCATCAGCGCCAGGAAATTTCTCGAATTGCCACTTGGGAATTTTTACGACCACATAGTCGAGTGTCGGCTCGAAGCACGCTGGCGTCTTGCGCGTGATGTCGTTCGTGATCTCGTCGAGCGTGTAGCCGACAGCGAGACGCGCGGCGATCTTCGCGATTGGGAATCCCGTAGCCTTAGAGGCGAGTGCCGACGATCGCGATACGCGTGGGTTCATCTCGATCACGATCATGCGCCCGGTATTCGGGTCGGTGGCGAACTGGATATTCGAACCGCCAGTCTCCACGCCGATCTCGCGGATGACCTTGATCGCGGCATCACGCATGATCTGGTATTCGCGATCGCTCAACGTCTGTGCAGGTGCAACGGTAATCGAGTCGCCAGTGTGGACGCCCATCGGATCGAAGTTCTCGATCGAGCAGATGACGATCACGTTGTCGTTCATGTCGCGCATCAGTTCGAGTTCGTACTCTTTCCAACCGAGTACGGACTCTTCCAACAGCACTTCATGCACCGGCGAGAGGTCGAGCCCCTTGGCCAGCAGATCCATCAACTCTTCGCGGTTATAGGCGATGCCCCCGCCACTGCCGCCGAGCGTGAACGAAGGCCGCAAGACCAAGGGGAATCCGAGCTTTGCGCTGAACTCCAACCCATCCTTCAAGTTATTGATGAGCGCGGAGCGCGGGGTTTCCAGACCGATCTTCGCCATCGCATCTTTGAAGAGCAGGCGATCTTCCGCTTTCTTGATGGCTTCCAGTTGCGCGCCGATGAGGATGACGTTGTACTTGTCGAGTACACCGCCGTCGGCCAGTTCGACAGCCAGGTTCAAAGCCGTCTGTCCACCGACGGTCGGCAGAAGCGCAAACTTACCGGCGCTCTTCTGACCTTTCATCATCGCGGATTCGATACGAATGATTTCTTCGAGATATTGCAGCGTGAGGGGCTCGATGTAGGTGCGATCGGCCATCTCGGGGTCGGTCATGATCGTCGCTGGATTGGAATTCGCCAGCACGACTTCGTAACCTTCGGCCTTCAGCGCCTTGCACGCCTGCGCACCCGAGTAATCGAATTCCGCCGATTGCCCAATGACGATTGGACCGGAGCCAATGATGAGAACTTTGGAGATGTCGTTACGACGCGGCACCCGATTAGTTGCCCTTTCCTTGTGTCGCGGGCGCACAGCTCCCGCCGAGAGTGTTCATGGGCACCACCACTGCCGCGGCGCACGAAGCTGGCCCGGGCACGATGGTAACGAATTGCCGAACCGGTGTGAATCCGTTGGCAAAAACCTGTAATTCGTAATCCCCGGCGGCGAGGGTTGGCACGTTTACGATGCCCTTTTCATCCGACGTAAAACTCGATCCACTAACCGATCCGTGTTGCGATTTCAACGTGGCGCTCGCCTTTGCAATGGCGGAACCTTTCTCATCCGTCGTCTCAATGCACCAGCCTTCCAGCTTCGTGGGCTGCCGAGTGCAGAATTGGTCGTAGCTCAACCCACATGCATTTTCCGCCACGAAGATCGCATCGACGGCCGGAGAGCGCTCATCCATCGTCACGATAATCGGAATGCGCCCGAACTTCTTCGAGGTTCCTGACATTGGATCGGCCTGCGAAAGCTCGATCCAGTATCGTCCCGCCTTCACCGCGGGCAAATCAAATCGCCCTTGCACATCGGTATCGCTCACGCCCATTTCATTTGCATCGGGATAGCCAAGCAGCGTCACCTGGTAATGCCGCAACGGATTGGTTCCGTTCTTCAGGATTGCACTTGCCGAGCGCATCGGCAGCCAGTTGACGTTGGGCCACGTGTACTGGAGAGCGCTCTCGCCTCCCATCGCTCCCACCTGCACGTCGTAGCGCTGGCGCTCGTTCATCGCATCCGTAACTGAAACGAGAAATTTCCCAACGGAAGCTTCGCAAAATTCAGGACACCGTCTTTGTCCGTCGTACCACTTGAAACCGGATGCATGGTGTTATAACGATCGATCGTTCCCAACACCACCTTTACAGCGGCCTTGGGAGCGCTTCGAAAATCTGCGACGGTGAGTTTGAAGGAGCGGTTCACGATGGGAGTAGCCGCAGGCTGTTGGCAAGTGTCGCCAAACGCCGCGGAAGAAAAGACCAGCCCAGCGGTCATCAGCAGTCCCTGCCAGCGGCCTTTCATCGACTCTCCTCCGTTCGTCGGGCCATCACTTCCCTTTCCATTCGTCCATCATCTTCACAAAATCGCCGAACAGGTAATGCGAGTCATGTGGACCCGGCGATGCCTCGGGGTGATACTGCACGCTGAACAGCGGCAGCGAACGATGCCGCAGGCCTTCCAGCGTGTTGTCGTTCAGGTCGATATGCGTCAATTCCACTTCGCTCTGTTTCAGCGAATCCGGATCGACCGCGAAATTGTGGTTGTGCGCTGTGATCTCGACTTTGCCGGTATTCAACTGCTTCACCGGGTGATTGCCGCCGTGATGTCCGAACTTGAGCTTGTACGTTTTGCCGCCTAGCGCAAGGCCGATCAACTGATGTCCGAGACAGATTCCGAAAACCGGCACGCGTCCCATCAGGTTTTGAATATTCTTCTGTGCGTAGGTCACCGGCTCCGGATCGCCCGGTCCATTCGACAGGAATACGCCATCCGGCTTCATCGCCAGCACATCTTCGGCTGAAGTCTGCGCCGGCACCACGGTCACGTTGCAGCACTCGCCCACCAGCATGCGCAGGATGTTGTGCTTGATGCCATAGTCGTAGGCGACGACGTTGTGCTTCGGTTTCTCGAGTTCCACCGGCTTGCCGATGGTGACCGGCCCTTTGTCCCAGGTGTAAAGCTTCCTGGTCGTGACCACGCTCGCGAGATCGGTGCCATCCATCTTGCGAATGGATTTTGCCTTCGCGACCAGCTTCTCAACATCCGTCTCGGAGGTTGATATCACGCCGCGCATTACGCCATGGTCGCGTAAGTGGCGCACCAGGGCGCGGGTATCGATCTCGGCGAGCACGGGAATATTGTTGCGTTTCAGGTAGTCGTCTGCATCATCGTCCGAGCGCCAATTCGAAGTCACCTTCGAAAACTCGCGCACGATCAGCCCTTCGATATAAGGCCTGCTCGCCTCTTCGTCTTCAGGGTTGGTTCCGTAGTTGCCGATCTGGGGGTTGGTAAGAACGACGATCTGTCCGGCGTAGGAAGGGTCGGTGAAGATTTCCTGATAGCCGGTGATGGAAGTATTAAAAACTACTTCCCCGATGCACGCGCTTGCTGCTCCGTAACCTTTGCCTCGGAAGATGCGGCCATCTTCCAGCGCAAGGATTGCTTGCACATAATTCTCCGGGGGTGGATTTTAAAGATTTTAGCAGGTGTAGAGAGAATTCAGGGAAACCAGATTACAAATTCTACGAATCGCCGTTTGTCGCGCAGTTTTCGCAGCAGGAACGCATCAGGAGAGGTGCAGATCGATCGGAGGCTTGCTGGTTAGGCGGCGCACGATCACGTAGCCGATGCCAATCAAGGCACTCGCCGGCATTGCCACCGTCGCCCAAAATCCAACCTCAGGGACCGTCACGGCGACACCCGCAAGCAGCGCAATCGCCAGTAAAATGCCCAGTCCACCGCCGACTGGAATCGCGGTACTCTGCGGTCCCCAGCTGCGTGGCGAATCGTGATCGCTCAATCTGCGCATACGCTTGCCTTTCGTCTCAGTGCAGCGTGCCCATCTTATCGACCGGCCAATACGCGAACACCGCTTTACCGTAAATCAACTCTTCCGGCACTGGGCCAAAATCGCGGCTGTCATTTGACAGGTTGCGATGGTCTCCGAGCACAAAAAACGCATGCTCCGGAACCCGCGTCTCGGGATAGGTGCGCGTATCCACGTAATCTCCGGGAACGTAGGTCTCGCGAACGCGTCGGCTATTTACGTAGAGTTGGCCGTCGTCAATGCGCACCCGGTCGCCAGCCACTGCCACCACCCGTTTGATGTAACTCTTCGAAGGATCGAGCGGATAGCGGAACACGATCACATCGCCGCGCGAGATCGGTTCCAGCTTGTAGACGAACTTGTTGATGAAGATGCGTTCCTGGTCGGTAAGTCCCGGCATCATGCTCGTGCCTTCAACCTTCACCGGTTGATACAGGAAAATGATGATAAACGCGGAGACCGCCAGCGAGATGAAGATATCCCGCGCCCAGACCTGCCACACCCGCAATGACGAAGCCGGGGTTGGAATTGCCGGTGGTGTCGGTGCTTCTTCGATCATCCCGCTCCGCTTACTCTGCCCGCCCGCTCAAGCTGCGAGCCACCTCTCAATTATACGGCGAAAAACATCACTTCCGGACCGCACAAATTGGACTCTTTCGTCGGGTAAAATGACCTGGAGGTCACTCGTGAAAAAGTCCATGGTTCTTATCCCGACGGTCGCTCTCCTCGCGATCCTGGCCTTCGCGCAATCCGATAATCCGGTCCCAGCCTTCAACTCAAATCCGCCGACCGCCGCCGACAAGTTGCCGCCGATCCTGCCCAAGGATCAGCGCTGGGGCGAGAGCTTCCAGAATCCCTACCAGGTGCACGCCTACGAACTGGCCGAGAAGATCCCCGCTGTTCTCCATCAACTCCCCTGCTATTGCTACTGCGACAAGATGGGCCATAAGAGCCTGCGCACTTGCTACGAAACCACCCACGGCGCGCACTGCGGCACCTGCATGAAAGAGCTCTATTACGCCTACCAGCAGACCCAGCTGAAGAAAACACCCAAGGAGATTCGCGAAGGCATCATTCGTGGCGATTGGCAGAACATCGACCTCGCGACCGCTGTCACCATGAATTAGATCGTCAGACGATTTACTGTAACCAGTTGAAGTAAACGCAAATCACGCCAAACGTGTCGATGAACCCGTGCGCCAGGATGCAAACCCATAAATTACGTCCCGACACGATATAGGCCGCGCCGAGGACCACTCCTGCCATTCCGGAGTCGATGATTCCGGCGGGGCCTTTGTAAAAGTGCCCGTAGCCAAACAGCACAGCGACCAAAATCACCGCAACCCAGTAGGCAATCTTCGACCGACCGACTACATCCGCCGCGCGACCGATGAGATACCCGCGATACCAATCTCCTCGCCAAATGCCGCAAACGTCCACACCAGCAACAACCATTGCAAAGCCACCAGAGGATGTCCCGCGATCTCATTCATCCCACCCGGCGCCTTAGCCGCCGGCCAGAAATGCGCTGTCAACGCATCAAGCGGCACGCTTAGCAAGATGCGCAATGCCGCCGCGCCCAGTGCCAGCAAAATCGTCTTCCGCCACGACAGCGGCCACCGCAGCCCCATCGCGAGCCAACCGCCATCTCGCAACTTGAACGAGACGAGGCCGAGCACGAAGAGAATCGGCACTTCGTTAGGGATCTTGTGATCCACGTTGTGCGCAATCACGATCGCTGCGCCAACCAAAAATTCTGCGAGCGAAATCCACCGTTGCATTGGCGACAATGCAACTGGACGTACTGCAACCGCGGCGCCGCTCATCGCGCATCTCCGCGCAACGCGCGAGCAGTGCGATACTTCCGCACGCTCCAAACCGCAAAACGCGTAGTCAGCACCAACAACCCGCACCCGAGCAACAACCCGAGCGGCACAATCCACCAGCCAAGCAGTTCCCTGCCACTGGCCGGAGGCATCCCGAAGCCGAGCCGCAACGAAAACTCGAGCGAGTCCCCGTCTCCCCACCGCCACAATCCCGCGGTGTACGGATGCAGCAACTTCGCCCAGGCAGCAAGCACGGAGAGGATGCCAAGCGAATAGCCGCTCACCGTCGCCAGCAAGACAGCAAATCCGGCCAAGCTCAAACTTGCCCAGTGGAACAAACCACGGAGAATGCGCCATGGTGAACGGCTGACCTCAGCCCGTACCAGCAGTTCATCGGTGACATATGCGGCAGCGAGATCTTCAGGCGTTCCCAGGGCGTCCAGGGTACTTCCCACGACGTCTGAAGAAAATCCTCCCGTCGTCGCGCTGGCTTTCTCCACGATATGCGCGCGCAGTTCCGCCACGATCTCGTCGACGTCGCCAGCTCTCATCCCCCGCAGTCGCTTACGTAACTGTTCGAGATAGGCGTTCATCCGTTTCTCTGCAAGGTCGTTCATAAGTTGTCGCCTTTCGCCGAACGCTGCTTGAGCGGCGTCAGCAGTCGATCCATACCGGTGGAGAATCGTGACCAACTTTCCGCCATTTCGCGAGTCCTCTTCCGCCCCTCCGTTGTCAGTGAGTAATACTTCCGCGGATGTCCACCCTCTGATTCGACCCACTCGCTATTCATAAGCCCAAGGGATTTCAGTCGGCTCAGGAGTGGATAAATCGTCCCTTCCGTGATCACCAAGTCGGAGTCACTCTCCAGTTGGCGAAGAATCTCCAGACCGTACCGGCGTTCCTTCCACAACGTCGCGAGGATTGCCAGTTCCAGACACCCCTTTCGAAGTTGCGCTTCCCACTTATCCTGAAGTTCTCGATCGATTGGTTTCATCGCCTATACCTTGCTATACAAGGTATCATGCAGTCAAGCACTATCTCACCGATTGCTCCGGTTCGAACCCGCACAGCTTTTCCTCCCAGATTGGGCCCAAACGTAGGTCAAGTTGACGCGGAGATGGATTGCAGGTATAAACCGTGCTTGCCCTTAGCAATCGTCCGTTTTCCACAGCCAACGGCCTGTTGCTCGTTTCGCTCAATTTGGCCGGTGCATTGGAATGAAGAAGAAAGCGCCACTAATAGTTAAAGAAACAATGGCTAAGTCAAACCAAGCAAAGCCTATTGCAAAGCGCAAGCCGCAGCCGGCGGAAGCTGAGTCCGCTTCTGACAAGGCCCTCGTCTCTTCCAGTGATCCACGTTTCACACAGGCTGTGCAAAACTACGAGTCTGGGCTGAAGGCTATGCAAGCCCATAAATTCGACAAGGCCGTCACCTTCCTGGAGAAGGTAGTTTCCGGTCCCAGCCGCGAACTGGGAGACCGTGCTGCGGTTCATCTGAACACCTGCAGACAGCAGGCCGCCCGTGGCGATAACGCCAGCAAGTTCCGCTCGCCCGAAGAGCACTACGACTACGCCATCTCGCTGGTCAACATGGGCGACTACATTACCGCCCGCGAGCATTTTGACAAGCTTCTGAAGTCCCATCCGACCAAGGATTTCGTTTGGTATGGCTCTGCCGCATTGGAGTGTCTGACCGGACATTTCCCCGAATCGATACGTGCCCTCGCCGAATCCATTCGATTGAATCCGGGTAACCGTTTCCAGGCTCGCAACGATTCCGATTTCAACAATCTCTCCGACGATCCGCGCTTCACCGAGTTGCTCTATCCCGAGGCCGGTTATGACGGACCTTCGTCCACGCATTTTTAGCGGCGTATCGACTTCGCACTCCGCACGATGAGCGCCCTCCCCGAGAAACAGGCATTGAATGTCGTCGCTATCGGCGGAGGCACCGGGCTCTCTACCCTGTTGCGTGGATTAAAGCGATACGTGCGGGGATCGGAAGACCAGGCGCTTCCGGCCGCCGCTACCATCAGCAGCCTCACCGCAATCGTCACCGTCAGCGATGACGGCGGTTCCAGCGGCCGTCTCCGTAAGGAATTCAACGTCCTTCCCCCGGGCGACATTCGTAACTGCATCGTCGCTCTCTCCGAAGAAGAAGAACTCCTCTCCCGGCTTTTTCAATACCGGTTCCGCGCCGGCGAAGGCTTGAAAGACCACAACTTCGGCAACCTGTTTTTGTTGGCGCTCTCCGATCTCACCGGAGACTTCGCCGAAGCGGTTCGCCTCTCCTCCGAAGTCCTCGCGACCCGCGGACGCATTTTCCCTGCTACCACCAGCCACGTCCAACTCGAAGCCCAAATGGACGACGGCAGCAGAGTTCTGGGCGAGACCAACATCACCGCCAGCAAACGTCGCATCGTTAACCTGCGCATGTTGCCAGAAAATGCCGAGCCCATCGCCGACGCCATCGCCGCCATTCAGCAAGCCGACCTCATCACCATCGGCCCCGGATCGCTTTTCACCAGTCTCGTCCCTAACCTGCTGGTGAACGCCGTTCCCAAAGCAATCTGCGATTCCCACGCCGTCAAGGTGTATGTCTGTAACCTGATGACGCAAGCCAACGAGAGCCTCGACCTCAGCGCCGCTGACCACATTCGCGCTATCTACGACCACGCGCACTGCGAGCTATTCGACTACGCAATCATCAATAACGCCAAGGCGCCCACCGAACTGCGTGAGAAATATGCGCAAGAAGGACAGGAACAGATCGCGGTCGACGTCGACCGCATCCATGCGCTGGGTGTGAAGTCAATTCTCGGAAATTATCTCGATGTCTATCGCCGCGAAGAAGACGGTGCGCCCGTCGTCCGCCACAACACGCAACGCGTCAGCGAAGAGTTGGTAAAGATCGGAATCAACGCGAAAAGGGCGCCGCAGCCTTCGCTCTAACTACTTCCGCAGCGTCTCTTTCTTCACTGTAATCTTCTCGATTTGATCTTCCCGCAGCTTGTATCCCGTTCCCGGTTCATCGCGGATCGCGATAAATCCTTCGCGATCCACCGTGACCTCCGGCTCGATCACATCTTCCTTCCAATACCGTTTCGAGGCCGACACGTCGCCTGGCAGCTTGAAATTCGGCAGCGTCGAGAGCGCAATGTTGTGTGAGCGTCCCAGTCCTGTCTCCAGCATTCCGCCACACCACACCGGCACGTTGAACTTCTGCGCAATGTCGTGGATTTTGATTGCCTCGCTGAAACCTCCGACGCGTCCGACCTTGATATTGATAATCCGGCAGGAGCCCAGTTCCAGCGCAGCCTGCGCATCGCGCGCGAATTCAATCGCCTCGTCCAGGCAGATCGCGGTCTGCATCTGCTTCTGCAAAACGGAGTGGAAATAGAAGTCATCGTTCCACAGCGGTTGCTCGATCATCAGCAGCTTGAACTCTTCAAATTTCTTCAAGTGCTCGATATCATTCAGCGTGTAGGCGGAGTTCGCGTCGCAGCTCAGCAGGATTTGCGGCCAACGCTTGCGGATCTTCGCCAGCACCTCGACATCCCATCCTGGCTTCACCTTCACCTTGATCCGCTGATATCCGGCTGCGAGTTCGGTCTCAATCTTGTCGAGCAGCTGTTCGTGCGAATCCTGTATGCCGATTGAGACGCCGCAAGGAATCTTATTCAGCGTACCGCCCAGTAGTTTCCACAGCGGCAGGTTCCTGGCTTTGGCCTCGGCATCCCAGACCGCATTTTCCAGCGCGCCCTTCGCCATGCGGTGCGCCCGCACCCGAGCCAAAAGCGCCGGCACGTCGCTTCCCTTCTCAACCTGCTTGCCCAGCAGCATGGGTCCCAGATACGTCCGAATGACGTGAGAGGCTGTTTCCACCGACTCGCCGCTATAGAACGGCGCTTCGTCGGCCACGCACTCGCCCCAGCCATCCACACCCTCGCAATGCACCGTCACCACCAATGCGCGGCGGCTATAGATCCGCCCAAAGCTGGTCTCGAAGAAGTGCACCAGCGGCATTTCGATCTCACGCAGCGTAATGGCTTCAATCTTCATTTGGATTTCCCTTGGTAGCATAGGTCCAGGTCTCATCCCATCGCCCCACGAGAAATGCGCCATTGCCTTCCGCATCGCGCTCGTACCCGAGGCACGCCAACCCTTTATCAAAACTGCCTAGAAAAAGATCGCGGTTGCGCGACTGGATGTCCTTGGCCCGCGCCCGCGTGGGCTCTTCCGCTTTCCACTGGTAAATCGCCGCAGGCACTTCGATCTTTAGCTCCTTAGGGATTGCGGGAAGCGCCCCGGTCTGCAACAGCGTCTTCACCCGTTTCGATTTCAGCCACCACTCCGCCACCAGTCGGTCCGTTGGCAAAAATCCCTGCAGTGGCGAGCTGGTTATCCCGTACTGGTTGATGTTGTAGCGCCGCGCAATCGCACCCAGCTTGGTGATGTTCAGGTAAGCATTCTTAATTTCCAGAGGATCGAAGGTCCACTCCATCAACTCATACCCGCGGGCGATCGCATCTTCACGCTGGAATAGCTTGATCTTCCGTCCGAGCCCTTGATTGCGATGGCTCTCCGCCACTGCCAGCATGTGCGAGTGTAAATATGAATAGCCATTGCGGCTGCCGGGAATGGCCAGGGCGAAACCCACCATGCGCTCGCCATCATAGGCTCCGATCACGTGGCCGCCGATCTTCGAAGCCACTGAGAACATCCGCAGCGGCACCAGGTCCAGGTCACTGAAGCCCCAAACCTCTTGCTGCAGATGTACGCATTGCTCCCATTCGCTCAGCTCTGTGCAAACGCGAATCATTATCTGGGGCTCGCTCATCTCGCTTCTCGTTCCAGCTGTTTGGATTGTTGCCAAAGTTCCTCCAACTGTTCCAGGGAGAGATCTTCCAGTTTCGTTCCTCTCTCGCTCGCAACGTGTTCCATCGCCAGGAAACGTGCCCGGAACTTCCGGTTGGTTCGCTTCAATGCTGATTCCGGATCCACACGAACATAGCGCGCCAGGTTCACCACCGTAAACAACAGGTCGCCAATTTCATCTTCCAATCGAGCCCGTAATGGATCAGGAAGCGGCGTCTCACCGCTCGAACTCGCGATCCCACGCCCGCTCGGCGCTGTCGGCTGACCACCCGGAAAGTGTTTGAGCTCTTCTTGTAACTCAGCGGTCTCTTCGCTAAGCTTCTCAAACAATCCTTCGATCTGCGGCCATTCGAAGCCGACATGAGCCGCCTTCGAACTGATCTTCCCCGCTTCGATCAATCCCGGCAATCCCGCGGAAACGCTTGCCAGCAGAGACTTCTTCTTGTCGTCCTTAGGCTTGCCAGTTTCTTCCGCGCGTTTCTCTTTTTCCCGGGCCTTCAACATCTCCCAGTTGCGCAGCACCTCTGCCGACGTATTCGCCTCCACATCGCCAAACACGTGCGGATGCCGATTCACCAGCTTTGTCGAGAGCCGTTCGATCACGTCATCGATGCTGAAGCGCTGCTCTTCCTGCGCCATCTGAGCGTAGAACAAAATCTGCAGCAGCAGATCGCCAAGCTCGCCGGGAAGTTCATCCCAGTCGCGATTGTCGATCGCTTCAATTACTTCGTAGGTTTCTTCGAGGGTGAAGGGCTTGATGGTATCGAAGGTCTGTTCGCGGTCCCACGGACATCCGCCGGGCTCGCGCAACCGGCGCATAATGGCTACCGCCCGCTCAAAGCGTTCTCCAGTCGCGCTCATTGCTGACCAGTGTAATTGTTCGCGACGGATTCGTCAGGCATGACTACGCATTGTGCCGAATACTTTCACTAGTAGTTCCGTGTCATCCGAGATAATGCCGTCCACGCCCCACTTCCCCAGTCGTCGCATTTCGGATTCCCGGTTAACCGTCCATACGCATACCTGCTTCCCAGCGGCGTGCCATTGACGCACCAGCACCTCGGACACGAGCTTCACATTCGGAATCACGACACTTACCGGAAGCTCTCGCCATTGCGGCAGCAGCTTGCGATCCTTGCATACAAATCCCAGCGGCAGCTCGAGGTCTAGTTCATGAAAACGCTGCAACACCGGCGGCAAGAACGACGACACTACGAACTCCCGCCGCGGCCGCCGATCCCGGATCGCCGCAACAATCTCTTCCTCAAACCCAGCGATCTTGATTTCGATATCCAGATAAGCGCGATCGGCAAAGCGCGCCAACACATCTTCCAGGCATGGCATCTGCTCGTCCGGATCCCGGCGTTCACGACGCTCGTGCCGTGGTTTCGCGGCCTGCAAAGTTTCGTATATTGAGCTTGCGACACTTAGGCCCGCAAAGTCCGGATCATGACAGATCACCCCGCGCCGATCATGGGTGTATCGCACATCGAATTCGAAGCCGTCGCAGCCCCGTTGGAGCGAGAGTTCAAACGCCGCCAGCGTATTGTCGGGTGGAAGGTTTTGCTGTTGCAGGGACTGAAGGATGCTGCGCCGCGTATGGCGCTGCCCACGATGCCCAAGCAGCAGTGGACGTCCATGCCCAGCGGTGTCAGGCATAAATTGTTAGTCGAGATCGAAATCGCGCAGCGGTTTGCCGGTGTCGGGCGTCTCTTTTGCCTTCTTGACCGCTTCCTGGAACTTCTTCTCCAGCAGGCTCGCTGAATTTTTGTGCGCCTCTACCGATTGCTGGAAGATCGACTCCTTGCGGCCTTCCTGCTCTTTCATCGCCTTCGCCGCTTCGTTAAAGTCGGCGAACATCTTCGGCGCCGCCTTGGGCACGTGCGAGATGACCGCTTTTGTCTCAGGATCAACCTTCAGCACCGCCCCACAGCAGGGACAGGTAGTGTCAAAGATGGCAGCGTGTTTGGGCATGATTGGAATTTTACTCCAGCCGGCGTCTGCTTCACACCCGAATTACCCGGTGCTCCGGACAGCTTCCCGCTGCTTCCACCAGCGTGTCGATCAATTCCACACCGTACTTGGAGACGAAATAAGCTGCCCCGACCGTGCGCTCCTGCAACGACTTCTCCGGATAGAGCGCATTCACCAGTTGGTTCGCATGCTGCGAAAGAACGTGCGTCCGATGCAACAACGCCCGCGCCGCGCGTCGATGCAATCGTCCCACCTGGTACCGCATTTTCGACGTCGCCCGCTCTGCCGCCTCCACCAGGGTCGGATCCAATTTCTCCACCGATTCCTTCACTCCCGCCATGGTGTGGGTCACGATCGCCAGCGCCGCCCGGAACTGCTCATCTAGCTCCGGCGACAATGTCTTCTGCGCCAGCTTTTCCGCCAACGCATCGGAGCCGTGATAAAGATCCGCAAGTTGCAGATCGTAGCGCTCCAGCAGCTTCTCGATCTTCGGCTCGATCAGCGTCGCACTGAAGCGCGGCAAGATCGGGGTCGCACGTCCCAGTAGTCGCTGATAGACGACAGACGCTTGCCCGAAGTACGCCACCTCCGCCGGCCCTCCGATGTACGCGAGCGTCGGCAGGAGCGTGTCTTGCATCACCGGACGCAGCAGCACGTTGGCGTTGAACTTCTCCGGCTCTTTCTCTATCTGTGCCAGCAATTCTTCCTGGGTTAGCTTTTCTTTGCCAATGCTGAAGTGGGAATTCTGCCGCTGGATCGCGACCCGCGCGCCGTCCTGGATGGCAAACAGCAGCACGCTTCCGGCGCTTACCTTCACCTGTTCGTGATATCCGTCATGTTCCAGCGCCTTGCCGCGCTCCTGTAAAGTACGCGCGATCTCCGCAGCTTCACCCACCACGCGACGAAATAACGGCGCCGTTGCACGATGAAGATCGGCGTCCGCCGGGTCGAGCAGCACGAGTCCATGCGCAGCGAAGAGTCGTGCAAACAGCTTGCCGAAGGCCCCAGCCATGGTCTCGCCCGGGCGATAACTCTCTCGCAGGATTTCCACGACAGCGGTCTCACCCAGCAGTTCCGCCGTTTCGTTTAGAAGGTGCTCGACCTGCGGCTCGAGGCGCATCTCCGACATCGGAGCGCCCGTCGTGCCATTCGCCTCCACCGTCAACCGCCGCAGCGAGAAGTCCTGCTGCGGAAGCTCGACATGATTCACCTCGGCAAAGTCATGATCTTCCGAAGCCATCCAGAACACGGGAATGGTATCGATACCCTGTTGCGATAAGTCGCGTGCCAGCCGCACGGCGTGGGCGCCCTTCAAAATCGCCAGCAGCGGTCCACCAAACAATCCCACCTGTTGTCCTGAAACTACCGTGAACGCTCCGCGACGCAGCCGCTCAATGTTCTGGACGGTAGCCTCTCCTGAGCCGAACCCGCGATTCTGCCGTTCCAGTGCAGTGGCAACGGTTTCACGCATGGAATTCGAATACGAAACGGAGGGAGCGAACGCAGCCAGCTTCTGGTTGAGATCGAGAGACGGATAAAACGTTCGCAGCTTTGGCGAATGCCCCAGGTAATCCGCGAATAGACGAGAGGTGTGCGGGACATCCTTCAGCGCGATACAGTCAGAGACCAAGCCTGCACTCCCGAATCGTGAATAGAACTTTGCCGAACCAGTTTGGATGAGCGCCCGACCCATTGGTCGCAAAACTTGGCCGGTTCGTCGCCCAAGTCTACATGGAGCGCGCGCTTCGCACCGCAGGCACCACTCCCGTCATCTGTCACTGCAAGCCCAGAGCAAGTCCGCCGAGGCCCAATCCGAACTAGAGAACGAACAGGCCGTCCGCGCCACTCAAAGTGTCTCCACCCGGTAATCGCCCGGTCGGAATCCCGCAGCCCTCTCGTAACATCTAAGCAATTGACGAAACCTCCGCGGATGCTAAGCTGGAGGTAGCTCTTTGACAATCGGTCACTGTCCGGTTGCAAAACCAAGTGGGGGCGTCACGGCTTCGACGGAAGTGTTTGCGGCCAAGAGGCATGTCGGGGTGCATGCACCCGTAATCGTGTGCAAAAACAATATCTGCCAACACGCAGATGGCTTACGCAGCTTAATTAATTAAGTTGCCGTCCCCTCCAGCTTCGCCTACGGGCCGGAGTCAGGGCGTCGCACAGTAGGCTGGGTCGAACGCTACGTCTGGGCGTGCGATTAAGACATTCAGGCTAGTCGATTGGGTTTCTTGTCCGTTCCAAGCCCGAAAGATGAAGGTGCCGGTTTATCCCGGCGCACTTGAACAGGAATAAACATGTAGTCTCTTGACTGACTTCGCTTGCGGACGCGGGTTCAACTCCCGCCGCCTCCACCAATTCCTTTCTCCTACTTGCCAATATCTGAACTTCAGGCTCGCCTACTTGCGGCCCATTCCGTGCTGCGCGCTATCCAAGCAACCACCCTTCGAATCGCATTCTGTCCCGATGAATTGCGCTATTCGTCCCTCTTCCCCTTGACAGCTTAGGAGAGCGGAGATACTCTCCTTAGCATCTTAGGAGGGCCAGTGACTGACCAGGCTCAACTTCTTCCCGGAACCCTCGATCTCCTCATTCTGCGAGCGGTTTCGCTCGGCCCTCTCCATGGCTACGGAATCCTCCTCCGTATTGGCCAGATCTCCGGCAATGCATTGCTGATTGAACAAGGCGCGCTTTATCCCGGTCTCTTTCGTCTCGTGCGCCAGGGACTGCTCAAGTCGAACTGGGGCACATCGGAAAACAATCGCCGCGCCAAGTTTTACGAGCTCACCACCGCAGGGCGAAAACGTTTGCGCGAGGAGACGGACAACTGGAACCGTCTCGTGGCCGCCATCGGCTCCGCGCTCTCCGAGCAACCGGAGGAAGCATGAAACTCCTCGACGCACTCCGCTTCCGCATCGCCACGCTCTTCCATCGTTCCCAACTCAACGCTGAGATGGAAGAAGAGCTGCGCTCCCACATCCAGCACCGCGCGGACGATCTCGAACGTTCCGGCATCCCGCGTGCCGAAGCCGAACGCCGCGCGCGCATCGAGTTCGGTGGACACGAGCGCTTTCGCGAGGAGTGCCATGAAGCCGCCGGTGGGAATCTTATCGAGACTATGGTCGACGACGCTCGCTACAGCCTGCGCGTTTTGTGGAAGTCTCCCGGGTTCACCACGGCCGCTGTACTGACCCTCGCCCTCGGCATCGGCGCCAACGCCGTCGTCTTCGCCGTGCTGAATTCCCTCATCCTTCGCCCGCTTGACGTTCCCCAGACCGAGAGTCTGTTCATGGTCAAGCACGGCAACGACATTGGCGGCGGCGAGTCGTACCCCGACTATCTCGATCTTCGCGATCGCAACCGCACCCTAGATGGCCTCGCCGCCTATAGCATCACAGTCGCAGGCTTCGACACCGGACAAAATCCGTCGCGCACCTGGCTCTACGAAGCTACCGGAAATTACTTCGATTCCCTCCGCGTGCAGCCTTACCTCGGCCGCTTCTTCCACGAATCCGACGAGCGTGGACCGAACAGCGCTCCCTATGTGGTTCTCTCCTACACCTACTGGCACGATCACTTTCAGGACGATCGAAACGTCCTCGGTCGCGTGGTGCAAGTGGATAAGCATCCGTTCACGATTATTGGCGTAGCACCCCCAGGGTTCCACGGCACCCTGTTGTTCGGCTATCCCGACTTCTGGATACCGATGGTGAACCAGGAACAGGTCGATGGATCCAGTTGGTTGGACGCTCGCGGCTCTCACAACGTCTTCATGACGTTGGGTCATCTCAAACCGGGCGTCACCCACGCCCAGGCAGTCGCCGACCTCAACGGCATCGGAGCGTATCTCGACAAGAGCTATCCGAAGGAGCATGGCAAGACGACGTACGAGTTGGCGCGGCCGGAGCTTTATGGCGACTACATGGGGCGTCCCGTGAAGGCGTTTCTCACGGCGCTCATGATTCTCGCGGGATTGATCCTGCTCGCGGCATGCGCCAACCTCGGCAGCCTCTTCGCCGCGCGTGCGATGGACCGTTCGCGTGAAGTCGCATTGCGGCTCGCGTTGGGTTCGAGCCGCCGAAGAATCCTGCGCCAGCTGTTCACCGAAGCGCTGCTGATCTCGATCGCGGGCGGGGCTATCGGACTGCTCGGCAGTCTCGTGCTCTTGCGCTGGCTTGCTTCCTGGCAGCCGGTGCCGCGCTATCCTCTGCATGTTCCGGTCTTTCTCGACGCGAAGGTCTACCTTGTGGCGCTCTTGCTCGCGGTCGTGAGCGGATTTCTCTTCGGCATCGTCCCGGTTCGTCAAGTGCTTCGCACCGATCCGTACCAGATCGTCAAGGGCGGGCAAGACAGTGGGAAGGGCAAGCGCCTCACCTTGCGCGACGTTTTGCTGGTAGTGCAGATCGCCATCTGCGCCGTGCTGGTTACCTCGTCCATGGTCGCGGTGCGCGGACTGGTGCGCTCGCTGCATGGTGACTTCGGTTTCAATCCGCAGAATGCGATGCTGGTAGGGACCGTGCTCGACATGGCGGGTTACCGTGGTGAGGCTGTGCCCGTCATGCAGAAGCGCATGATCGCTGCCTTCGAAGCCATTCCCGGAGTTACATCGGTCGGCTTGATTGACTGGCCGCCTCTCGCCAATGGCGACGTAAAACGCTCAGTTATCTTTACCGACGAGACCACCGACTTGCGCCGCGCCAATGCCGTGGCGACGCCCGTCACCTTCAGCATCTCGCCGGATTACTTCCAGGCTTCAGGCACTTCGTTGTTAGAAGGCCGTAGCTTCTCATGGCATGACGATGCCAAGGCGCCGCGCGTTGCCGTGGTCAACCGCGAATTCGCCAAGAAGCTCTTCGGTCCCTCCGCTAACGCGGTGGGCCGCTACTTCAAGCAGACCGACGCTACGCGCACCGAGATCCTGGGTATCGTCGAAGACGGGAAGTACCACAGCCTCACCGAAGATACTGAGCCGGCGATCTTCCTCCCCTTCGTGCAGGCGACTGAAGTGATCTCCGATACATCCCTGGTGCTCCGCTCCAATCGTGATCCACACCAGATCGCAGTCGCGGTCCAAAGCACCATGCGCGACCTTGACCCAGGTCTTCCCTACGACATGCAGACCTGGACCCAGGAATTGGACCTCGCGCTGTTCGGTCCGCGCGTAGCTACGATTTCGCTCGGCGTTCTCGGTGTGATGGGCGCGATCTTGTCGATCACCGGGATCTTCGGCATGGCGGCATATTCCGTCAGCCGGCGTCTCCGCGAGTTGGGCATCCGCATCGCTCTCGGTGCGCAACGCCGCGAAGTGCTTCAGGCCGCGTTAGGCCGTGCGCTGAAACTCCTCGCCTACGGTTCCATCGTTGGCCTGCTGCTTGGGCTACTCGCCACTCGCGTGCTGGCATTTATCGTTTACCAGGCATCGCCGCGTGATCCTGTCGTACTGGCAGGAGTGGTTTTGTCGATGGCATTACTCGGACTGCTCGCAACCTGGATCCCGGCGCAACGCGCCCTGTCCGTCGATCCATTGCGTTTGCTGCGCGAGGAGTGACGGGATGCGTTCGTGAATATGATTGATCAGTCTCGTGATCGGCGGTATCCATGATCGTAGTCTGCACTGCTTACGGTTTGAAAGCGTGGAAAGGATCGTCTTCGGGGACCTACAGAGTTTCGGGATATGCCGAGAGTGAACAGGGGCTAAAGCCCGACTGTCAGGGAGCCGTTTCGGCACGGCTGAAGCCGTGCCCTGATACGAACCGTGGTTCCGAAAGCGTGGTTATGGCGACAGAGCAGGGGCTGAAGCTTGACGAATAGAGGAAGGCGTTTCGGCACGGCTGAAGCCGTGCCCTGATACAAAGCGCCGTGCGATCCCGAAATGAAAGTTCTTCAGCAACCTGTGAAGCCGTGCCCTTTCGACAGGAAAGCGGGGCGAGAATCTCGAACCCTGGTGAAATTCGGCGACCAGCGCCTTCGCCTGCCCACCCTGTGGCTGAAGCCACAAGGGTGGGGCACCCACAGTCTTGTCGCTACTTCGTTACAAATCCACCTGCGTCCCAATCTCGATCACCTGCTCCGGCGGGAGGCAAAACGTGCGCTCCACCTCTACCGCATTCCGCTGCAGATACGAAAAGATCTTCTCGGCGGTTTTTCCCATCCGGTTCGACTTCCCTTCCGTCAGCGTCTCGTGCCCGATGTAATAGGTGAGGTCATTCACATTCACGGGCAGCGCTCCACTCTCGGCGGCACTTGTCAATGCCTCGACGACCTTCGGGTGCTCCATGTAGCCGAAGTGCAGCACCACCCGCCAGAAGCCGTCACCTAAATCTTTGATTTGATAGCGCTCGCCCACTGCGACCTCGGATTCGATATCGGTAATCACCGTCAAGAGAATCACGTGCTCACTGAGCGACCGGCAGCGCTGCACAAAATGCATCAGGATCGGCGGAACATGATCGGCACTCGGCGCAATGAACACCGCCGTTCCCGGCACTCGCGTCGCTAAACAGTCCTTAATGCTCTCGCGCACGGCTTCGAACGAGGGATACCGCGTAGCATATTTCTCTTCGAGAAAGGTTCGACCGCGGTTCCAGATCAGCATTGCTGCAATCAGAGCCGCCCCGATCATCACCGGCACGTAGCCGCCTTTCATGAATTTGAAAAGATTCGCCACCAGGAAGGGAATGTCGAACGACAAGAAGAAGATCAGCAGACCCACGGCCTTCCACGCCGCCCAATTCCACCGGTAACGGGCGACGATGTAGAAAAGGATTGACGTAATCGCCATTGTGCCGGTCACGGCAATGCCATACGCCGCCGCCAGCTTGATCGATTCACGGAAGGTCAGCACCAGAGCCAGACATCCAATGGCCAGCAACGCATTCACTTCCGGAATGTAGATCTGTCCTTCGGTGCTCTCCGAGGTGTGGTGCACCGTCACCGTTGGAAAGTAGCCCAGTACCATCGCCTGTCGAGTCAAAGAAAACGCACCCGAGATTAACGCCTGCGATGCGATTACCGTAGCTGCACTCGAAAGCAGCACCAGGGCAATCGTGGCCGGCCCCTTCGGCACCTGCGCGAAAAATGGATTCTCCATGGCCTGCGGGTGCGTCAGCACCAGCGCTCCCTGTCCCATATAGCCCAGCAGTAATGCGGGAAACACCAACCACAACCATGCCCGTCGAATGGGAGCAATTCCGAAATGGCCCAGGTCCGCGTACAGCGCTTCCCCTCCAGTCACCACCAGTACCACTGATCCCAAAATCAAAAATCCGTGCAGGCCGTGATGTGTGAAGAACCGCACCCCCCACAACGGCGAGAATGCCTGGAGCACCTGCGAATCTTCCAGGATGTGCCGTACACCGAGCGCGGCGAGCGTACCAAACCACAGCAGCATCACCGGCCCGAACATCTGGCCCACTTTCCCCGTTCCTCTTCGCTGGATAAGAAATAGTCCAATCAGGATCAAGCATGTCAGCGGCACGACCCACGGCCGGAACGATTCATTTGCGATCGTCAATCCCTCCACTGCACTCAGCACAGAAATCGCCGGAGTGATCACGCCATCGCCATACAGCAGCGCGGCTCCAATGACTCCCAGCAGCGCTATTCCTGTCACCCGCCCACGATTCTTCGCGTTACAGCGGAACCGGTCCGGAACCAGAGCGAGCAACGCGAAGATGCCTCCTTCCCCATTGTGGTCGGCTCGCATGATGAAGGTCAGGTACTTCACCGTGACGACCAGGATCAGCGCCCAAGCCATCAGCGAGAGGATCCCCAACACATCTTCGGGACGCACATGTCCGGTCACGCTGCCCACACTCCGCAGGCACTCGCGCAGCGTGTAAAGCGGGCTGGTGCCGATGTCTCCAAACACCACGCCCAGCGCCCCCAGCGTGAGCGCGATCCTTCCACCGTGCGCGGCTATGTGTTCACCCGGACGATCGGAGTGCGTCGCCGTGCCGGGGATTCGCCCTACAACCTGATCGCTCATGAGAGCAGCCCGGAGCACCAACCCGCGCTCATGACTAGCTTATGCATAATTCCTGCCTTGAGAGAAAACTCGCACTCACGAATGAGATGCGATCCACATGCTTTGAGGAATACATTGGACTGAAAGCACAACAGGCAGCCACACGAAGGTGCGGTAGATGACTTCTTTGAAAGAGGCGAGATTGCAATAAAGGGCTGCGAAGAGTTAGCGGTCGACCTTTGCCTTCAGTTCGAGTTGGCACTCGATCAAGTCGGACAGCGAAGCACGCAATGCGCTCAGATTACTCGCGTATCCAAGGCCGGCTTCGATCCCGACGATTCCATATCGAATCAGACGTTCGATTACATCATCGAAACACTGCATCCCGTCGAGATCACCCATGCGAATGGCGTCGAGAAGCGTCTTGCCTTCCTGCTCGCCTCTTTCCATGTACTCTCGCGTGCGCATCGTGGATTTGAGGATTTCAATCGCCGCCACCCGGCCGTTCTTGTCTTTTCTCGGCAACAGTCGCTGCGAGACGATGTAGCGGAAGCACTTGGAAAGCCGTTGTCGCACAAACTGCTGTTCCGCCGCTGGGAAAGCGCCAACGATACGCTCCACCGTCTTCGACGCGTCGCTGGTATTCAGCGTCGACATCACCAGGTGCCCGGATTCCGCCGCTTCCAGCGCGACCTCCATGGTCTCACGGTCGCGTATCTCGCCGACCAGGATAACCTTCGGCTCTTGTCGCAACGCCGCACGAAACGCCACGCTGTAGCTCGGCGCATCCGTGTGTAATTCCCGCTGATGCACCGTGCAGCGCTTGTGATAATGCAGATACTCAATCGGATCTTCGATCGTCACCACGTGCCATGTCTTTTCCTGGTTGATCTTGTTGAGCATGGCCGCAACGGTCGAACTCTTCCCAGATCCCGACGAACCGGTCACCAGCACGATGCCGTCTTCAAGGTTGGTAGCGTCGCCCAACTGCGCCGGAAGATTCAAAGATTCGAGCGTCGGAACAGAATGCGGGATTACCTTCATCACGATCGCGTAACTGCCACGCTGGCTGAATACATTGACTCGGAACCGTGACGTCCCGGAAACACTGTAAGAGAAATCCGTCGATCCTTCCTCCACCAGCAGCCGTTGTGCCTGCTGATGTTGCCCGATGAGTTCGCCCGCCATTCGCCGCGTGTCGTCCGCCGAAAGCACTGGGAGGCCGGGCACGACCATCAGCCCTCCATTCCAGCCCACTTGTGGAATTCGTCCAGGCGAGAAGATCAGGCTGCTCACCTTCGCCGAGAGCCCCAGCATGGCGGTAATTATCTCGTTGGTAGGCAGCGGAGCTTCGGAACCGGCGGGTGCGAATAAGCCAGCCAAAGCATCGGAGAGCCCATTCTCAATTGGCGTCATTCGTCCGCACCTGCTTGCCGAGAACCTTTTCGGGGGGAAACCACAACCTATCGTGGAAAGGGCGCTTTCAACAGGTAACTTTAGTCGCACCACTCAAGTTCCAATTGGTTCGAGGCCGGCCGCCAGCCGTGACAAAAGTCATACCCCGTAATCCGCAACGCCTCTAGCCTGAAGTCGGTTCTGCTACCTCGCGATTCGATACAATCGCACGATGTTTCCCAAACCCAACTCCGAGCAGGTTTCCGTTCTTCGCCGTGTCGCGCTGTTCGCCGGACTAACGGAGCAGGAATTTGGCGACCTCGAGGCACGGGTCGTTACCCGTTACTACGATGCCGCCACCATGATTTTCTCCGAGGGCGACCCCTGTGCCGGCCTCTTTATCGTCGAGAGCGGACACGTGCGAATCTTCAAGAGCTCCGCCAACGGACGCGAACAGGTTTTATCGATCGACGGCCCCGGTAGTTCGTTCGCTGAACTGCCTGTCTTTGACGGCGGACCTTATCCTGCGTCCGCGGTCGCGGTCAATCAACTCAGCCTGCTCTTCTTAAGCAAGCAGGACTTTCGCGCCATGTGCGTGAAATATCCCGAAGTCGCGCTTAAGGTGCTGAGCGTCGTGGGCAGCCGCCTGCGAAAGCTCGTAGGAATCATCGAAGAGCTTTCCTTCACCACCGTGCGCCATCGGCTCATCGCGTTGCTATTGCGCCTCGCCAAGACCGAAGGCGTAAAGAAAGGCACTGCGGTCACCATCACGCTGCCCGCGCACAACCAGGAATTGGCGGCTCAAATCGGCACCGTGCGAGAACTGGTATCGCGGAACATGAGCCGGCTGCAGCAAGAGGGCATGATCGACATCGATGGCCGTACCATCGTCCTTCGCGATCTCGCCGCCCTCAAGCGGACTCTCGAAGAATCCGGATAGAAATAGAAAAAGCCCGCCAGTCCTACCTTGGCGGGCCATCAACCTGATCGAAAATTCCTTAGTACGCTTCTTTTTCCGAGCCTTCCATCGCCAGTGCGCGTGGAAACAGGATGTTGTTTTCCAGGTGAATATGCTGGTGCAGGTCGGCCTCGAAGGCCAGTACGTCGCGATACAGCGATTGGAAAGTCACGCATGCATCCGCCGGAGCTTTCAAGTCCCCGGTTTCCTTGCGGATCTGTTTCAGCAACTCGCCCGCGCCATCGTGTTCCGACATCATCATCGCGATCGGGTTACGCACCGTGCCAAAGCACGACGGCGGCATCGGCTCTTTCGAGAGCTGCGATTCATCCATCCTCAAAATGTACGGAAAGAGGATCTGTTCCTCCTTCATCAGGTGCACCGCCAGCTCTTCCGCCAACTGGTCAAATAATTCCCGGGCGCGTAACACCTCAGGATGATTTTCACCGTGCTTGCTCGCAACTTTTGCGAACACCTGCTGCAACCGCGGAGATTCTTCGCGCACATAAGCGTGATGCTGCTTCAAAATGCGGTCGATAATTCCCGGCACGGATTCCTTCGCCCAGTTGCTTGCCCGTGCCTCGCGACTATCCTGCACCCCCGCTTCCGCCAATTCCAACTGCTGCACCACCGTCTCCACCGCCACCCGGCTCTGCGCGCACGCTTCGCCCAACGGGCGCTTCCCACCGCAGCAGTAATCAATTCCTAAACTCTCAAAAATGCGCGTCGCATAAGGCAATTCCACCGCGAGTTCCCGCACCGTTCGATTCGTATCCACTGTCATCTGCGATCCTCCCGGTTCCGCTTCGGCGAAACCCTGATCGCAATCTATTCACCCCCCGCAGCTCGCACTATGACTTAAGTCACGCGTGGCGAATTGAGGCCATCTCAAATCACCCGCTACGTCGCCGGGCCGTCCTCCCGTGGCGGCTTTCCAGTCCGCGAGCCCGATCCCGCGATCCTTCTGCCCGAAAAGTGGAATTTCCAGCAACTCTGAACCAAACCCTGAGCAGCTCTTTGCATCGAACCAAGCTAATACACGAGGAGTTTGCCGCCTGGATGTCTAACGCTGATCTCACTTCGCTGCTTCTCGTTCTTTTATTACTGGTCGGATTAGCGCAGCTTCTCGGCTATCTCTTTACCCGCCTGCGTCAGCCCAAGGTGGTCGGCGAAATCCTAGCTGGCATCGTTCTTGGTCCAGCCCTCCTCGGTCGCATCAAGTTCGGCCAGACCTCCTTCGCGGATCTCAGCAACCATCACGCCGTCGTCCTGAACTTTGTCTATTGGCTCGGCCTTCTTTTGTTGATGTTCCTCTCCGGCGCCGAAACTCGCGAACTCTTCACCCGCGAAGAACGCCGCGAAGTCAGTTGGCTCGCCATCGTCGGCACCGGCATTCCCTTCATCCTCGGGTTGGTACTGGGCCCCCTGCTCGTCGGTCCCGCTATCGAAGGTCCCAACAGCAGTCGTTTTTCACTGGTTATCATTCTCGCAGTGGGCGTCGCCGTCACCTCGGTCCCGGTTATCTCCAAGATATTTTCCGACCTGCACATCCTGAACACCCGTTTCGCTCGCTTGGTCCTGGGAGTCGCCGTACTCGAAGACATCGTTCTATGGGCAGCCCTTGCCGTGGCCACCGCACTTGCCGGTAAAGCCGCCCTGAACGCGCGCCACATGGCCTACCACCTGGTCGCGACGATCGGCTTCTTCGTCTTCGGACTCACCCTGCTGCCACGTCTCGTTAAGCGTCTTAATAAAGCGAAGATCAACGTCATCGCGAAGCACGCCCCGATCACGTATGCCATCGCAGTGCTCTTCGCCTATTGCGTCCTCGCCGGCGCTCTCGACGTCAGCATGGTCTTCGCTGCGTTTCTCGCCGGCTTCGCGGTCGTTCACAAGAAGCGACGCCTCTTCGCCGATGCCCTGGAAGCCATCGGCAAAGTCTCATTCGCCTTTTTTGTTCCGGTCTATTTCGCGATCGTCGGTCTCAAGCTCGACATCGCCAAGGGATTCTCCTGGCGTATGCTGCTCGCGTTTCTGCTGGGAAGCTGCGTCGTGAAGATCCTCTCGGTCTCACTCGCGGGACGCATGGCCGGTTTTCGCGGCCTCGAACTGATCAACCTCGCGATTACCACCAACGCTCGCGGTGGTCCCGGCATTGTCCTCGCCAGCGTTGCCTACGACGCCGGCATCATCAATGCCACGTTCTATACCACGCTTGTCCTTGCTGCCGTCTTGACTTCGCAGTTCGCCGGCGCATGGCTCGACTACGTGATCCGCAAGGGCTGGCCGCTCCTCCGCGAATCCGCTCCCACCGGCCAACAAAACGTAGCCGTAATCGAAACCACCTAGCGTCAAACTGGTCCAGCCATCTTCCGCTCCTAACGTTCAGCACACAAACGCCGCGGCGCCCTTCAGGGGATGGCATCCGAGCGGTGGGTGAACTTGACCCCACTCCCCGCCTCCTCTATAGTTTTTCCACGTTGCCGTACTCCGCGACCGATATGCCCCGCCTCTTCTACTCCCGTTGTTGTTGTTGAACCTTTCCCGCTCCAGCTCTGCTTATTCCGATCAATCCTTCGCCAGTTACCGTCATTGGTAGTTACTGCACTTTCTTTAAAGGAGTTTCCCCATGAGCAACACTCGCAAAGAAGTTCTCGCAGCCAACCAACACTACAGCGCCTCGTTCGGCGACAAGGGCAAACTCGCCATGCCGCCCGCCCGCCCGGCATTTTGCGATCCTCACCTGCATGGACGCTCGCCTCGATCCAGCCAAGTTCGCCGGGCTCTCTGAAGGCGACGCCCACGTCATCCGCAATGCCGGCGGCCGCGCCAGCGACGATGCGATCCGGTCCCTCGTCATCTCTTACAAACTGCTCGGAACGCGCGAGTGGTTCGTGATCCATCACACCAATTGCGGTATGGAGTTCTTCACCAACGAGAAGATGCGCGAACTGCTCGCCAGCAGCCTCGAGACCGCGCAACTCACCGAGCAGGGATTCAAGGATATCGGCAAAGGTCCCGGCTCGCGCGCCGCCGAATACATTGAATGGCTCACCATTCGCGACCAGGCGCAAAGCGTCCGCGACGATGTCGAACGCATCCAGAACCACCCGCTCGTACCCGAGAACATCGCGGTCTACGGGTACATCTTCGACGTAACCAGCGGCAAGCTGATCGAGGTTCCCGCCATCACCACCGAGACCGCCGCCGAAGCCGCTTGAACCGCAACGTGCCCATCGTCAGCGTTATCTGCCAAGGATGGGCACGTCTTCATTTCTATTCGTGATATTGCGCGAATGAACCGGTCCCTGCTGCGACGGTCTTCGGCGGTCTGACACCTACACGTACTCCCGCTCCTGCCGCCGGATCGCCTTATAACGCTCGAACGCCTTGTGCTCGTCTTCGAGTCCCAGGAAATTGCGCAGCGTGGAGCCGCGAAAGGTATGCGCCATCATCTTCCCCGCGTGCGTCGCCACGAACCACGGGTCATGACGAAACACGGCCGGAACGTGTCGCACTTTCATCCATCGCTCCGCCTTCCAGCGCGCATACTCAATTTCATCCGAGGAAACGTGCTCGGTTCGCACCACTGCCGTCGTCCCGTCATATTCTTCCAGCCGTTCATTTGCGATCAAGCCGCGCTGGCGAAACTGCTCCGTCATCGGCGTCCGCGGGTAGGGCGTGGGATGCTGGATATACGGCCAATCCACATATCGTTTCGCGAACTCCAGGTTCTTCTCGATCGATTCGCGGGTATCGTCCGGACTCCCCACGATCAACCCGCCCACCACCAGCATCTTGTTACGATGGATCCAATCGATTGCCCTTAAGGTCGCGTTGCCAATATTCTTCCCGTTATCTTTTGCGGTATTCTTCGCCGACGCGTGCAGGAACTGCAGATCGCTCTCAAGAATGTTTTCGATCCCCAAAAACACGTACCGGAATCCTGCCTGCCGCATCAGCGGCGCCAGCGTCTCTCCGTGGTTCGCAATCGACGAAGTCATCGCCTGCACGAAGTAATCGATCTTATTCAACCCTGCATCGATGATCGCGCGACACAGCCCTTCAAAGCGCTTTACGTTCAGCATGATGTTGTCATCCACCAGAAAGATGGTGCGCGCTCCATGCTCCTGCGCATCGCGGATGTCTTCGATCACGCGCTCGAACGAATAAGTATGGAAGTTCCTCCCGCGCATCTCGATGATGGAGCAGAAGCTGCAATCATAAGTGCAGCCTCGCGACGTCTCCACCACATCCACTTGCCGTCCCAATAGCGTATAGCCGCTCAACACCCGCGCATCGCGCTTCGGCAAGCGGATCTCGCCATCTTCCAGTTTGTGAACCGGTCCAATCGGATTGTGAATCCACCGTTCCTCCTCGCGGTAAGAGAGCCCGCTGATCTTCGTGAAGCTTCCACCTGACTCCAGCGCTCGCAGCAATTCGCGAAACGGCACCTCTCCTTCACCGCGCACGATGAAGTCCACATCCATCTTCTCGTAGGCTTCAAACGCCAGGCTCGGATCGTATCCGCCCACCACGATCTTGAGCCCTGGCTTCAACGCGCGCATCAGCCCGATGATCCGCTCCGCCGTCCTGCGCTGGAACGTCATTATCGAGAGCCCAATCACTTCGGGCGCAATCTCTCGCATCAACTTCACGATCGTCTGCCGGACCTCGCGATGCCGCAGAATCAGGTCGGCCACCGCCACGCGATGATGGCCGTCCACGTTGCCTGCGAGCGAAGTGAGCGCCCCATTTGGCATGCGGATCGCAACCGGCGGCATATGCTCGAATGAGTCCGGCATCGAGAGTAGAAGGATGTTCATACGGCACCTTATCGAGCGCTTGCGGAAGTGAAGATGTGGACGATACCACGATCCTCGGGCCCGAGGAAAATTCAGAGTTCTTTACAAACGATCGAAAGCAACCAGGGATCGTCACTTCCTCCGCGCTCATCCAACCCGCATATGGACATTCAATTCGACGCTAAAACGACTGCGCTCGTCGTCATCGATCTCCAGCACGCCATCGTCAGCCGCGAAACCGCTCCCTACTCACCTACCGACGTTATCCGTAACGTTCGTACTCTCGCCGATACGTTGCGCAGCCACGGCGTCACCATCGTCTTCGTCCATGTGAAAATCGATGAAGTTTTACGTCTGACCGTCGATCAGTCCATGCCCCGTCCGGCCGGCGGAATTCCGTCGAACGCTTCCGACCTCATTCCAGAGATCGGCCTCCAGTCCTCCGACGTGGTCATCCTCAAACGGCAATGGGGCGCCTTCTACGGTACGGGTCTCGACCAGCAACTCCGCCGTCGCGGGATTCGCACCATCATCATGGCCGGCATCGCTACGAATATCGGCGTCGAGTCGACGGCGCGGGCAGCCTTCGATCGCGGTTATGAATTGATCTTTGCCGAAGATGCCATGAGCAGCATCGGCGCCGAAGCTCATCGCTTCAGCACCACGCAAATCTTCCCGCGGATGGGCCGCGTTCGTTCCTCAAAAGAGATTGCCGACGGTGTTAACTAGTTTTAGGCCGAGCGCAGCGTGATTCGCAGGATCTCGCTGCGCTTCCACAACCGCATGCGTGGTCCCCACGTCCCGGTCCCCCGCCCCACGATCGCCGTCATTCCATTCATGTCATAACGCCCATGCACAAGACGAAACGCCAGGGGTACTAGGTATTGGAACGGCCAGATTTGTCCCTCGTGCGTGTGACCGCTCAGCATCAGTCCGGCACCCAACTCTGCCGCTCGCTCCGCCAGTACCGGCGTATGCGAGAGAAGAATCGTCGCGCCTGCCGACGGATTGGCCAGCGCCTGCTGCAGAGCAATCGCCTGGTCGCGCTTCCCTGCCTTGCGAAACGCCGGATCATCCACTCCGGCAATCCGCAATCCCGGCAGCACCTCGTAATGTTCATCGCGCAACACGCGGAATCCCGCGCCGCGAAACGTCTCGATAATCGCTTCCGGACCGGCGTAGAACTCATGATTGCCGGTCACTGCGAACACACCCAGCGGGGCTCGGAATTGCCGCAACACCGGGAGCCACCCCGCATGCGTTTCTTTCTCGCCCTCAAAAATATCGCCAACCAGTAACAGGACGTCAGGCCTGAGCGTCGCAAACTGCGTTGCCCGAGCGGTCGCCCAGCGGTGTCCGAGCATCGAGCCCAAATGGAGATCGCTGCCAACCACCAGAACTTTTCCGTCGACTTCTCCTGGCAGCCCGCGCAGCGCGACTTCGTATTCGGTAACCGTGGGAATGCGCCACGCTTGCACATAAGCAATCACGATCAAGACGGCCGCAACCAGCAGCGCCCCGACGCGTATCTTGATCTTCAATGCCGGCAGCAGCCATCCAAAGCCGGTCACCACATCCGCCGCAAAAAGCGCAACGAAAACAAGAAGATGCCCACCCACGTCGCACCGACATATTCGAGAACATGCGACAGCCGGCCAAAAGTTCGTAATGCTCCATCACCCGCGAGGCGATATAACTCACCCCGAGGAAGACCATGACCGGCACAAGGATATGAGGAGGTAGATATTGGGCGATAACCGGTATCGAGAGCAGCCGCTCCGCAATATAAACGTGCAAGCCGCCCCAGAGCAGAAGGAAGATAACAAATACAAATACCAAGAGCCCGTTCTCCTATCTCGATTGTAGCCACATCGGTTCCACCGCATACAACACGGCCGCGCTAGCCTGCACCCTACTCAAAGAGGTATGCACTTTATGGACCTGCAAAACAAAAAGTCCTGGATTGCCCTCGGCGGTTTCTGCGCCGCCGTCACTGCCGCCGCGTGGTTCGGCTCTCGTTACAGCCCGCGCGATACCCGCACCCGGCTCTGGTACAACCGTCTCGAGAAACCCAGCTTCACACCTCCTAAAGGCGTCTACCCGGTAGTTTGGACCAGTCTCTATGCATTGATGGCGGTTTCCGGATGGCGGGTATGGCAGGCGGAGAGTTCCGAAGAGCGCTCCCACGCCCTGCGTCTCTGGGTCGCGCAACTTGTTTCGAATGCCGAGTGGACGCGGATTTTCTTCGGCGAACATCGCCCCCTGCGCGCTCTCCTCGATGTCGCCGTCCTCGAAACCGCAATCGTTAAATACATCGCCGCCGCATCGAAGGTCGATCGTACCGCCGCTGCCTGCTTCGTTCCTTATGCCGGATGGGTAGCCTTTGCGGCAGTGCTGAACGCTGAAATCGTGCGCCTGAATCCCGGCGCTCGCAAACTCTTCCCGCGAGCCCGTGCGGCTTAGAGTTCAAGCCAGCATCCCTTCGAGCTGGCGTAAATGGTTGATGTCGTGCCCGGCGCACAGCTCCACAATGCGCCGCGCGCCTTCTTTTCCCCGTTCGGAATGCATGCCGTAATGTTCCCAATCCTCCGGCGTGAGTGCCCGGTACATCGCGAGGTTTGCCGCCCGCAAGGCGTAGAACGCGTCCAGCGCTAGCGGGAGATCTGTGTTGGCATAACGCGATGCCCAGGCATCCTGGTCGAAGCCCTGGATGCTAATCCAGTTGGTTCCCACCACCAGGCGGACTCGCACGCCTACCATCATCTCGACCTCGGATAGATGGATCACGATTTCCGCCGCCGACCATTTTTCCGGCACCGGTCGCTTCCGCAGTTGCTCCGGTGAGAACTTCGCCAGCACTTTTAGCGGATCAGCATCGCCCATGGTTCCCAGGATCCTCTGAACATATTCCTGCGCAGTCTCCGGCATCGCGTTTCCTTTCCTGATGGTTCTCCCTTCAGATGAGCTTTTCTGCCGGAAGATTCGCGAAATCCAAGGTAAGCCGAGTCCCAGACATGGCCACGCTTAGGTCAGGCATAAGCGCAAATGTGCCATTGAGAGCTCCGCGAAGTTTGGCTACTCTGGCTGCACTGCGTAACGAGAGCACGCATTCTCATGCCGACCGGAACCCGAGGAAAATCTAATTTAAGTTGGTTGTTGGGAACGACGATGAGCGTCGTGATTGCGACTGCGCTCATTTTTCTCGTGCGCGGCACCCAGCGCTCCATCCTGGTGCCGATTGTGTTCATTGTGGTCATCGTGCTTTGCGCACGCTACTTCGGGGTAATTGCCGGCATTCTCGGTTCGGTCGTCGCTACCGGAATGTTCGCTCTATTTCTCTTTCAGCCTTACGGAAGCTTTCGTGTCGCCGATCATCAGGCGCTTTCGAATCTCGGCTTACTGCTCTTCGCCGGCATCGCCCTCTCCTACGCCAACGCCGAAGACGACGATACAATTCCCGGACCTCTCAAGCCTCGCTGACCCGCCTCTACTCCGCCGCCTCGCGCATCGCCGTCCACGCCGCTTCCACATGCCGTCGCTCCGTACGCGCTTGCCCCACGCAGAAGCGAATCGCATATTTCCCATCCAGCTTCGTATGTGACACGAACATCTCCCCGCTCGCGTTCAGCCGCTTTAACAACCGTTCGCTCGCTTCGTCCCCGCTTTTTAGACGGAAGCAAACCAGGTTCAACGGATGCGGCGCAAGCAGCTCGAAACGCGAATCTGCCTTCACCCACGAAGCAAATTCCTGCGCCAACGCAATGTGCTGACGGATGTGAAACTGCAGTCCTTCCACGCCATAGTGCCGGATCACGAACCATAACTTCAGCGCGCGGAATCGCCGGCCCAGCGGCACATGCCAGTCGCGGTAATCGATCACCGCTCCCGCATCCGAGGCCTGGTTCCGTAAATACTCGGGGACCACGCTCAAGCTGTTGATCAGCGCCTTCCGGTCTTTCACGTAGAACGCAGTGCAATCGAAGTTCGTGAACATCCACTTGTGCGGGTTGAATGCATAACTGTCTGCTGACTCCACGCCCCGATGTGTCCAGCGAAACTCCGGACAAACGGCTGCCGTTCCCGCCATCGCCGCATCCACGTGCAGCCACACTCCATGCTTGCGGCAAACCTCGGCAATTTCGGCAATCGGATCCAGCGCCAGGCTCGACGTCGTCCCAATCGTCGCGCAAACGAAAAATGGAATCTTCCCTGCCACCTTATCCGCAGCCATCGCACGATCGAGTGCATCGGGCCTCATTGCGAAATTCTCGTCGACGTCGATCAGTCGCAGATTCGTGCTGCCAATCCCCGCCACTCTGACGTCCTTCTCAACATGCGAGTGGGCCTGCGTTGAACTGTAAGCGACCAGCGGCATCCGGCAGCCCTCTTCGTTGCACTTCCCGCCCGTGATCTGCTCCCGCGCCGCCAGCAGCGCACACAACGAGGCGCTCGAAACCGAATCCTGGATCACCCCGCCGCCCTGGCTTGAGGACAGAAAATGCTCCGGCAGACCCAGCATCTGCACCAGCCAGTCGAGCATTTTCATCTCGACTTCCGTACACGCCGGGCTCGTCGCCCAAAGCATGCCCTGCACCCCCAGCCCCGACGACACCAGGTCGCCCAGCACCGAAGGCCCAGAATTGTTTGAAGGAAAATAGGCGTAGAAGTTCGGTGATTGCCAGTGCGAGATACCCGGCATCACGGCCCGGTCAAGATCCGGCAAAATATTGCTGACCGCTTCGCCGACCTGTGGAGGTTGGTCCGGCAATGATCGGAATACTTCGCCCGGCGCCACCTTCGAAACCACCGGCAGGTTTTCCACGTTCTCGTGATAGCGGGCAATCCAGTCGATCACTTCGCGGCCAGCCGTCCGAAACTCCTCCGGCGACATGTGAAAGCTCTTCTGCGGCTCATCCATCCCGTTAGCTTAACAAAACGATCTGAACGGTCGGGTGGGCCATCGCCCGCCGCGCCATCTCCCGCGGGGTAGCTGGCTGGTTAACTACACTGGCGTCGCGGAGGTACATGGCCCGAGGTACCATTGGTCGGTCAACATCCGTGTCGGAGAATGCTCTGAGGTGGAAGTGCGCCTCACCCCGAGGAGGCTTGGTTTGCACGATAATTCCAACATTGACATTCGCAGCCGAGCCCTGTGGGCTGAAGTTCTTGCCGCCCTCGAAGCTCGTGTCGCCTCGGTCAATAACTACGTGCCCGAACGTCGTAGCCACATCGTCTGCAGCCAGATCGACGCCGAAACCATCCACCTGCAACATGCTTCTTCCGAGCGCAGCGTACTCGCCTCGCTCGATCTGAAGAAACACGCGATCCATCTCAAGGAATTTAGCGACCTCAAAATGGAGTTTCCCAAGGACCCCAAGGACATGCCGCTCTCCATGCTGGCCGATGGCGAACTCTACGTCACCGATGGCAACGAGCTAAAAGCGAATGCGATGGAAGTGGCCAAGTCTCTGCTGCAAATTCTGTTTGGTGAAAAGTCCACCAACAAAATGTCCGCCTGAACTCTTTCTTTCTAACCCGTGATTCCCCCGTGCTCCGCCGCAAGCTTCGCAATCGCCGACCAATCCACCTCTTCCCCGTAATGCGCAATCGCGGTCAGCATCTGGTCGTGCAGCAAACTTGCCAGGGGCAACGGCATCGTCTTAGCTTCTCCCGCAGCGATCGCCAACCTCATGTCCTTTAATCCGAGGGGTGCGCGAAAGCCCACCGGCTCATATTCCTGCCTCGCGATCTTCGCTCCGTAGTTCTTATAAATCGGCGCCGCAAACAACGTGCTCGTCAGGAATTCCATGTACTGCACCGGGTTGACACCGTATCGCGAGACCAGCGCCACCGCTTCGCCCATCGCTTCCATCGCGGCAGCAATCAGGAAATTTCCACTGATCTTCGTGACATTCGCCTGCACCGGATCCTCTCCGATCTCCACCACCTGCTGGCTGATGGCCTCTAGAACCGGACGCGCTTTCGCGACCGCTGCTGAATCTCCACCCACGACTATCCAGAGCTTCTTTGCCGCAGCTGCTTCCGGCCTTCCAAACACTGGAGCCGAAACATAGAGTTGCTGCCGCTCCGCATGCAGTTTCTTCAGCTCCTCGGCCATGGCAACGCTGATTGTGCTGATCGAAATGTGCAGTGCGCCTTTCGGCAATCCCTCCAGCAATCCACCGTGGAGCATCTGCCGCAATCCGTTGTCATCCGCGACCATGGTGCAAACCACTTCGTTGTTCGCCGCCTCGGCCACATCCTTCGCCTGTTTCGCGCCTTGTTTCACCAGCGGCTCAGCCTTCGAAGCCGTCCGGTTCCAAACTGTCACTTCGTGTCCAGCGCTGATGAGATTTGCAGCGATCGGCTCGCCCATGTTTCCTAAACCCAAAAATCCAATCTTCACGTTGTTCTCCGTTCTCCTTCTGCTATGGATGAGGTCCGCTTGAAAAAGTTTCAGTGCGGCATTCTCCCTCACATAATGGCTTTACTAATCCCATTTAGGGAACAAATGCCGATACATTTCGCAACACTGCGCAAAACCGCATCGTTATTGAGCGTTGCGCAATGCCTCCGATTAAAACCACTATAGCTTTTCGCCTCTCCGTCCAACATCACCCCCCGACGTGACCTTTATCACCGAACCCTTTTCCTAATCGCGCAACACTCTCCTTGGAAGCACTGAGTGCGTGTGTCTTCTGGAGGTTAGTGGGCGCGCAGTCGGCTCATCCCTCGAACTTCAAAATTGAGGCCGTATACCACGTCATGAAGAAGCTATTCGCAGTGATGCTTTTTACCGCAGCTGTCCTATTCCTCATGCTCCCCAACCTCTCCTGGGCCGATGACGACGCCGCCGCTTACAAGACGAAGTGCGCCATGTGCCACGGAGCCGATGCCAAGGGTAAGGGCAATATCCCTGACCTGACCTCCGACAAAGTAAAGAAAGCTACGGATGCCGAGTTGGAAGATTTCATCGCCAACGGTGGCAAAGACAAGAAAGCTTCGCACGCGTTTGCCGCCAAGGGCGTCGATGCGAAAGCCATGGTCGCCTACATCCGTTCGTTGAAGTAAATCTCACCCGCGCTGGCGGGCGAGGTCGAAGGGGTGAGCATGAACGCATTTGCTACAGATCGGCCTGACTGCAACGGCCGTAGTTGGCGGCGTCGGTTCACCCCAGTTTTTTGCAACCCTTGGCCGGAGGGGTCATGAGTAAGTCCATTCTTTACGATGCCACCTTATGCATCGACTGTAAGGCCTGCGAACAGGCTTGCGCCACCCACGCGGGGCTTCCCTACAACGACAAGATCGCCGCCGAGGAATATCAATCGGCCCACAAGCTCACTGCCGTCCTGAACAAGAACGAGAAGTACATGCGTCGTCTCTGCCAGCACTGCCTCGAGCCCGCATGTGCCTCCGTTTGTCCCGTCGGAGCCCTGGAAAAAACTGCTCTCGGTCCCGTCATCTACGACGAGCACAAGTGCATGGGATGCCGCTACTGCATGGCGGCCTGTCCCTTCACCGTTCCCAAGTACGAGTGGGAAAAGCCGCTGCCGCAGATTCGCAAGTGCACCATGTGCTACGACCGCGTCTCCCGCGGAGACGTCACCGCCTGCACCGAAGCCTGCCCCACCGGCGCAACCAAGTTCGGCGAGCGCGATGCCCTCCTAAAGGAAGCGCGCGAACGCATCGACAAGAATCCTGGCCAGTACATCAATCACATCTTCGGACAAACCGAAGTCGGGGGCACCTCGGTCCTCATGATTTCCAGCACCGAGTTCACCAAGTTCGGATTGCGTGCCGATCTCGTCTCCGATCCGCTTCCCATGTACACCTTCCGCGTCCTCTCGCGTATTCCCGACTTCGTTCCCATCGGCGGCGCGTTGCTGGGCGGCATCTGGTGGATCACCCATCGCCGCGAAGACGTTGCCGCCGCTGAAGCCGCTGAGCAGGCAGAAAAAGATAAGAACAAGGGAGGCCGCCAGTGACCAATCCAATGCCGAAATTCCGCTTCACTCTCTGGAAGCTGGTTCTTCTTTTCTTCATGGCAGTGGGCGCCTATTCCACCTGGATCCGCTTCCGCTACGGCCTCGGCGCTTCCACCAACCTCAGCGATCAGTTCCCCTGGGGCCTCTGGGTTGGCTTCGACGTTCTCTGCGGCGTAATGCTCGCCGCCGGCGGCTTCACTCTTACCGCCGCGGTCCACATCTTCAACATCAAGCGCCTGCATGCCATCGTGCGTCCTACGGTCCTCACGGCATTCCTCGGATACGTTCTGGTGAGCGTTGCCCTGATGTTCGACCTCGGCCGCCCCTATCGCATCTGGCACCCTCTGATCATGCGCAACCCGCACTCGGTCATGTTCGAAGTCGCCTACTGCGTCATGCTCTACACCGCGGTATTGTCGCTGGAATTCGCGCCCATCGTGCTTGAGCATTTCAATCTCAAGAAGCCGCTCGCCATTCTCGAGAAGATCTCGATCCCCATTGTCATCTGCGGCGTCATTCTTTCCACCTTGCATCAATCTTCGCTGGGCACGGTTTACCTGATCATGCCCAACAAGCTGCATCCCTTCTGGTATAGCCCGATTCTTCCCGGCTTCTTCTTTCTCTCCGCCATCGCCGTTGGCCTCGCGATGACGATCTTCGAATCCTCATTGAGCTCCAAGTATTTCGGCCGGGCTCTTGAGCTTCATATCCTTCGCGAACTCGGACGCGTTCTCGTCGTCGTCCTCGCCGTTTACTCGATTCTCCGTTTCGAAGATCTCTATCACCGCGGCGTCCTGAAGCTCATGTTCATCAGCGGCTACGAACAGCGCTTGTTCCTCGTAGAAGCCTTCCTCATCCTCTGCCCGCTCTTCCTGCTCTGTATCCGCAAAGTTCGCGACAGCGCGCAGGGTCTCTATCTCGCCGCGGTCATGGTCGTTCTTGGCTTCATCACCAACCGTCTCAACGTCAGCATCACCGGCATCGAAAGCTCCGCCGGTACACACTACATTCCTAAGTGGACAGAACTGGCGATCACCGGCGCCATCATCGCTGCCGGCTTCGCCATCTTCGGAATGGTGGCCAAATACCTGCCCATCTTTCCCGAAGAACACGAGTCGAGCACCAATGCGGTTCCAGTCGATGCTCCCGTAGTAGCGTCGGCGATGGCCAATGCCGGAGACTGACAAACCCGGAGCGCCGGTAGCTGCACCATCCGGCGACATAGAGAAGCGGCGGTGGCATTGGCTGACGCAAACCGTCAGTGCCAAGCTGCTTCTCCTCCTAATCGGATCCCTGCTCGCCATCTTCGGGGCTCTCGGCTTCGTAAACATCCGGCTCCATCGCCAGCACCTCGAAGCCTTCACCCTCCAGGCCGCAGAACGCCAGAGCGACGTCATCAAGCGCAGCACTTCGTATTACATGATGCGCAACGATCGCGACGGTCTCTACGAGATCATCAGCACCATGGCCAACGAGCCGGGGATGAAGCACATTCGCATCATCAACCAGCAAGGGCTAATCAGCTTTTCCACCGATACCGCTGAAGTCAACAAGCTCATCGACAAGAATGCCGAAGCCTGCTACGCCTGTCATGCGCAGGCCGCTCCGCTTTCCAAGCTCAACCGTCCCGACCGCTTCCGTATCTATCGCGCCAACAACGAACGCGTTCTCGGCATCATCACCCCCATCGAGAACCAGGAAAGCTGCTCCAACGCCGCCTGCCACGCCCATCCTAAAGAACAAAAGATTCTTGGCATCCTCGACGTAAGCCTCTCCCTCGCCAAGACCGACGCCAATCTCGCCGAGAGCACCCACACCATGATTGCCTACACCGTACTGGCGGTCATGTTGATCTCTCTCGCCACCTGGCTCTTCGTCTGGCGCGTCGTGCATGAACCTCTCGGCGTCTTAAAAGCCGGAACCGAACGCCTCACCCACGGCGACCTCGGCTTCCAGATCGACCCCAACTCCCACGACGAAGTTGGCGAGCTCGCCCACTCCTTCAACGAGATGAGCCGCCAGCTCAGCAACGCCCGCGACGAAATCACCGCATGGAACCGCACCCTGGAAGATCGCGTCCTGGAAAAAACCAGTGAGTTAAAGAAGGCCGCGGAGCGCATGTTGCACGTGGAAAAAATGGCCACCATTGGCAAGATGGCCGCCGTCGTCGCCCACGAAATCAACAACCCGCTCTCCGGGATCTTGACCTACTCGAAGCTGGTGAAGCGTTACATCGAGCGCGGCATCTTTGACGACGAACCCAAGCGCCATGAGATGGCCGAAAACCTCGACCTCGTCGCCACCGAGAGCCGTCGTTGCGGAGACCTCGTCAAGAACCTCCTCAGCTTCTCGCGCACCAATCCCATCAACCTGGAATGGATCCAGGTCAATCCGATTGTCGATCGCGTCGTGAAGCTCGCGCTGCACAAGCTCGAGATGGCCTCGATCCAGGTGCACGTCGATACCGGCGACGGTCTTCCTGTCGTTCGTGCCGATGCCGCGCAGATCGAACAGGTGTTGCTGGCCTTCACCATGAATGCCATCGACGCCATGCCCCACGGTGGCAATCTCTGGATATCCACTTCCGTCACCGACCACAGTGAACTCCTCCTGCAGGTCCGTGACGACGGCATGGGCATTCCTGCCGAAGTCCTCCCGCGCCTCTTCGAGCCCTTCCTCACCACCAAGGACACGGGCAAAGGCGTCGGCCTCGGCCTCGCCATCAGTCACAACATCGTCGAGCGCCACAACGGCCGGATCGAAGTTGACTCGCAACTAGGCCGCGGAACCACTTTCAATGTCTATCTGCCGCTGTCGGACGAGGCCTTTGACCTCGCCCTGCCAACGGCTACCAGGAATCAAGTGAGGTAAGTCATGAGCACTCCCAAGGGCAAGCTGATCGTAGTGGACGACGAGTTGAGCGTGCGCGACTCGCTCGCGAAATGGTTTCGTGAAGAAGGTTATGAGGTCACCATTGCGGAGAGCGCTAACGAAGCATTAACCAGAGTCGCCGAGCAGACCTATGACCTCGCGTTACTCGATATCAAGATGCGCGGCACCGATGGCGTCGAGCTCCAACGCAAGCTCCACGAACTCGTGCCCAACCTCATCGTCATCATGATGACCGGCTATGCCTCGGTCGAAACCGCCGTCACCACCCTGCGAAACGGCGCCTACGACTACATCACCAAGCCTCTCGACCCCGAAGAGACCGCGCACCTCGTCGCCAAGGCTCTCGCTCACAAGCGCACCGAACTGGAAAACGTTCGTCTCAAAGAACAGATCGAAGAGCACGCTCACGTCGACTTAGTCTGGCGCAGCGATGCGATGAAGAAGGTCAACGACGCCATCGAAACCGTCGCCCCGACCGACGCCACCGTTCTGATCACCGGTGAAAGTGGTACCGGAAAAGAAGTCGTCGCCCGCGCGATTCATTCGCTGAGCACGCGCCGCTTCCATCCCATGGTGCCGGTGCACTGCGGCGCGCTTACCGAAACCCTTCTGGAAAGCGAACTCTTCGGGCACGAGAAAGGCGCTTTCACCGGGGCGCAATATCGCAAGAAGGGTAAGTTCGAAATCGCTGAAGGCGGCACGGTTTTCCTCGATGAAATCGGCGATATCAGCCTCAAGACCCAGACCGATCTCCTGCGCGTTCTTCAGGAGCGCGAGATTGTCCGCGTCGGCGGCAATCAGCCCATCAAGGTTGATTTTCGCGTCGTAGCAGCGACCAACAAAGATCTTGAGAAGCTCATCGAAGACGGCCACTTCCGTCCCGATCTTTTCTACCGGCTCAACGTCTTTCGCATTGAACTCCCCCCGTTGCGCGATCGCAAGGAAGACATCCCGCTGCTCGTCACTCACTTCGTCAAAAAGTTCGCCGAGCAGATGAACAAGCGCATCACCCGTGTCGCCTCACCGGCGATGACTCTGCTCCAGCAATATCCATGGCCCGGCAACGTTCGCGAACTTGAAAATGCAGTAGAGCGTGCGATGGTCGTCGCCCAGGAACCTGAGTTGCGCGAGACTGACTTCTCGCTGAAAGCCAAGGCCGCTGCCGTGAGCAGCACCAACGGCACCGGAACTCCGCGCAAACTCGAAGACATCGAGAAAGAGCACATTCTACATGTGCTCGAAGAGACCAACTGGAACCAGACGCGCGCCGCCGAACTGCTCGACATCGACCGCGTCACGCTGCATCATAAAATCAAGAGGTACGGTTGGAATAAGGCGACCACCGTTCGCGAATGAAAGAACTTCACCTGCTGCCGATCGGGAACGTACCGCCCGACGTCCTCGGGTGGCTACAGCGACAGCTCTGCGAGCTGTTTCGACTTCCCTGTGCCCTTCTGCAACCGGCACTCGATCCGCGTATCGCCTACCACGCCGAACGCCAGCAATACCACTCCAGCGAACTCATCGCGCGCATGCAGCCCTACGTCAACGAACAGACGTGGAAGCTCCTCGGCGTCACCGCCGAAGATCTCTACATCCCCATCTTGACCTTTGTTTTTGGCGAAGCCCAGATCGGCGGCAAACTCGCCGTAGTCTCCACCCATCGTCTGCGCCAGGAATTCTACGGATTGCCCGAAGATAAACCGCTGCTCGCGCAACGCCTCCTCACCGAAGCCGTCCACGAATTAGGTCACACGTTAGAGTTGACGCACTGCGACGATTACCGCTGCGTGATGGCCGCCTCTCACGCCGTCGAATGGATCGACATCAAAGACACATCCTTCTGCAAAGAGTGCGCCGCCAAAGTCGTCTAAGAGCGCGGCTCACGCATAGGGTTTCGATTCGGATCAATCTACCACTTGAATTTTGAGATTCTGTCATTCTGAGCGCAGAACGCGAAGCGTTCGGAGTCGAAGAACCCCTATCGTCAAGAACACTCTCGAAGATTTGACGATGAACGCCTGCGAGGCTTTGACACACACCGCGCTCTCGCGGCGCGCCGAGTCGCCCCCCGCGACTCTACTTCTTACCAGCTTCGCGTGCGATCACGTTATTCGTGTGATGTTCCGCCAGCATTGCCGACGAGAGCATGACACCCATGATCAGGAAAATAATGAAGAAAACGACTGCAATGACGAGGACCGGCATAGCCACCTCCGCACGCGACATTGTGCGGCGAAGGCAACCCTTACGATGTGATGGGGCTCACTCAGGGATGTGAGAGCATAATATTCCTCTGCCGGCCATAGCTCTTAACAACTTGGCCGATGAGGAATGCAACAGGTGAGCTGCTGCGCTAGCTGTCTAGCTTCGACAGCTGGGAATCCAGGTCCGCAAGCGATGTCCGCAACATCTGCGTGTAGCGCTCGTTTCCACTGGCTTCCAATTGCTGCAAAATCCGCTTCCGGGCTAACTGAATCCCCTGGCGTTTGCGCTGACGTTCCTGCATTGCAGGGTCAATTTTAGATTTATCGTCTTCCGGAGGTGCGGGGGCAAGCGATGCAGCAGATTCCATTTGACCTTCCACAGATTTACTTTCCCAACCACGGGCCATGTCACATTATAGCGGCATGGCTATCGGGAATCAGTAAAAAACGTCGCGTAACCCGCGTTTAAACCGTTGCAAGCCGGGTTCGATGTCCTCCGAGAACCCTACGCAATGCGCTTCCTGCCACGTCGTTCGCCTGAAGCCGGCTTCTTCGGCGCCACGTGAATTCCCGTCTCCTTTTGCGCCTCCGCCACCCTCGATCCCGCCTTCTTGCCCTTCATCTGGGCCAGGCTTTCCTTCAACGCCGACATCAGGTCCACCACCTTTTCGGGCTTGGCAGGTTTCGCGACCGCCTCCACATCTTTGCCCTCCAGGCGCGCCTGGATCAGTTTCTTCACGTTCTCCTCGTAGGTGTCGTGGAACTTCTCCGGTTCGAACTTCCCCGCCAGCGCTTCGATCAACTGGTGCGCGATCTTCACCTCGGCTGGCTTAATCTCCGAATTCAACTTCGGTGCTTCCATCTTGCGCACTTCGTCTTCGTAATACATGGTGTGCAACATCATTCCGCTCTCATGCGGCCGCAAGAACACCGTGTACTCGCGGTTATGCATCGTCAACTTGGCGATGCCCATGTAGTCGGTTTCCTTCAGCGCCTGCACCAGCAGCGAATATGGCTTCTCGCCGCCTTCATCCGGCTGCAGGTAATACGACGACTCGAAGTACACCGGATCCACTTCGTCTGCCTTCACGAACTCCAATATCTCCATCGCCTTGGCGGTTTTTGGCTCGATCTTCTTCAACTCCTCGGGATCGATGATCACGTACTCGCCTTTGCGATACTCGTAGCCCTTCACGATCTCGTCGCGTTCCACCACCTTGTCCTCTGCGGGACAGATATATTGCTGCTTCAGCCGCACATGATCGTCACGGTGCAGCATGTTGAAGGAGATTCGCGAACCGCGCGCGCCCGAGTACAGGCGCACCGGCATGGAGATTAGTCCAAACGTCAAATACCCTGACCACACAGATGCTGCCATAAGCACCTTTCGTTTCGTGAAGTAGAGACCTGGGGCCTGCACCTGTTACGATGCCGAAAACAGCGAACGGGTCGCGAAGGATATCACACCGTTTGCCGGAAAGCGACAGTACGCGTTGCCCATTTTCGCCTTTTCATCGTCTCTTGTTGCCGTCGATCTCATCTCTGGCCGCGTAGCTCCCGCCATCGCTATCACCGCGATCTTCGCTCTCTGGGCGCGTTGGATGAAAGGTGTAACCCCCAGCGGCGCGCTCGCCGGATTCGGCGTTGCTCTCGCCATTTATCTTGGTGCCGGTCCCGGTGGATTCGCCGTCGTCTTCGGCGTTTTTCTCCTGACCGCCCTCGCCACCCGCTGGCGTCACTCCATCAAACTCCAGCACGGAAAAGACGCCGCCACCGGTCGCAACGGCTGGCAGGTGCTTGCCAATCTCTTCGCCGCCGCCGCCGTATGCGCCGTTTGCGTCTTTTATCCCCGCGCATTTCGTTACCTCATGCCCGGCGCCGTCGCCGCCCTCGCCGAAGCTGCCGCCGACACCGTGAGCAGCGAGATCGGCGAAGGGGTTCGCGGACATACCTACCTCATCGTCGGCTTCTCTCGCGTCGATGCCGGGCTCGACGGCGGCATCAGTCTGATCGGAACTCTCTGCGGCTTTCTCGCCGCCTCCAGCGTTGGCCTGTTGGCATGGATCACCGGCCTCGTTGACATTCGCTGGGCCGTCATCGCTGCCGCCTGCGGTTTCGTAGGCATGCTCTTCGACAGCATCCTCGGCGCCACCCTCGAACGCCGCGGCTTTCTCGGCAACGACGGCGTCAATTTCCTAAGCACCGTCTTCGCCGCCGACCTCGCGCTCGTCCTCTCCTGGTGGCTGGCCTAACTAGCCCTTCGGTGGGCCTTTAGGTGGAGCGGCGCTTCAGCGCCGCGTTGTTGCTGCAAATCTTTGTGGGCCTCGGCCCCTGCGGTACGTTTTGAAAGGGGCGCGGCTTTAGCCGCTGAGGGATCTCGCTTTCATTGAACCGGACCGAGAACTGCCCCCGACCAGTTAATATAAGTCGCTCGAATCCGGAGGCCCGCTTGCGCCGTCTCACTTTTATCCTCCTCTTCCTCGCCGCCCCGCTCCTCGCCCAGGAGTACGACTACCTGATCCGCAACGGCCGCATCGTCGACGGCAGCGGCAACCCCTGGTTCTACGCCGATATCGGCATCGTCCAGGATCGCATCGCCTTCGTCGGCACCGCCGCGCCCGACATCAAAGCCAAGCGCACGATCGACGCCAAAGGCCTGGTCGTGGCTCCCGGCTTTATCGATATGCTCGGTCAATCCGAACTCAACCTTCTCATCGATCCCCGTGCCGAAAGCAAACTACGCCAGGGCATCACCACCGAGATCACCGGCGAGGGCGACACCATCGCCCCACTCAACGATCGCATTAAGAAAGACGCCGCCGACTTCACCACCCACTATCACCTCACCCTCGACTGGTTCGATCTCGAAAACTATTTTCATCGACTCGAGAAAGCCAAGCCCGGCGTGAATCTCGGCACGTACGTTGGCGCCGCGCAGGTGCGCAATTACGTCATCGGAACCGCCAATCGCGCTCCCACCGCCAAAGAGCTGAAAGACATGCAGGACCTCGTTGAAGACGCCATGTCGCAGGGCGCCATGGGTCTCTCCAGCGCCCTCATGTACGCTCCCGGCCAATACGCCAAGACCGACGAACTGATCGCTCTCGCGCAGGCTGCGGCCAAACACGGCGGCATCTACGCCTCACACATCCGCAACGAGAGCCTCACCGAACTCGATTCCATTCGCGAGGTCGAACAGATTGCGCGCGAAGCCAACATCCCTGCTGAAATCTTTCACCTCAAAGTTGCCGGTAAAGAGAGCTGGCACACCATGCCTGCCGTCATCGCCGAGATCGAGAAAGCCCGTGCCTCCGGCCTCGACATCACCGCCGACCAATATCCCTACATCGCCTCCGCGACTTCTCTCGGGGCTACGATCCCCGCCCGCTATCACGAAGGCGGTCCCGACGCCTTCACCAAGCGTTTGCAAGATCCCGCCGTTCGCGCCGAAATCCGCGCCCTCCTCAACGGCAACGATCATTCCTTCGACAACATGTGGCTCGGCACCGGAGGCGGCGGCAAAGGCATTCTCGTCACCTCTGTCCTCAAGCCCGAGTTGAAGAAGTTTGAAGGCAAGAATATCCAGCAGATCGCCACCAGCCAGAACAAAGATCCGCTCGACACCCTCATGGATCTCGTCACCGCCGACCACGACAACATCGGCGCCATTTATTTCGAGATGAACGAAGACGATCTCCGCCTGGCCATGCAACAGCCCTGGGTCAGCGTCGGCACCGATTATCAAGAGGTCGCCGAAGACGGCCCTCTCAGCGAGTCGAAATCCCATCCCCGCGCCTGGGGTAGCTTCGCTCGTATTCTCGGCACCTACGTCCGCGACGAACATGTCCTGCGCCTCGAAGATGCCATTCGTAAGTTCTCATCGCTTCCCGCGCAGCGCGAGAAACTCGACCACCGTGGTCTTCTCAAGCCCGATTACTTCGCCGACATCACCATCTTCGATCCCACCACCGTACACGACGTCTCCACCTTCGAAGATCCCAACCATCCTTCGCTCGGCTTCAAATATGTTTTCGTGAATGGCGTGTTGTCTGTCGAAGACGACAAGCTCACTAGGCAAACCGGCGGACGTCCCCTGCGTGGCCCCGGTTGGGCTCTGAAAGATGCAATCCCGGATGGTCTTGCTCCGCGTGGCGCGATCCAGGGTATGATCACCGACGAGAACGGCTATCCCGTCTTCCGCGTGAAGGTCTCGCTGCTCGATGCCGGGGGTAAAGAGCTCGCGACCATGAATAACCAGCGCGACGGCCGCTTCGCCTTCGAACGCCCCGAGCCTTGTAAGGATTGCAGCGTCAAGATCGAACGTGCCGGATTCGCGCCGCAATCCGCAAAGACCACCTACAACGGTCTCAATGACGTCTGGGTAGGCTTTCGCCTGGAACGAAAACAAAACTGATTGTCGGTGCTACGAAGCCATTCGCCATGGCCTCTTCCAGACCTTCGTGGTGGGCGCGCGCCCACGTAACCCCACCGGGGTAGCCCCAACGTAACCTTTAAAATCCGGTAACTCACTAGGTTTACCGGTAAAAAACTGGCATTCTGCTAGGAGTAACTTTGTTGACCAAACTACCCCTGCAGCATCTAAACGTTACATGGGCTGCTCTGGACTTTTTGCATGATGAAGTGGCGAACATTCACGGTCGTTTCCATCCTCGCGGTAGCGCTGCTGCTCTTCGCGAAACATCGCAGCGTCGTGCCCGAGCGTTTAGCCGTGAACAGCGTCCTCGACCTCACGCATACCACGCTCCAGATTTCTCCCAAGGATTCGCCTAACCCACTTTCCGCGAGCGTCAAGAGAGATCGCACTTCTCCGGAACTGCTCGGCACCCATATCGACGCCCCCGCAACCTACGAGCGCAGCCTCTGGACCGTCGATCAGATTCCCGCTGAGCGTTTAGTTCGCCCTCTCGCGGTTATCGATGTATCGCGCAAGTCCGCGAGGAACCCCGATTATCTTCTGACGGTTGACGACATCGCGGCATGGGAAGACGTGCACGGACACATTCCGCCCGGCGCCGTCGTTCTACTTCGCACCGGATGGGGCGATCGCTGGAATAATCCGAAGGCCTTCCGCAACGCCGACGAGCACGGAGCGGCGCATTACCCCGGCTACTCCATTGAAGCTGCCCAATTCTTAGTCGACGCCCGTTACATCGTCGGCATCGGCACTGACGCGATGACCGTAGACACCGGCCGCAGCAAGGACTTCCCCGTTCATCTCTACTGCTCCAGCCGCAGCGTCTACCACCTCGAAAACGTTGCTAATCTTGAAATCACTCCCGAGTCCGGCGCAACCCTGGTCGTCGCCCCCGCCAAGTACGAACACGGCTCCGGCGCCCCCACCCGGCTTCTCGCGATGTTAAAGTGAAACTTTAACTAAACTTCCTGACCGGGCGTTTTTTAATGCCGACAGGCGGGTGTACTCGAGTGCGGCAGCCCCTACGTGAGGTGCAACTTCCACAGCGCGTAGCTGAAGGCTTCCCTTTGCACCGCCCAAAACCGTGCCCCCAGCGAATGTGGAATCGACCCCGGACGGGGTGATGCGTAACACTCCATCCCCTGGTCCGCCATCAAGCGCTTCACCCGAAACAGATGAAACGCATCGCTGACGGCCAGGCAGGAATGCAGCCCGTTGGTGCGCATGATCACCGCAACCCGTTCCGCGGACTCGGCCGTATCTCCGCCGTGGGTTTCTTCTATGAGCGATGCGTCCGGAACTCCGTGGGCGGCCAGGTAGTCATGGCCCACCCCGCCTTCGCTGAAGCGTGGATCTTTTCCGCTCCCGCCGGTAGTGATGATGAAGGGCGCCATGTCCTGGCGAAAAAGATCGAGCCCATGGTCAAGCCGCGCACGCAGCACAGGTGAAGGCCGGCCGTAATATTCGGCTGCCCCAAAAACAACAATAGCGTCCGTAGGACGCCGTTCATCGGTATGCGCTTGGCGAACGATAGAAATGCAGGTGTGGATATAAAAAACGAAGCAGGCCGCCAACAGTAGCAGCAGCACAACGGCCGCGATTTTGCGGCCGCGAGAAGGTGCAACCGCGCTCATCCCTGGCCGAACATCTCCGCAATCTGTTCCTGCGGGATTGCGCCCTCACGAATCAGGCGCCATTGTCCATCGCCCTGGCTGAGATCGACAATCGTCGATGCCACCTCGCGCGGCGAAGTGCCGCCGTCCACGATCAGCTGAATGCGGTCCTCGAGCTGTTGCTGCACCGCTTCCGCCGTCGTGCATTCGCTCGCGCCGCTCAGGTTCGCGGAGGTCGCAGTGATTGGCAATCCGGCGGCCTTGATCACCGCCAACGGAATCGTCGATGCCGGCACGCGTAACGCCACGTTGCCGGAGTTTGCCGTAACTTTCAACGGCAGTCGGGCGTGCGCCTTCACGATAATCGTCAGCGGACCCGGCCAGAAGCGCCGTGCCAGCAGGTAAAACGCCGATGGCAATTCCTGCGCCAGCTCTTCCGCCTGGTCGACAGACTCGATCATCAGTGAAAGTGGCTTATGCCGTGAACGGCTCTTGATTTCGTAAACCCGCTCCACGGCCCGCAGGTTAAACGGATCCGCCGCGAGGCCGTAGAAAGTATCGGTAGGCATTCCCAGGACCATGCCAGACTTCAATTGGTCGGCGGCATAAGAAACCAGGGAGTGTTCCGGCTCAACGCTATTGATCTTTATGATTTCGGGTCGCACCCGTATGTCCTCGATTTGTGCGGAGGTAGCGGATACAGACGGGCCTGGTGGGGTGGTTGCATCCGCGAAGTAGCAGCTTACCATGCCCAAGCCGCTGTGCGGAATCTCCACGCGTATCATGGTTCTGGGAAAACCAAATCGGATCAACTATGAATGAACGTTTGCGGCCCGTAAACAGCCGCCAGAACAATGCCGTCAAGGAACTGCGCCGCGCTTTCCAATCTGGGTCTCCGACCGATGATGGCTACTCTGCCGTGGAAGGCGTGCACCTGATCGAAGAAGCGATCCGTAGCGGCCTTCGCTTCAAAACCGTATTTTTCAGCGAGTCCGCCGAGATTCGTGCCGCGAAACTGCTTCCCCAGCTCGCATCCCAGGTAGAAACTCTCTTGCTCCCCGACGACGTCTTCGAGAGCGCCGTTCTCACTGACTCCCCGCAAGGCGTAGCCGCGTTGGTGCGGCTCAAGAGTTTCAAGTTCGAAGACCTGCTGCACGCCGACAATCCGCTCTTCCTCGGCGTGGCCGGATTGCAGGATCCCGGCAACCTCGGCACCATCCTTCGCTCCGCCGAGGCCTTCGGCGCCACCGGCGTCCTCCTCGGCGAACGCACCGTCTCTCCCTGGAATCCGAAAGTAATCCGCGGCAGCTCCGGCTCCGTCTTCCGTCTGCCGGTTGCCAAGGTGGCGTGGGAAAACGCAATTGCTCCACTCCATGAAGCCGGCGTGAAGCTCTGGGCTACTTCTTCTCACAAAGGTACTCCGCTTCAGGAAGTCGACCTCAGCGGTCCGTCCGTGGTGATCGTCGGTAGCGAAGGCGCTGGAATTCCTCGCGAACTCCTGGCGGCGGTGGATGGACTGCTCGCCATTCCGCACTCTCCGAAAGTAGAGTCGCTAAACGCAGGCATCGCGGCATCGATCGTAATGTACGAAGCAGCACGACAACGACAACATCTAACACGGAGTCACGGAGACACGGAGTGAACCGAGTGATGCCAATTCCAGTAGAAGATCCTCTGCAAAGCGAGACCAAGTTGCTCGAAAGTGATCTCACGAATGAGATCCTCGCTGCGGCGATCGAAGTGCATCGTGTTCTTGGCCCTGGCCTGCTTGAATCCGTTTACGAGCAATGCATGTGCCGCGAGCTCAAACTCAGGAATGTCCCGTACGAATGCCAGGTACCACTCCCGCTGATCTACAAAGGCGACAGAGTAGAAGCTGGATTCCGCATCGATTTATTGGTATCCGACCAGGTAGTAGTCGAAATCAAAGCGGTAGAAAAGCTGCTCCCGGTTCACGACGCGCAACTCCTAACCTACCTGAAGCTTACAAAAAGACGAGTAGGCTTGCTTATCAACTTCAACGTTCCTCTCTTAAAAGAAGGCATCCGTAGAAGGGTTCTATGAATTGCTTTTCTCCGTGCCTCGGCGACTCCGTGTTAGGTGTTGACTCGTGAGCCTTTTCGACACATCCCGTCCCGGTGAAATCGACCATCAGCGTCCGTTAGCCGATCGCATGCGCCCCCGCACCCTCGACGAGTTCGTTGGCCAGGAGCACATCCTCGCGCCCGGCAAGCCGCTGCGCGTGCAGATCGACCGCGACGACATCGGATCGCTCATTTTCTGGGGGCCCCCAGGCGTCGGCAAAACCACGCTGGCAAAAATCATCGCCGCACTCACCCACGCCGAGTTCATCGAGTTTTCCGCCGTTCTTGCGGGGATTAAAGAAATCAAGCAGGTCATGGCCGATGCCGAGCGCGCCCGCCAGTACGGAGCGCGCACCATTGTCTTCGTCGATGAAATTCATCGTTTCAACCGTGCACAGCAGGATGCTTTTCTGCCGCACGTCGAACGCGGCAACATTCGCCTTATCGGAGCAACCACCGAGAACCCGTCCTTCGAAGTGAACTCCGCGTTGCTTTCTCGCAGTCGCGTGTACACGCTCACCCCGTTAACCGAAGAACAGATCATTGCTCTGTTGCATAGCGCGTTAGTGGACCGCGAGCGCGGTCTCGCCGAACTTGAAGTCACGGCCGATGAACCGGCACTCGCACGCATTGCCGCCTATTCCAGCGGAGACGCTCGTTCCGGCTACAACGTGTTGGAAGTTGCAGCACAGTCCGCGGGAGCGACGGCCTCCCGCACCATCACAGAACAGATTGTTGCCGATGCCTTGCAGCGTCGTGTGTTGCGCTATGACAAGAGCGGCGAAGAGCATTACAACCTGATTTCCGCGCTCCACAAGTCAGTGCGTAACAGTGATCCCGACGCTGCCCTGTACTGGCTGGCCCGCATGATCGAGTCCGGCGAAGACCCGCTCTACATCGCGCGGCGGGTCGTCCGCATGGCGGTGGAAGACATCGGCCTCGCCGATCCGAACGCGCTGGCTCTGACTTTGGCGGCTAAGGAAGCAATCGACTTCCTCGGCTTACCCGAAGCGAATCTTGCCCTCGCGCAAGCCGTGGTGTATCTCTCCATCGCTCCAAAATCCAACGCTCTCTATACCGCCTACGGCGACGTCCAAGCCGATGTAGAGAGCACAGCGGCAGATCCCGTTCCGCTACACCTGCGCAACGCGCCCACGAAGTTGATGAAGGAAATCGGCTACGGTTCCGGCTACAAGTACGCGCACGATTTTGCCGACAAAACTACGGACATGCAATGCCTGCCGGATAACTTAAAAGACCGCGTTTACTATCATCCGACCGAGCAAGGCGTCGAGAAACGAATCAAGGATCGCCTCGAAGAGATTCGTCGCCGGCGCCGCCGGACTGAGGATTCGGATCAATAGATCAAGTACTTCGCTCGGACCTTTTCGAATTTTTCAAGTTCATCGCGATAATTTTCTGCAATCCGTCGCGGATCGAGACCGCTCTTTAAATCCGCGAGTGCCTGCTGATTCATCAGCAGCTCGACCATTTTATCGAGCTGCCATTGTTGCGGGTAGAACTTGAAAAGCGCAGCTGCCAATTCCATGCCGAGCTCAGGCGAGTCGAGCACATCCCGATCGGTCAGTACCAGGTTCACGCCTCCCACTTGCTGGTTGGCATACACCGAACTCGTCGGCATGAACGTGACGGGCACAAAACGAACCCCGGGGACTTTCCTCTCGTTGAGGTAAGCCGCCAGTTCGGTCGGCTTGATCCAAGGTGCGCCCACCACTTCGAACGGCGTATCCGTTCCGCGCCCAACCGAGATGTTGGTGCCTTCGATCATGCCGACGCCAGGATAAAGAATGGCTTCGGTCACGCTCCGCAGGTTCGGAGATGGATTCATCCACATCAATCCGGTGGAATCAAACCAGTCACCGCGCTCCCAGCCCTGCATCGGCACGACTGTGAGCTTGGCATGAATGCCACGCGTCTCATTGAACATGCGCGCTAACTCGCCGACCGTCATGCCCTGTCGCGGAGGTTCGGAGGTGTAGTTGGTAAAGTTCTCACGTCCCGGATCCGAGACCGGACCTTGCACCGCCGTTCCACCAATCGGGTCAGGACGGTCAAGCACGATCAGAGGCTTCCCAGCTTTCGCGCAGGCCTCGAGAAAGTACCCGAGAGTGGTCTCGTAGGTATAGAAACGAACGCCCGCGTCTTGTATGTCGTACACCACGGCGTCGAGATTCTTCAGCACCTCAAGTGAAGGCCGTCGCTTGGCGTCGGTCCCCCCGTACATGCTGTAAACCGGCACGCCCGTCGCCGCATCGTGGGGGTCATCCACATTCGTCGTATCGAGTTTGCCGAGCACGCCGTGCTCGGGGCTGAACAACGCTGCCAGTTCTATGCCCGGCGCATGTGCGAGCACGTCAATCGTGCGCTGTCCCTGCGAATCGATGCCAGTCTGGTTGGTGATTAGGCCAATGCGCCGCTTTTCGCCATTCTTGCCACGCAGGGCGTCGAAGTTATGGGCTTCGAGCACATCGATGCCGGTCAATGTCTTCCCGTTCCGCGCCCCCACGTGGCGAAACCATGGATTGGCCTCGTTGTAGCCAGTGATTCGGTCCAGCCGCGCTTTGGCGTCGTCGCTCACCTGCAGGTCGAGCGCAGCCGCGACTGCGGTGGCAAGGCGTGTACGTAGGGCGATCACGTTACCGCTCTTAAAGTGAACCGAATTGGTGAGCAGGATGATGTAGGTATCCGTAGTCGGATCGATCCATAAGGAGGTTCCCGTAAATCCCGTATGACCAAAGCTTCCGACCGGAAGCAGCTCCCCACGGTTGGTGGAAAACGGTGTATCGATGTCCCATCCAAGGCCGCGAACATCCGTCTGGTTCCTCGCCTGCTGTGGCGTGGTCATCTTCTCGACCGTGAGCGGTGACCATACCTTGCCATCGTTATCGAGCAACGCCTGGGCAAACTTCGCTACATCATCGGCGGTGGAGAACACTCCCGCGTGTCCCGCAACGCCGCCCATCTGTCGCGCAGTCGGATCATGGACCGTGCCGCGCAACAGGCGTCCGGTGTGCTCATCGATCTCGGTCGGCGCAATCTTGTCCCGCCATTCTGCAGGCGGTAGATAGGTTGTGTGCTCCATGCCAAGTGGCCGGAAGATATGCTCCGCGGCGTAATGATCGAGGGGCTCTCCGCTGAGCCGTTGCACCAGTTCCCCGAGCACGATGAAGTTGATGTCGCTGTAACGGAACTCCGCCCCCGGCGGCGTCATCAGCTTCTCGGCGTTAGCCCGCCGGTATCCCTCATCAAGCCCGGTCCAGTAAGGCTTCAGCTCGAGATCGGGGGGCAGACCCGAGTAATGCGTGAGAAGGTCGCGGACCATCACGTCCTGTTTACCGTTCTGTGCGAATTCCGGAATGTACTTCGCGACCGGATCAGCCAGCTTGATCTTGCCTTCTTCGAACAGCTTCATCACCGAGCTGGTTGTCGCAAGCACTTTGGTGAGCGACGCCATGTCGAAGATCGTGTCCACCGTCATCGGTTCGCGTTGCGGAGTGACCGCGCGCGAGCCAAAGGCCTTGCGATAAACGATTTTGCCCTTATGTCCAATGATCACGACGGCGCCCGGGGCCAGGTTCCGGTGTACCGCATCGTTCAAGATTCCATCGATGACATCGAGACGATCTTCCCCCTTTTCCTCCGCGGAGGCGCCGGCAAACGAGACATGCGTGAGAGAAAAAATGATAACCAGAGTTGCGAACGAGCGGGAGAGAAACCGAAGAGGTCGAGTCAACACAGGATTCCTTCGCGTGCTAACGATCAATGAAGTTTATTATAGGGTCGCGAGAGTGGGTCTTCGTTGATGAACCAGGTTCGACCACCAGCGCTGGCAAGCGCACTCGACTCGCAAGACGAGCAGTTCGCGCATGCGTTTGCGCTGTTGTCCGTCGGCATTCGTGAACGGGTGGCACCGGGCGCGGTACTGGCCGTCACCCATCACGAGAAGCTCGTCGCGTGGAAAGCCTTCGGTCGATTTACCTACGAAGAAGGCTCCCCGGCGGTGCGGCCAGAAACGGTATTTGACTTGGCATCCGTGACAAAGGCCGTCGCTACCACATCCATGGCCATGCTTTTGTATGAAGCTGGAGAGCTCAAGCTCGATATCAAGGTGCGTGATTTTTTTCGCGAGTTTCAGGACGGCGGAAAATCCGAGGTCACAGTGGGAATGTTGCTGTCGCACTCTTCCGGACTGCCCGCTTACGAAAGACTCTTTCTTCGCTGCGAGACTCGCGAGGAGTTGCTCGGAGCCGCGGCGGCCGCGCCTCTCGTCTATACACCAGGATCGCGGAGCGAATACAGCGACCTCGGGTTTATTCTGCTGGGCGAGATTCTCTGCCGGCTGACAAGCATGGATTTGGACGGTTTCGTGGCCAAAAACATTTCTACACCCTTGGGAATGTCGTCAGCGCAGTACAAGCCAATATTGCGAGACCAGATTCCGCCGACACAAGATGACCGCGAATTCCGCCAGCGTGTCATCCAAGGGGAGGTCGATGACGAGAATGCGAGTGTCATGGGTGGAGTTGCTGGGCACGCAGGGTTATTCGCCAATGCCTACGACCTCGCGCTCTTCGCTGGTTGCCTCTTGCGCGCGGGTGCGCCGATCTTGCAACCTGAAACCGTGAGACTGTTTACGACTCGACGATCCTTTCCCCCCGGAACCAGCTTCGCGCTTGGCTGGGACACACCGTCCCAACCTTCGCAATCTGGGCGGCTGCTATCGGCGCGTGCGTTCGGCCATCCCGGCTATACAGGTACTTCGTTGTGGATCGATCCCGGCAAACAGCTTTCGGTGACATTACTGACGAATCGCACCTGGCCCGATCGGCAATCTCAAGAGATCAAGAAGCTGCGGCCTGCGGTGCACGATGCTATTGTGGAAGCACTGTAATCAAACAAAATGAAACATACTCCTGCAAGCGACACCGCATACCTGCGCACCGAACGTACCAATCCGGTCTCGGCCGATCTGGATACAAAGCCCGCACTCGAGATCGTGGAGATCATCAACCGCGAAGACCACAAGGTCGCCAAGGCCGTGAAGAGGGTTCTGCCACAGGTTGCCAAGGCGGTGGAACTTGTAGAAAACGCTCTTCGCCGCGGAGGCCGCCTGATCTATGTCGGCACCGGCACCAGCGGGCGCCTCGGCGCCCTCGACTCCAGCGAATGTCCGCCGACTTTCAATACGCATCCCGAACAGGTGCAATATCTGATTGCCGGCGGCGACAGGGCGCTTGGGCATGCCGTGGAAGCCAACGAAGACTCACGCGAGACGGGGCGAGCCGACATGGTGAAGAAACGCCCCGGAAACAAAGATGTGGTCATTGGGTTGGCGGCCAGCGGCCGCACGCCTTATACGATTGCTGCGGTGGAATACGCGAGAAGTAAAGGCGCGAAGACAGTCGCCATCGTCTGCAATCAAAATACTCCTCTCGCAAAAGTGGTGAATGTTGCCATCGAGGTTGAGGTTGGCCCGGAAGTCCTCAGCGGCTCAACCCGCATGAAAGCCGGCTCCGCGCAAAAGATGATCTGCAACATGATTACCACTGGCGCCATGACGCGCCTGGGCTACGTGTATGGCAACCTCATGGTGAACGTGCACCTGAAAAACGAGAAACTCGTCGAACGCGGCATTCGGATCGTACAGCAGATCACCGGGCTTTCTGAAGTCGAAGCCGCACGCGCTATCGAACGCGCCGGCGAAAATCTTCCGATTGCGTTGGTCATGACGAAAGCCGGAGTCAGGAAATCGGAAGCGGCGCGTCGCTTGAAGAAGGCAGAAGGTAACGTGCGCAAGGCGGTCGAGCAGAAAACCTAGAGATCTTCTTCGGTGGCGACAGCTCCGCTTCGCTGCTCTTCGGGTAAGGCACTCTCAATGGAAGTTTTGACAGCACTCATCAAGGCTTCCCGGCTGCCCGCCTGCGCGTATGAGATCGGTGGATGGTAGGTCAACACCACCGGACCGGAGTGCATCACGAAACGATGCTTCGGCCAAAGTTCGAACGATCCACGAATAGTCACCGGGATTACCGGCACGCCTGATTCTTCAGCCAAGTAAAACGGGCCTTTTTTCATCGCGCGCATGCGTCCGTCGCTGGAGCGCGTTCCTTCGGGAAATACGGTCATGTGAAGTCCAGCTTTCAGCACCGTAGTCGCTTCACGAATGCTCGCGATCGCGGCATCCCGATTAGTCCGGTCCACCGGAACCAGGCTTGCCAGCTTCATCGCCGTTCCAAGCAGCGGTATGCGAAATAGTTCGCTCTTCACGAGAACTGAGGTTCGCCCGGGAATCAGCGGAATCACGATCGGCGGATCAAGATTGGAGACGTGGTTCGACATGAAAATATAGTTCTGGCCGGGCTGTATGTTCTCGCGCCCTCGAACTTCAATCCTCGCACCTCCAATTTTCGCTCCGACCAGCGCTCCCCAAACGGCAACCCTGAAGAGAGCATCGGCATTGCTTGAAAGCAGGGTCCACGGAATGCCCCAGAGGGCATTCAACAGTGTCCAGAAGGCCCACCACACGAGCATAAGAATGGTTCGGATCAACGCCTCTCTCCTGTGCGGACATCGTCGCCAATCAGCCACGCCGCGCGTTGCGCTCTCTGCTCCGGGCTCACATTCGGCAGATCCCCAAGGCTGTAGCTCACTCGATTCGCGTTCTTCAACACAACTTTGACGTTGAGAACACGGCCATGCGACAGAAAACGAAATACGACTGTCTCTCCCGGCTTATGGCCGGCGAGATAAGACTGCAAGTCACCGAGGTATTCTCGATCATCGATGGCCGTCAATGTGTCGCCGATGCGCACGCCAGCGGATTCTACCGAGCTGCCCGGAGCGATGGCAGTGACCTCAGGAAGCCCCGTGAAATTCACGGTGACATCGAACCCAGCGTCGGCGATTGGGGTGGAAAACGATTGCAACTTCAGTCCAACTTGTCGAAAGAACTGGTCGTAGGGTAAGTCGTCTGTCCCTCGAACGTAGCGGGCGAAAAAGTCATCCAAACTGCTGCCGACAATGCTTTCTGCGGCCTGTTGTAATCCCCGAACGTCGTCATAAAAGCGTGCCTGTTTAGCGTAGTTCACATTCATGGTTTGAAACAAATCACGAAGTGACTTTTTGCCATCCGTCATTTCACGAAGATGCAGGTCCATCAGAACTCCGACCAGTTCCCCGCTGGTGTAGTAGGAAACGCTTCGCTCGGGACGGCGGTAATACACCTGTCCCTCCATCCATGCCTCAAGACTGGAAGCCTCCGGAGATTGGAAATGTCGCGCTGGACGATTTTCGAAGTCGCTGATCAACTCAGAGAGATGCGAGAGGTACGCACGTTCATCCTGCAATCCCGCGCGCACCAGCATTCGTTCAGAGACTGCACTGGTAACTCCCTCGCAGAACCACAGAGCTCGCGTGTATTGTTCGTGCTCGAAATCCACGGGCTCCATTTGCTGCGGCCGAATGCGTTTCACGTTCCAGAGGTGAAAAAACTCATGGGCCGTGGTGCTGACTGGAGCGAGCGGATCGTCCTTGAGGCGCGAGGCTGGAACACTGATGGCGGTGCCATAACTGTGCTCCATCCCGCCGCCAGCAGGGCCCCGAGGAAAGTGGAAGATAAAGGTGTATTGCTCGAAAGGATGGTCCCGCATCCAATCGGTTTCTGCATGCACCACCTTTTTGATTGCCTCTTGCAGCGCCGGAAGGTTGTAGTCAGTTGCGGCCGCGTCCACCACGATACGATAGCGAACACCGTCCGACGTGAAAGTACTCATCTGGTTGACGCCTATCTCCACCGGGCTGTCGACCAGCGCATCGTAAGTACTTGGCTGCTTCAAGTGGAAATTCCCATCACGTGCGGTCTCATTGAAAAGTCCTAAATCGTGTAAGGTCCACTGGGTGGGAACATCCAAGACGGTAAGCATGAGGCTTGCGTCGCGCTGGGCAGGCGCATACATGAGGACCTGCGCCCAATTTCCAAACACATGTTCCGCGTTTGCCTGAGCACTGAATGGGCTGGGGACATCGGCGTAATCCGAGTACTCGACGACCGCACAGCCGTCAGAAGGTGCGACACTCCAAGTCGTTTTATCGAGCACCGTAACGGCTAAAGAACGTTCTTGGCTATCGCGTGCCGTTACGTCGGCGACGTATTGAGCGAAATTGCGAACCTGGTAGAGCGCATTCCACACTGGCATTTGGAACACCACCGCCTGACGGGAGTGGTAGCGGATGGCGACGTGCAGCAGATGGCGGTCGTGATCGGCGATGGAGACGAAGTACTCAACCGGAGCATTGGGGCCTACCGCCGGAGTGTGGCAATCGACGTGCCCTGCGGAAAGACCAGCTTGTGAAAGTAATAGAAGGATCAGCAAACGCCCGCACACAATAAATGCACCGCGTGCCCGGATATTCATGCGCCGCGCTCGAGCCTCGCAGGGAGCTTTTCGTAGATGCCGCCAAAACCGCCGTTCGACAATATGGCAACCACGTCACCGGCCTTGAGCTGTGGAGCGATGGCAGCGGTAATTTCGTCGGCTGTCGAGTGCAACTCCGCGGGAGTTCCCTGCTGCTGGAGTTCCGCAATAACGTCGGCAGGATCGAGCCGCTCTTGCTCAGGAATAGCCTCTGACTTGAAGATGCCCGCCAGCACCACGCGGTCCGCGAGTCGCAAGCTTTGCACCAGTTCGTGCTGGAAAACGTTGCGTCGCAGGGTGTTGGAGCGCGGCTCAAGAACCGCCCACAGCCTTCTACCGTCATAGCGGGTACGCAGCGCTTTTAGAGTTTCCGCGATGGCTGTGGGATGATGCGCGAAGTCATCGATGATCGTGATGCCGTTGATCTCGGCCTTCACTTCCAGCCGCCGCTTCACGCTCTTGAAATCTCGCAGCGCGGTGGCAATTGACTCGGTGGAGATGCCGTAATGGGCGGCCATAGCCGCGGCGGCCGTGGCGTTCAGAACGTTGTATTCGCCGGCCAGTGGAAACTCGAAATGCGCCCAGGGCTGTCCGCTCCGCATGACACGCCAGCTCGTCTTATCCGGTTGATGATCGACCTCCGATACCCGCCATTCGGATTGTTCTGCGAACCCATAACGTTCGACCTTGCAAAAAGCCTTAGCGACGCATTCATCAACATTGGCGTGACCGTCCCACGCGAAGATTCGGCCGCTTTTCGGAACGAGATTCACCAGGCGCTTGAACGCGGTCTTCACTTCTTCAAGGTTCTTGTAAATATCGGCGTGATCGAATTCGACAGCGGTAAGAATGAGCGACTTTGGAAAGTAGTGCAGGAACTTCGGTCCCTTATCGAAGAACGCGGTGTCGTACTCGTCGCCTTCGATGATGAACTCAGGACCGTCCGTCACGGCGAAGCTGGACCCGAAATTCTCAGCGATACCGCCGATGAGGAAGGAGGGATCGCGGCCGGCGGAGTGAAAGATCCACGAGAGCATCGACGTCGTGGTAGTTTTGCCGTGTGTTCCTGCAACCGCAAGAACTTCGCGTTCGGATAAAAATTCGCGATGTAGCAAGTCGGCCATCGAAGTGAACGGGATGCGACGGTCTAGTGCGTATTCCAACTCAACATTTCCTCGCGAGATTGCGTTGCCCACAACGACGAGGTCCGGGCGAGGTTCCAGGTTTACTTGCGCAAACGGCTGAGCAACCGGAACCCCGATGTGTGCGAGGAAATCAGACATGGGCGGGTAGGCGGCAGCGTCGGAGCCGCTTACATGAAACCCGCGTGCCTTCAACATACCCGCCAGTGATGCCATGGCGGTACCGCAAATCCCGATCAAATGAATGTGGCGATTGCTCATCGACCTGATTGTCCTTGAATCGCGCGCGGAATGCCTTCTCCCTGCGTGACCGCAGCGTCACACTCGAGGCGCAAGTTATCGTTCACGGTCAACCTACCTCGCACACCGAAGGGGAGGATACGATTTGCGCACCGTACATGGCCCGAGGAAAAACCGTAGGCAATTGGTATCCTTAAGTCTGACAACAACCGCAGAATGATTTCTTGCAACGTGTAGTCCTGGCCACTGGGTTGCGAACAATCGAGCATCTCCCCGAAGATCACTCCACGAACATCCGCGAACTTTCCCGCAAGCTTCAACTGCATCAGCATCCGATCCACCTGGAATGGTTTTGCGTTGATATCCTCGAGAAACAGGATGGTTCCCTCTGTATGGATCTCATACGGAGTTCCTAAGGATGCAGCGAGCATGGAGAGGCAGCCGCCATAGAGAATGCCCTCGGCCTCGCCTTTCACTAGCACTTCAATTTCGTTGGCAGAGAAATCTCGTTCGTAAGCAGAAGCCGAGCTGAGGATCGACGCCCACGAGGTGAGATCGACGCCATTCTCTCGCGCGAAGTCCTTGGTGACCATTGGCCCGTGAAAAGTCACAAGGCCGTGATCGGTAAGCCAGGTGAGAAGCGTCGTGATATCGCTATAACCGATGAAGGGCTTTGGGTTCGCCAGCAGCACTCGCAGATCCAGGTGTGGCAGGAGGTGATTGGTCCCGTACCCGCCGCGCGCGCAAACGATAGCGCGAACTTCGGGATTCGCAAACATGTGCTCAAGTTCCCCGACGCGGCGCGCGACGCTTCCGGCAAAAAAAAGGTCTCGCTCGAAGATGGAATCGAGATAATAAGGAACGTATCCCAGCTTTCGCAGAGCCGCGCACCCGGCAGCGAGTGCCTTAGGATCGATATTGCTGGCGGGAGCTACGATTCCGACGGTATCGCCCGGCAAGAGGGCCGGCGGACGAATTGGGACGGAATGCGGCATTCGTTCCGTCATCTTAAACGAAAAACTGGCCGGTGCAGACGATCGTCGCCGGCCCAGTGAGCGTGATCTCGCCGTCCCACTCGACAGTTTGAGTGCCTCCGGGAGTAGTTACTCGGACCGGCGATTCACATTTACCGCTGTGGATCGCGGTTACTGCCGATGCGCAGGAACCAGTTCCCGAAGACAACGTTTCGCCGGCGCCGCGTTCATAAATGCGGATCTCGACGGAATGACGATCGAGAATCTTCACAAATTCGGTATTGGTTCCCTGCGGGAAGTGCGGCGTGCGAGCGATTGCATCGGCTAGTGATTGCCATCCATTGGGAAACTCTTCGACCATGATGGCGAATTGAGGATTGCCGACCGCCAGCTTCAGACCGACCGTGTCCCGGTTCGCGGCGTGTACCGTAATCTGACCCTCGATTTCTGGTCTGCCAATGGCAGTCTTAAACTCAAAATTATTTTCGTGCTGCGCGACCAAGTCGCAAATCTTGATTCCGGCGCCTGTCTGGACCGACACGCTTGAGGCGCCACTGTGCTCGGCAATGCAAGCCGCCACACAGCGTGTGCCGTTCCCTGAAACCTCTGCATCGCTGCCGTCCGCATTGATTAATCGAGCTTCGATATCGGCAGAGGTGGAGGGCAACAACCACTCGACGCCATCGGCACCCACCCCGTTGTGGCGATCGCACAACCTACGGGTGAGGCCGGCGATATCGTCGCCAGCATAGGAAAAATCAATCACAAGGAAATCGTTACCGCAAGCGCTGGCCTTGGCGAAGGGGATCGACGGCATTTTTTACTCTCGTTCCGGGGCGGAGAAAGTGTTGACGCGCGTCACGCAACCGAGACCATGGAGACTTGAGAGCAAGCGCTGGCGCTCGCCCATGGTGCAAGTGACCACGAATTGCATGCGATAGTGGCTGTTCGATTTTGTCACCTGCACGCTCTCCATCAAGTGATGCATGTCTTCGAGAACTTCATTGATCGAGTTGGTCAGTTCCTCCGCGCTCTCGCCGAAGACCTCGTAAAGTGTGGGTACCGGCTTCAGGTTGAACTTGGTCTCCGCAGCCCCGAGCCCGATCAGCGAAAGGATAATGAGGATGGTGGAACATACAGCCGTCAGATACAACCCGCCGCCAGCGGCCATTCCGACCGAGGCCACCACGAACAACGTAGCTGCGGTTGTAATACCCTGTACCGAACCGCGGGAATGAAGGATGGATCCGGCGCCGATAAATCCGATGCCGGGGATGATCTGTGCCGCAACCCGAGTGTGATCGCCGCTGAATTCCCCCGCAAGCTCTGCGGAAAGCACCGTGAACATCGCCGCGCCGAGACAAATGAACATGTTGGTGCGAAGGCCGGCGGGCTTGTGCTTCAGTTCGCGTTCGAGACCGATGGCTCCGCCGAGAAGAGCCGCGAGGCCGACCCGGAACAGGTTAGACCCCAGTTCCCAGTAAGGCTCGAATTTGACGCCGTGTGCGGCTGCCCAACCGATAGCATTCATGAATCGCAACCGATTCTAGCACTCGCAATTCGCGGCTGGGATTGCGTCGCATGGTTCACTCTAGAGCGGGGGCGCATTGCGCAGAGCGCTACGATACAGCGTCGCAGGCGGTTGTCCTTCCACGTGGAGAATGACCATGCTCTGCAAGCCTTCGGGATGGAGATGCGCCGCCTTCGACACTTCGTCATCGTCGAATGCAATCAAGTAATCGGCATCCTGCGCCGGTTGATTCAGCGCTCCCTGCCACTGCCAGAAGATACCTTCCCAGATCACGTGATCGAGGTGACGGCCGGCAGTTTGAAGCGCACCTACATAGGAACCGGTTTCCATGAGAATCGTGGAATTCTCCGGCATCTTGGAAATATAGCGAGCTACCGTGATGTCCAGCGACATGCGGGCTTTGCCGTTTGCGCGTGCCTCGCGCAGGCAGATTGGCGTGGCGCGCCAGGCCCATGCATATCCGCCAGTGATGAGTGCGACTACCGCGATGGGCAAGGCAATTTTCCAGCGTTGCGGTATCGTCGCCATCTTACCCATTCCTGCCAGCATCGCGAGACTCACCGCGAATGCAGGAATCAACTCCAACCCGTAACGCACGTTGTAATAGGAGAAGGGCCACCATTCCGGAAGGAAGATTGGAACACTGCCATACGCAATGGAGAGCGCGTAGAAGACTAGCGGTGTCCAGAACACCAGCCAGATCCATCCTCCCCGCAGGGTCAGTAAAATCGCGGCGCAGCCGAGCAGAACTGCAGCCATAAGAAAAAACTGCCAAGTCCCTTCCGCCATATTCAACTTCGCAGCCTTGAGGAAATACAAGGCGGCCGTCGTTGGATGGTCTTTTCCGGGATAGGGCGGTGCGCCTTGCGGCGTAGTGCGCTGAGCGATGGCCTTGGCAGAGTATGGACCGTTGGCAAAGTCCATGGGCTGGCGAGAAAGCAGGTAGTTGTAGCTCAACCAGAGTGTAGGCACGAGCGCACAGAGCAGGAAAAAGTCAGTCGCCGACCTTCGCAAGGCGGCTTGCTGCTTCTTCGACTGCGTGCCCCAATTCCGGAGCAGAACGATGAGTGCCGTGATACCGCACACCGCGGCTAACATCCAACCGTCGTAACGGGTCAAGATCGCGCCCGCGAGCGCAATGGCGCAACGGTTGAGCGCCTGAGAAGCGGATAGCATTCCAGCTGTCTTCGTGTCCGGCGAACTCAGTGCGCGGGCGAAGCAATCGAGGTACACGATAGCCCAGATCATCAGCGCGAGAAAGACAGTCTCACCCATGGCAGTCGCCTGCATATAGAGCAGGTTGGGATTGAGCAGGTAGATTGCCGATGCGAGCCCTCCCAAAGCGTGCGAGGTTCGCGCTGAAACCAGGCGATAGAGTCCGACGGCCCCGAGGACAAAGGCCACCATCGATGGAAGCGAACCGCCGATTCCACTCACCCAGAAATTGTCGGAGAGTAAAAACGGAACCATCAACAGGTGGGGCAACGGCAGCCAAACAGTACCGAGTTGACGAATGCCGGGCTCGCGGCAGTCGAAGATGCGTCGCGCAATATTGATGTGGGCAACGGCGTCGCCGTAGAGCAGTATCTCTCCGCGACGATAGAACAATAGAAAAGCACAGAACGAAATCAGCGCACCGCAGAGAGCCACGATCCCGGAGTAGTCGATCGGAAGCGTCTCGGCGGCTGGCTTGGCTCTCTTCATCAGTCGAGATGGGTGAGGTCGCGGAAGATCGCAAGGCGACTTTCGATCTCATCGCGCTGTAACGATTCCAATCGTTCGGTACCGAAACGTTCGACGGCGAACGATCCCATCACGCTGCCGTAGAACATGGCCTGCTTCAACACGGAGCGTGTGAGTTTTGACTGCGATGCGATGTAGCCCATGAATCCGCCGGCGAAGGAATCACCAGCACCAGTAGGATCCACGACTTCTTCAAGAGGGAGTGCGGGAGCGCGAAATGGGTGATGCGAGCCTTCGAAGGCACCGTCACGGAAGAAAATCGTGGCGCCGTACTCACCGTGCTTGATGACCAGGGCCTTCGGTCCGAGATCCAGAACTTTACGCGCGGCACGCGGGAGACTCGCGTCGTGCGCCAGCATCTTGGCCTCGCTGTCGTTGATCAACAGGATATCGACGCCCTTCAAAGTCTCCAGGAGTTCGGCGTGTTTGATGTCGATCCAGAGATTCATGGTGTCGCCGCCAACCATCTTCACCTTGGGCAGTTGTTTCCTTACCTGAAGTTGCAGAACCGGGTCGATGTTGGCGAGAAACAGGTAGTCGGAATCGCGATATGCCGCGGGAATCTCGGGATTGAAGTCCTGAAAAACGTTAAGGTCGGTGAACTTAGTCTTGGCGTCGTTGATGTTCTCCGCGTGATATTCGCCGCCCCAATGGAAGGTCTTGCCGGCAGCGTGGACCAGTCCAGTGGTGTCGATACCGCGTGAGCGCATCACGTCCTCGTTTACCGCCGAGAAATCCTCCCCGACCACGGCAATCACACGCACCTTCGTGAAATTGCTCGCCGAAAGGGAAAAATACGTTGCTGCGCCGCCAAGAATCTTCTCGCGATGCCCGTAAGGCGTTTTAAGCGTGTCAAAAGCGACTGAGCCCACTACCACGATCGACATCGTTACGCGCCCTTCTTGTTTTCATCGAAATATTTTCCGATGATCAACTTCAATTTTTCTTTCGTCGCCGCTGGAACGACGTCTTTATTGGTGATGATCGCGGTCGCCAGGGCCGAGCCACACTTGCAGGAGCGCTGCTTCGGCATCGCGGCGACAGCTTCGCGCACAACACCGCAGGCGTTTGCCGCATTCTTGAGCAGCACGGCAACAATCTGATCGACGGTCACTGCGTCGTGGTCCGGATGCCAGCAGTCGTAATCGGTGACCATGGCGACCGTGACATAACAGAGCTCTGCCTCACGGGCGAGCTTCGCTTCCTGGAGGTTGGTCATGCCGATGACGTCCATCCCCCAGGAGCGATAGAGATTCGATTCCGCCTTGGTGGAGAACTGCGGGCCTTCCATGCAGACATAGGTGCCACCGAGTTTGGAAACAACCCCAGCTTTCGCCGTCGCATGCTTCACAACCTTCGCCATTTCACCGCAGACAGGATCTCCGAAGCCGACATGGGCGACGATGCCCTCGCCGAAGAAGGTGGAAATGCGCTGCTTGGTGCGATCGTAAAACTGATCGGGAATCACGAACTCCAACGGCCGATGTTCTTCCTTCAGCGATCCGACGGCGGAAACGGAAATGATTCGCTCCACCCCGAGTTGCTTAAAGCCGTGGATATTCGCGCGGAAGTTGAGTTCCGTCGGCAGCAAACGATGGCCACGGCCATGCCGCGCTAGGAAGGCGACTTTCCGTCCCGCCAAAGTTCCCAGGATGTAAGGATCGGATGGATCTCCAAAGGGTGTGTTGAGCTTAACTTCCTGAACATCCGAAACGCCGGGCATGGAGTACAGTCCACTGCCCCCAATGATGCCTATTTCCGCCTGCGACAATCAGAATCTCCTGCAACGATGAGCTGAATTCTCGATTATAAACAACCAAGAGCTCATTCAGGCTTCAGCGGACTCCCAGAACAAATCCGTTCATCGCAGCGAGCTTTCGGATATCGAACATGGGTCCCGTTCTGATCGGGATCGCCGCAGTGGTTCGTGATGTTCCGGAATCGGCGGCGAGGGCCACACTACGTAGTCGCGCCGCTTCTTCCGGAGGGAAACTCTCCATGGCGATTACGACGCTCCCCACTCTTTCCACGGACACTTCCCCGGTTTCTGTCTGTTTTCGAATCTTATTGGTGTCCGATTTCTCTCCAGTGACGTCGGTACGAAGATTTTTGTAGCGTTGCTTCCATGAGTTGGCAAACAGCTTTGTGAATTGTGCTGCGCTGTCTTCGTCACTCCACTTGGAGACGTAAACAAAAGCAACGTTCTGCGCTGCGGTCCCCTTTTTGTGCGCCGCGTAGTAATAACCGCCGCGCCAGTCCGGCGTCAGTTCCTGCGAGGTATCCGCGTCGGCATAGAGCTCCATCAGTACGTTAACGTCGAACTGACCTAACGCGCCAAAGTCGACCTGCTCCCATCCGTGCCCCAGGACTTTGTCGTAATTCGGGACGGTCAGCAATGGGGTATGTTCGCCGGACAGATAGGTTCGGGGCTGCATAACCTCGCGCGTGTCCTGCGGAGGATGGTCCAATGTTCCCTTGAACGCCCCCTGCTTACCTTGGCTGACAAGGATCTGCCGTTCGAACTCTGTCCCCTCGCGGTAGGCGAACATTAGCGCGCGCTTGATGTAGAGCGGGGCGCTGGCGAACACTGGGGATCCGGCGCCGTCCATCATCTGGTCTTCCATCATCTTCACGGAATCGGGCGATTCGGCGGAGCTGCTGCCCATGGGAACGAGGCTGTAGTCAATGAGCACCAGCATGGCCTGTCCTTCGGTGACGGATTGCCGGGCCACTCGTTCCTCATCTAAAGCCAACTGCTCTGGTAGAGAAAGCTTTTTGCCTTCTGGCTTGCCGGCATCTTCCCACTTGTCCAAATCCACATACTGATCCTGGAGAGCATGGGTGAGTTCGTGCGCCATCACCGGCTTCTGTACCTCGGGCGGAAGCCAGTCCAACAGATTCATGGTCCTGGTTTTCGTGTCGTAATAGCCGGCCACTTGTTCTCGCAGCATCGACACCATGAAGGAACGCAGGTTGAAGGTCTCGGGCAGCAGGCCGAACTTTTTCATCACGAACTCAGACTCTTCCATGCGCTTGGCGTCCGGATCGTCCTTCATCCGCTTCTCGATGAACTTTTGCACTTCGTCACGCGAGGTAAGCTTATGCTTCACTTCGTGCTTGATCGGCAGGCCACTCTGCTTGCTTGCAAAACGCAAAATCTCATCCGCCGATTTGAAAAGATCCGCAGCTTCTTGCGGTGAGATCCTTTTTTCGGGCGGATTGGCTTTGTCATCGCCTTTCGATGTGTCTGCTGAAGGCGTGGCTGGCGCTTGACTTGTGGGCGCATCTCCGGGAATGGTGGACGGCGGAGGCGCTGTCGGCGATGGAGTCTGGGCGAGCGAGGGGCTTCCCTGCAAGCCAATGGCAAGGAGAACTGCGGCAATCAATCGGTGCGAAGACACAACACGATTAAAGCACAAGGGTAGGCAATTCGGCTCGGCTCGGCCCCGCTACTTCACGCGGTGGAAATCGAACGCCATCGAGCCGGATTTGCCGCCTTCTGTAGAAGTCCAGAGCTCGGTATGGTGGTCGGCATCTGCGAGCGTGACCTTCACCTTCTCCATGTGCGTGTCGCCAGGCACGATGTTGGTCCCATCCACAAATTTGAACTCTACGGTATTGCCGCCGCTGCCCGAGACCGCTTCCATCCGCGGCTGGTTATGCGCCGCGCAATAATGGGTGGCAAGGAAACGGGTTCCATCCATGTTGAACATGGTGACCATCTCATAGGGCCCATCCTTCCCCAAAATCTGCATGATGGCGGACCCATCGCCAGTGAGGCGGAATTCCGTAGTAACGGCGCGGCCGCCGGCCGTGCCTTCCCATTTGCCCACCAGCTTCTTCATTTGCTCAAACTCAGGCGAGGGCTTGAACGGCGTCATGTGCTCGTGTTCCTGGGCAAAGGTAGAGACTGACAGGCAGATGGCGGCGAAAACGACCCACATCCAACGATGCATACATCCTCCGAGGGCAGGGATAGTACCGCCAAAGCAGGGTTTGTACAAGTCACACGAATCTATAAGTGCTTCGCTATAATCAAAGGTTCTATATGGCTAATTCTTTACTGCCGGAGAAGAGCTCGCCCCTGCGTACCGGGAATTACCACGGCGCGGAAGCGGCTGCTGCCTTCTCTACCTTTGCGGAAGAATTTGGGGCGCTACGTTCCGGCGCAGGCGTGTACGAAGCGACGTGGCGCGCAAAAATCGTGGTGACAGGCGAAGACCGCGTGCGATGGCTGAATGGGACAATAACGAACAACGTCCGCGACCTTGCTCTCGGACACGGTGTTTATAGTTTTGTGCTAAATGCGCAGGGCCGCATCCAGGGCGATCTCACGGTTTTCCAACGTGGAGACTATTTTCTGCTGGTAACGGACGCTTCGCAGGCCGCGAACTTGATTGCATGGTTCGATCGCTACATCATCATGGACGATGTGGAACTGGCCAACGTCAGCGAGAAGCTTGCGTCCGTCGGGGTTAAAGGTCCGAAGGCGGTCGAGATCCTGCGAAACGTCGGCTTCCCTGCCGATCTGCTGCCGCTCGAAGTGGTGGATGCTGTGTGGAACGAAATTGGAATCTCGGTCGCACGCGGGCCAAGTGAACGCTTCCCAGAGTTCGAGATCTGGTTCGCTCCAGAAAACACCGCGGCCGCATGGGACGCGCTCCTCCACGCCGGTGCGGTGCCCGTTGGCTTTGAGGCGCTGGAAGCGTTTCGCATTGCCAGCGGAATTCCTGCCTTCGGGCAAGACATTCGCGAACGTGACCTTCCGCAGGAAACAGAGCAGAAGCACGCACTGCATTTTGTGAAGGGTTGCTACATCGGCCAGGAGATCGTGGAGCGTATTCGCTCACGCGGCAATGTGCACCGCGGGCTCATCGGTTTCACGCTCCCGCAATCGATTCCTCCAGGGACGAAGTTATCCAAAGACGGCAAAGAGGTCGGCGAGCTCACCAGTGTGGCGCAGCTTCCTTCTCTGCAGTTCATTGCCCTGGGCTACGTTCGACGTGAAGCCGGAGCAATAGGCACAACGCTCGCCGCAGGCGAGAGCACGGCAACCGTACATTCCATTCCTTTCGAGATTTAACTTATGGCAGACAAGAAGAACGAAACATTTGTAGTGACTGACCGGCGCAAGTTCACCAGCGAAGGCGAAGTGCGTCCTGACGCGCCGCGTGAGGAAGAGGAAAGTTCCGCACCCACTCCGGCTCCGCCGCAGCCAACCGAATCCAACGTCAAGGAATTTCCCAAACGCCCCGAGGAAGAACCAGCCGACGAGGATGCCATTTCTGCCGAGGAGAAGCGCGCCTCCGTGGATGCTTACAAACAATCGGCCGATACCCTAGATCAGCACTTCGCCGGGCAATTGAAAGAGCAGGGCCGCAGCCCGAAAGACTTTGAGATGAATTTCGAGAAGCTGGTGGCTTCGCTCTACACAACCGCCATCATGCAACTCGGCTTGGATCCGCAGTCGGGCCAGATGAAATATCAACCCGACATCATCGCGGCGCGCCAGACTGTCGACATGCTTTCCGTATTGCAGGAAAAAACGAAAGGCAATCTGGACGCAAAAGAGACGCGTTTGCTCGACAGCATCTTGTACGAGTTGCGCATGGCGTACATCGAAATTACCAAGATGTTGACGCAGGCTCCTCCTCCGCCGTCTGGAGGCAAGGGCAACGCCTGATGCAAGCGACCCTGACCGTCCTGGGGAGCGGCACGTCCATGGGCGTGCCCACCATCGGCTGTGATTGCGCGGTCTGTCATTCAGCTGACCCTCGTGATCGGCGCACCCGTCCGTCGATCATGCTGCAATACGACGGCAGGCTAGTTTTGATCGATACCACGCCCGACTTCCGGGAACAGGCATTGCGCGAGGGCATTAAGAAGATCGATGCGATTCTCTATACGCATGGCCATGCCGATCACATACTGGGCCTCGATGACGTCCGCCCGTTGAGCTTCCCACGCGTTACGGGCGGTCCGAAAGTGCCGCTGCACGCCAGCGAGAGCACCGGGCGCGTACTGAAGCACGTTTTCAAATACATCTTCGACGACGACTACAAGTTTGGCACCATCGCGCAAGTCGAGCTTCACCCGGTGAATTACGAGCCGCTGCAACTGTTCGGCGCGACGTTTACGCCGGTGCCGATTATCCACGGTGAGGCGGAGATTTACGGATATCGATTTGGCTCGGCGGCTTATCTCACGGACTTCAGCGAGATTCCGCAAAGTTCGATGGAAATGCTGCAGGGGCTCGACATTCTTTTTCTGGACGCACTCCGTCACAAGCCGCACCCTACGCATTCCACGGTCGAGAACTCCCTTTCGATCGTGAGCAGGCTCAAGCCCAAGCGCACCTACTTCACCCATATTTCCCACGATTTGCCGCATGAAGAAACCAACCGGCAGCTTCCTGCCGGAGTGCAATTGGCCCACGACGGGCTAAGACTCGAGTTTGAGCTCTGACCGACCACGCGGACATGCAGATCTTTCGAGCCATTGATGAAATCCCCGACGGCTACGGCCCTGCTGTGGTCAGCATCGGAAACTTCGATGGTGTTCACCGCGCCCATCAGCGCGTTCTCAAAGCACTGGTGCACCGCGCACGCCAGATCCACGGACGAGCCTTGGCCGTCACCTTCGATCCGCATCCAACCCGCATTTTGCGTCCGGATGTTGCTCCCAAACTGCTAACGCCGCTGCCGTTGAAACTGCGTAAGATCACGGAAACCGGCGTCGACGCTGTCCTGGTGCTACCTTTTACGCGCGACCTGTCGGTGATGTCGCCACGCGAATTCGTCGAACATATCCTCGTAGAAAAACTCGCGACGAAAGAGGTTCACGAAGGCTACAACTTTCACTTTGGACATAAGGCGCAAGGCGACATCGCGCAACTTGAAGAACTCGGCCGTGAGTTCGGCTTTGCGGTGAAGATTTATCCCGAGATGAAGCTGCGAAACCACACGGTCTCCAGCAGCCAGATCCGCAAGCTGATCTCCGCGGGTGAAATGTCACGGGTGCGCACGTTACTCGGTCGCTCATTCAGCGTCATCTCGCATCCAGGCCGCGGACGCGGGCTTGGACACAAATACACAGTTCCGACGATCAACCTGGTCGAGTACAACGAAATGGTTCCCGGCAACGGGGTATACATAACCCGCACTCGGGTGGCGGACGAGACATTTGATTCCGTAACCAACGTCGGAGTGCGCCCGACCTTTGGTGAAGACGGCTTCGCGATCGAGACGCATTTACTCAATTTTCATCCGATTGAATTGACCGCGCAGACCGAGGTCGAGATCACCTTCCTCAAACGCATTCGCGACGAGATCAAATTCCCGAATACCGACGCGCTCAAAGCTCAAATCGGTCGCGATGTGCAAACTGCGCTTCGCTACTTCAAACTGCATACACGGTACGCCCGATGAAACCTTTCTAACCACAGAGGTCGCAGAGGACACGGAGGGGCTTGAGCGTTCTGTTTAGGACGTAGGGTTTTGGACTCTCTACGCGGCGCAGTGTGATGCCCCTCTGAGTTCCTCTGCCTCCTCTGTGGTTAATCCCGTTTGAGGGTTACAATCCGCCGATGCTGTTTGCCGACGTCACCTCCGCGCAACGCCGCACACTGATTGCTGCTGCGTTGGGCTGGGCACTCGACGCTTTCGACGTCATGCTCTACGCCATGGTCGTCGCCTACGTGATGCGTGACCTGCACATCAACAAAGCTACGATCGGATTTCTCAATACTCTGACGCTGCTCGCCAGTGGTATCGGCGGTTTACTATTCGGTTGGATTGCCGACCGTGTAGGCCGCACGCGAGCGTTGATGCTGAGCATCGCCACTTATTCCGTCTGCTCGTTTGCGTCCGGACTATCGACGTCGGTGCAGATGCTCGCGGCCTTTCGCTTCTTTCTAGGACTCGGTATGGGCGGCGAGTGGAATACCGGCGCAACCCTCGTTGCCGAGACTTGGCCTACAGCGCTCCGCGCGAAGGCAATCGCAGTTGTGCAGAGTTCGTGGGCGTGGGGATATGCGGCTGCGGCCTTGGTGGCAGGTTTTGTTCTTCAGCACTTTCACAATTGGCGCTATGTTTTCTTCCTGGGAATTGCGCCGGCATTGATCATCCTGTGGATTCGCAGTTCAGTTCCTGAATCTGCGATGTGGGAACAGCAAAACGCTTCCGGACGAAAGAAGATATCAGAAAGTCAGAATTCTCGTGCGATTCGTCCTGAGGAGCACACGAGCCCGACTGCCTTGCCGCGCACCCATGTTCGCAACGCCCTGGTTTTGTTGTTACTCAACTTTTTCGGCCTGTTTGCCTGGTGGGGCTTGTTTACCTGGATTCCCCCTTACCTTTCGCTGCCGGTCGAGCAAGGTGGCCGAGGTCTCTCGCAACTCAACACCACGACATTTCTCGTTTTCCTGAACCTTGCCGGAATGTTCCCGGGATACATCAGCTTTGGCTTCGTAGCGGATCGCATCGGCCGGCGGCCGGCGTTTTTTATCTATCTCTTCGCAGCCGCAGTCGCGGTACCGATCTACGCACTGGCACGACAGCCTTGGGAGATTCTTGTGCTTGGGGCGGTTGTCGCTTTCTTCGGAACCGGTTTCTTTACCGGCTCGGGCATCGTCGGCGCTGAACTCTTCCCCACCCGCATTCGCGCCCGCGCTCTCGGACTTACGTATAACGGAGCAAGAATGCTGAGTTCTATTGCGCCCTACGTGATCGGCGCGCTGAGCTTGCATCGCGGACTCAGTGGTGCGTTCCCGGTTTGCGCCGTGAGTTTTCTTCTCGCCGCGTTCACAGCACTGCTGTTGCCGGAGACGCGCGGCAAGGAATTGCTTCGTTGATCAATGAATCGTCGTGACCAAAAGCAAAAGCCCTCGCGCGGAGGGCTCCTGTCGAACACTCACATTTCTAGGAAGGCAGTACCGGGGCTAACAAATATTGCGCGGCTTCGGAATAACCGAAGCGCATCATGCGTCCATCGGGTGCCATCAATAATAGCGATCCGAGAAATGCCGCGATGATGGAACCATCGCGGTCGACCAACACCGAATCCTGATGCAGCGGTGAACTGTAGGCAATCTGTACGTGGTCTTCGTTCAGTGAGAACGTCAACAAAGGAGCCAAATGTCCAGCACGGTGAATCTCAAGCACATTCGCATTACGACGAAGACCGAGTATCGGGCGCCGTCCTAACGTGTTATGCCGAACAACTTCGTGATGCAGCGCGATACAAAAATTCTTCCAGCCTAACGCGCAACGTTCATTCACTTTGGTGAGTCTTCGCCGCCTGATTTCTCGCCACCGGCGGCGTTCTTCGAGGAGTCGATCGAGGGCCGATTCCATCCCTGCCTCTTTTGCTTCGTTAAGATGCACCAGCTACTCTGCTCTAGAATCCTAACTCTTCACAGGCAAAAGTTTTCCACAAACGAGAATCGTTATTCGATCGGTTCAACCGCGATTGCTTCTCGATCGCCCTCGGGGCGCTGTATAAGCACAATTGCGCTCAGCACGATTGCTATCCCCAAAACTTGAATTGGGCTGACGATCTCGCCAAGAAAAACCGCCGCAATCAGTACCGAAAAAACCGGCTCAAGCGCACCGGTGACGATGGCGCGTGTGGCGTCGAGATGATGCAGTCCTGCGAAGTAGAACGAAAATGGAATGGCTGCCGAGGTGATCGAGAACAACAGCATGAAACCGTATTGCGACGCGGAGTAGTGGGCCGCGACAATCTTCCACGGCGGATTCACGATGATCCACACGATCGCCGCGCCGAGGAAAGCGTGGGT
>PLWX01000066.1:81781-83030 GCA_003151155.1 Acidobacteriaceae bacterium
AATAACAGAACCCAGATTGGCGCGGTGTATTGCAGGATGATCGCCGTCGCCACTGTCGTCTTTTGGATCGCGAGATAGTACGCGTAATTCGAAATCGCAAGACCGAATGCGCCCAGTAAGAACGCCCGAACCATCTCCCGTCGGGGTAGCGTGAGCCGCTCGCGTCCAAGCACTCCCAATAAAATCGGAGTCAGAATCAGGAACGCGATCGTGGTGCGCGCCTGCGCCAGGATGATCGGATCAATCGGCTGCAGGCCCCCGAACAGCCGTCCGGTAAACGCCGCCCGGCCCAAGCTGGCGGAGATTCCCCAGCAGAGCGTGGCTGCCGCCACGTAGACATAGCCGCGAACGGTATGCGATTTAGGTGTAGAAGCCAAGGATCAGGTGTATGGGATTAAGCAAGCGTACGTCAAGCTAAGGGCTACCGACTTGATACCCATGTCCTAATTCCCCTTGTTTTATGCGGCTGTGACTTGCCTTCGTATCGCCAAAAGCAGTAAATTAGCACCTGCTCTCGCGATTCTCCCTTCCTTCGTGCAATTTCACAGGCTCTCAATCGAGGTCCGCGCCCCGGTGGGCAAAGTCTCTCCGCATGCACTCGGAAGTCCCCAGACTTCGGAGTCAGCAGAATTGACCCTTCCCTCTGCTTTTCGCGGTACGATCCCGCAACGTGAGAACAATCAGGTTGCTGCAAACCCGCTGCAATTAGGAGGGGTTATCCACAGCCAGCCCCAAGATTTAGTGGGTCGATGCTTGACTCCGGCACCCCACCCCGGTAGATTACGGTCAATCGGGCTCCGGTGCCCTGCTCGCCGGCGGCCCCGTTTGAGTGACCGGCATTTCGGCGCACCTCAGCCATGCGTCGAGGATTCACGAAACACCAGCACAGGCCGCGCAGGCCAAGCGTTCCCCAGCCCGGACGCCTATCCTGCGCAAGGCACGGCTGCTCAAAGGAGTAGAAGTTGCTCAAACTGAAAAAGCTCCAGATCCTGGGCTTCAAGTCATTCTGCGATCGCACCGAACTCAAGTTTCCCGGCGACGGCATTGCCGCCATCGTAGGACCAAACGGTTGCGGTAAGTCGAACATCGCCGACTCCATTGCATGGGTACTCGGCGAGCAGTCGGCAAAGTCCCTGCGTGGCATTCACATGCAGGACGTGATCTTTGCCGGCACCCGTGACCGCAAACCCACCGGTATGGCGGAAGTTTCGCTGACGCTTATCGACCCCGATCAATACGAGGGAGCGGT
>PLWX01000066.1:83099-83488 GCA_003151155.1 Acidobacteriaceae bacterium
CTCAAGATCCGCCGCCGCAAGTTCAACCATAAACAATTCAAGAAGGGTGAGATCTGCGTCACCCGTCGCCTGTTTCGCTCCGGCGACAGCGAATACCTGCTCAACGGCAAGCTAAGCCGGTTGCGCGATGTGCACGAGATCTTTATGGGCACCGGCCTTGGGCCGGAGTCATACGCGATCATCGAGCAAGGGCGCATCGGGCAGATACTCAGCAGCAAGCCGACGGATCGCCGGGCGATTATCGAAGAAGCGGCGGGCATCACCAAGTACAAGACCAAGAAACGCCTTGCCGAAGCTCGCCTCGAAGACGCAAAGACCAACCTGTCGCGCGTCAACGATATCTTCGACGAAGTCACGCGTCAGATGAACTCGCTCAAGCGGCAGGCTGC
>PLWX01000153.1:0-16041 GCA_003151155.1 Acidobacteriaceae bacterium
TCGTCACTAGAAATCCGGCGACAATCAAGAGTGATATTTTTCGCATAGCACCTTTCGGGAGTTGCAACTGGTGAAGGGCGAGTCTATCTCAAACATCGCCGCCCCTCAACCACTCGCAACCCTTTCAGAAGGGCTGGTTTAACCGTGGGAATGGCTTGCGAATGTGTCGGGCCTGCTGCACAATGAAGGCCAGCCCATTAAGGTCCAGAAACCGCTTGTCTCCTTCGCGCCGCTCATTTTTGCAATCCCTATGTCGCACCGCTCTGGTACTGCCGTTAACTGACGTAATGTCACTGGCACTGCCGATCGGCGTCCCGCAAGCGAGCAAGAAAGACACGGAAATCACCTCGGCGAACGAAGTGAATTTCATCGACGTCGCCGCGGAGTCGGGACTTCATGTCACCACGATCTTTGGTGGTGAGCATAAGAACAAATACCTCCTCGAGACGACCGGGTGCGGCATTGCCTTTTACGACTTCGACAACGACGGCTGGCTCGACATCTTTATCGTGAACGGTACTCGGCTGGAGGGGTTCCCCGCAGGCCAGGAGCCCGTGAATCATCTCTTCAAGAACAATCGCGATGGAACGTTCACGGACATCACCGACAAGGCCGGGCTGCGGCATTCGGGTTGGGGGCAAGGCTGCTGTGTCGGCGATTACGATAACGATGGCTGGGACGACTTGTTCATCACTTACTTCGGCAAGAACGTCCTCTATCACAACAACGGGAATGGCACGTTCACCGATGTCAGCGAGAAGGCTGGTGTCGCCGGAAAACGTACCCGATGGGCGACTGGCTGTGCCTTCGTCGACTATGACCGCGACGGCCACCTTGATCTTTTCGTCGCAAATTACATCGATCTCGATCTGAAGACCGCGCCCGTACCTGAATCCGGCCCATGTCTCTATAAAGGTGTGATGGTTGCTTGCGGGCCGCCTGGGATGAGCTCCGACACCAACATCCTGTACCACAACAATGGCAACGGAACTTTCACCGACGTAAGCGAATCGGCAGGCCTCAACAAGTCCACCGGAGTGTACGGGCTGGGAGTTCTGGTTGCGGATTTCGACAACGACGGCTGGCCGGACATTTATGTCGCCAACGACTCGATGGCGAGTTCGCTGTTTCAAAACAAGCACAACGGACAATTCGAAGACGTGGCTGTGGAAGCGGGATGCGCGCTCAGTCCGGATGGAAAGCCACAAGCCGGCATGGGCGTGTCCGCCGCCGACTACGACCTGGATGGCAATCTCGACATCGTGAAGACGAACTTTGCCGGCGACACTCCCTCGCTCTATCACGGGATTGGTAAAGGCAACTTCGAGGACACAACTTTCACCGCGGGTCTCGGCATGCATACGCAGTTTCTCGGATGGGGCTGCGGCTTCTTTGATTTTGATAACGACGGCTGGCCCGACATCCTCATTTCCAACGGACACGTTTATCCCGAGGTTGAGCAGCTGAAGACCGAAGCGGGCTACGCCCAGCGCAAACTACTCTACAAAAACCTGCATAACGGAAAATTCGAGGAGATTTCGTTCAACGCGGGCCCCGGCATCTCTACGCCGGCTGCCGCGCGGGGCGTGGCTTTCGGAGACTTCGACAATGATGGCGATATCGATATCGTGGTGAGTACCGTGAACGGTCCTCCGCAACTTCTACGTTGCGACGCGAAGCCGGGCAACAACTGGATCAGGGTTAAAACGATCGGAACGAAATCGAATCGCAGCGGCATCGGTACACGTATCCGGTGTACGACGCACCCATCCGACGAGCCGAAGCCGCACGTGCAGATCGACGAGGTGCGCAGCGGTGGCGGCTACATCTCGCAGAGTGATCTTCGTGTGAGTTTCGGGATTGGCAAAGCCGCCAAGGTGGACCTGCTTGAATTGTTCTGGCTCAGCGGGCAAGTCGACACGATCAAGGACTTGAAACCCAACCAGGTTTATGTCGTGAAAGAAGGCCAAGGAGTGATCAGTTCGACCACGCCCACCGCGGCTAAACCCTCGAAATAGCAGCGCTCAGTGCTTCTCGGGCTGCACCTTTTTCCCCTCTCCCTCTTTCAGCGTGTTGAACTGATCTACCGTCGCGGAAAACTTCTCTACGTCGCCGTTCGGCCAGCGCACTTCTACTCCGTCGACCACCGTCGCAGTTCCCAATCCGAAGTGCGCCCGGAGATCGCTGCTGGAGTTGTAGCTTGAGCCGCTCCGCACTTCATCGACGAACAGTCGCTTGCCCGCGGTGACGCGAATGCGTGCGCCAATGCCATCTCGATTCGACATTGTGCCGACCGTTTTGAATGCAATCCAGTGGTTCGTGTACTTCTCCTGATTCACCAGCAACAGCGGTCGTTCATTCATGTTGCTGATGATCGCCGACATGCGACCGTCGTTCCACAGGTCCGCAACCGCAACTCCCCTCGAAGAGTGGGGCTTGGTGATCGCCTCTCCTGAAGTAGCCGAAATGTTCGTGAAGGTTCCGTTGCCGTTGTTGTGGTAGAGGAGACGCGGTTCCTCGTAATTGCTGCCGAGATTGAATTTATCCACCTCGGGATAGACATGGCCGTTACCCACGATGAGATCGGGCCAGCCGTCGTTGTCGAAATCGAAAAACATTGTACCCCAGCCCAGGTACTTGGTCTCCAAACCCAGCCCGGCAGGAGTTGTGGCGTCCGTGAAGCCCGACGCGCCTTCGTTATGCAGCAGGGTTGGCGTGTCGTCGGAAAAGTTTGTTTTGAAGATGTCCAACCGTCCGTCACCATCGTAGTCGGCGATCGTTGACCCCATTCCTGCCTGCTCCCGGCCATCCTCATTGAAAGCCGCACCTATCGTCACCGCAACATCCGTGAACGTGCCATCGTGATTGTTGTGGTAGAGAATGCTCGGCGTGCTGTCGCAGGCCACGAAGATATCGGGCCAGCCATCGTCGTCATAATCCAGGGTCGAGACGCCCAGGCCGTAATGGCCGTTGGTCTTATCGATGTGGGCCTTTACCGTGACATCCTCAAAAGTCCCATCGCCGCGATTGTGGTAGAGAATGTTTTTCGTCCAGGCGAGGCCGCGCGGGCCACACATGACCGGTGCCCCCTTCCACATGCAGGTCGGTCCCGCACCCGGCGCGGGAGCGGTGGAGAGATCGAAATCAACATAATTGGCAACGATGAGATCGAGCTTGCCATCGCGGTCATAATCCACGAAGGCACAACCCGTGCCCCAAGTGCTTCCCTTGCCAGCGACTCCTGCTTTCTCGCTGACGTCGGTAAAGGTGCCGTCGCCGTTGTTGTGATAGAGCACGTTCTTTCCGTAGTAGCTGACGAACAAGTCGTCATGGCCATCGTTGTCGTAATCGCCCACACACGCCGCCTGGCCCCATCCGGCGTGCCACAGGTTAGCCTTTTTCGTGACGTCAGTAAACGTACCGTCGTGATTGTTGTGGTAAAGGCGGTTGCTGAGGTCTTTGTTCTTCTCGTCGAGGGTGGTTCCGTTGACGAAGAAGAGGTCAGGCCAGCCGTCGTTGTCGTAGTCGATGACAGCAACCCCGGACCCGGTGGTTTCAATGATGAACTTCTTGCTGTCCACGCCGCCGTAAACATTCTGCGCAACGATCCCGGCTTTCTCGGCCAAATCGACAAAGTTGACTTTCACCGTAGGCTGAGAAGCGGCCTGCGCCGCCGCCTGCGCGGCAGTAGAACGATCGGTATGTGCGAGAACAAAGCAGAAGAGCAGGAGCGGGAGGGAGACAGAAAGAGATCGGCAGGAAAGCAATCGCATGAATGCCAACATCGTAGGCCCAGTCCGCGGCATGGTCAATCTAGGGTACAGGAACAAAAAAGGGGAGCCCGAAGGCTCCCCAGGTTGAGGATGAAAAAACTTAGAAGGTTAACCGGACCGCGAATTCCAAGGCACGCATTTGCGTGTCGGCTTCGAGTCCGGTGATCTTGCCCGCGTTGCCGCCGCAAGTATTGCCGACGATTCCCGCGACGCACGTATCACCCTGGTTCGAGTTGAAGCCCAGGACCGGATGATTAAACAGGTTGAACGCGTCCACACGGAATTGAGCCTTGATGCGCTCCGTGATGGCGAAGTTCTTCAGGAGAGTCGCGTCTGAGGTAAAGAGTCGCGGTCCCACGAGAGAATCGTATCCTGCGTTGCCAAGCTGTCCAGGACCGGCAGCCGTCCATGCCGAACTGGAGGACGCGATGACCGGTGTGTAATAGGTGACCGTTCGGGTTTGCGCATTGTAACCGCCCGCACCCATGTGAAATCCGCCGTTTTTGTCTGGACGGCATACGCCCACATCGTTTTCCGAGCTGCAGAAGCTGATGCCCGGCGTGAACGGCAGGCCGCTGCTCCAATTTGTGGTTGATGTAAGCTGCCAACCGCCGATGACATAGTCAACCGCTCGAGAATCGCCAGCGGCAAAGCGGCGTCCCTTGCCGAAGGGCAGGTCATAGACTACGTTCATGACGAACACCTTGGTGCGGTTGCTCTGGTCAGGTCCGTAGGCCACGTGCGGGTTATCCACAAAGTAGTTGCTGTCATAGTGAAGCGCGCGCGACCAGGTGAAGTGCGAAATGAACTCCAACCCGTTCGACATACGCTTCTCAGCTTTGACCTGCAAGGCGTTGTAGTTGCTGTTCGCATTGTTGCCGAAGTAGTTGCCCAAATCACTCGAGCAGCAAACCAGGGGAGCGCCGGTCGAATCCGTGTAACCCGGATAGCTGAAGGCATTGTAGAACGGACGACGCATCGCCTGCGTGATACCCGGAACTCCGTAACCGACCATGCTGGGCTGGTTGATGTTGTAGGCTGGTCCTTGGCCCACGAAGGTATGCGATCCCTTGTTGCCAACGTACGCGATTTCCAACGAGGTACTCGGAGTAATCTGCCGTTGAATCGTCAGGTTCCAAGTATCGATTGTCGGTAGCGTCTGCGTTCCTGGACGGATGCGAGGATCCACCGTTCCATCGGGTCCGCGCAACGGAAGCAAACCGTTGCTCGGAATTGTTGGGAAGGTAGCTGCAGGAGCACCCGTTCCTAAGAGAAACGCGGTGTTGTAATTAGGAGTGCTGCCGTAGAGAAGAGCGTTCCCGGAGGAACTGGCGTCGATCTGTTGGTGCACCAAGATCGGCAGGTTCTGCGATACTGCGTGTCCAAAATTCGACCCGAACACGCCGATATCGTAGCTGCGACCGTAGCCCATACGGATGACGGTCTTATCGTCATACGAGTACGCGATACCAATGCGAGGTGCAAACGCGTTGAGCTTGCTCTTCACGTTGAAACCGAGTCCATACGGACCTTCTCCGGCAACGCGAACTCCTGCTCCAAACGGTACTAGTTGGCCATAGGGGCTGTGTGCGACGCTGCCGCCGCTGAGCACGCCGAGACCGCCAAGGTCTTTTCCATTGATGGACTCCGGCACGTAATCTTCCCAGCGGAGACCGTAATTGATGGTGAGTTTCGGAGTTACGCGCCAAGTGTCTTGACCGTAGAAGAAGAATCTCCACTGGTGTTCAGCAGCGTTCAAACTTGTGCTGGCAAACCGGTCGTAGCTAGTCACCTGGCCGAGAAGGAAGGTAGCTAGATCCAGACCGCCGCTGCCTCCGTTAGACGTGTCATTCTGGTTGAAGTTGAACTGGCCCGTGCGATTTGCGTCGCTCGGAACACGCAGGTTGGAAGCGCTACGGATATCCGTACCGAATTTGACCTGGTGATTGCCAAGGATCTTGGTCCAGTTGGTCACGCCCTGGTACTGGTCTTCTTTCTCAGTCAGCGGGCAATTGCAACGGCCTATGTTCAGGCCTTCGCCGAAGTTCGACAACGTGTTATTCATGTTGAAGGCCGGCCAGCCCGAAGTGGTGACGTCGCCCAGGTTCGCACCTGGGATGCCAACCGCCGTCGCGGGATTCTGACCTTCAAATGCCTTGTGGGTCTGCGGGTTGTAACGGAACCAGCCAAAGCGGAAGTCAGCCAGCAGCGTGTTGCTGAAAGTGTGCGTCACACCAGAAGCCAAGCTGTAGTTGTGGGTGATCGAGCTACCAGCCAGACCGCCAAGGCCATCGCCGACGCTGCCGACGGCCGCAAGAGCCGGTTTACCAGACAGGTTGAAGTAATCCAAGCTGAATCGTCCGAATACCTCGGTCTTGTCTGACAGGTTGTAGTCAATTCTCGTATCGAATGCGTTCTGATTGAAAGGTCCCGAACCGCTGCCTACGAAGTTATTCAACACGCCGTTGTTCGTCGGCTGCGGGAACAATTTCAAAATCGCAATCGCTTGCGGGGAAAGCAGATTTCCGGGGATAAGGTTTCCCGAGAACGGCGCGCCGCCGCCGCCGCTGGATGAGTTTGTCGCGCTAGGGGCATAGACTTGTCCGCCACCACCCGCCACTCCGAGGTACTGGCTCAAATCGCAGTTCGCACCAGCATTTCCAGCGGCCGCGATACAGGTATTCAACACCTGCGCGGTAGGAATGGTCAGCGTATTTGTGGTTCCGACCGTCTGACGAGTGCCCTGGTAATCACCGAAGAAGAACAGCTTGTTCTTGATGATCGGGCCACCCACCGAACCGCCGAACTGCTGCCAGCGCGCCCGTGGAATGAAGCGACCGGTAACGGCGTCACGTTGATATTGCTGGAACGGATCGCGCGCCTGGTTAGCATCGGAGCGCCGGAAGTAGAACGCGCTGCCGTGGATATCGTTGCTGCCCGACTTGGTCTGGGCGCTCACGAATCCGGCGACCGCCTTGCCCATTTCCGCGTCGTAGTTCTGCAACGCGATCTTGGTTTCGGTGACCCCATCCAGGTTCGGGTTCACGACGATAATGCCCAGGATCGGATCCTGGTTATCGGTGCCGTCCAGTTGGAAATTGGTTCCGCTGAAGTGCTGGCCGTTGACGAAGATCTGCTGGCCGCCTTGCGGGTTCTCGGTCGCTGCGTGGCTCCAGCCGACCAGCTTCTGGGTGCCAGGAGACATCAGCTCAAACGTCGTGAAGTTGCGGTTCAATACCGGCAGGTCTTCTACGTACGTCTGGTTGAACGTTACCGCGATGTCGGCACGGTCGGTCTCCAACTGAGGAGCTTCGCCGGTGACTTCCACGGTCTGATTTTCAGATCCGAGCTGAATCTGTGCGTCAACGCGCGCTGAAGCATCGGCGCTCACGGAAACAGTCTTTTGCTCGTATTTCTTAAAACCTTTTACTTCTACCATGACGCTATACGTGTCAGGGATCAAGTGAGTAACGGAAAAGTTTCCGCTCTCATTGGTCGTGGCCGTATCCGACGTTCCTTTGGAAATATCGGTGACGGTGACCGTGGCGCCGGAGACAGCTGCACCCTGCGGGTCTGTAACGGTCCCGAAGATGCTACCGAAAACGGCTTGGGAAAAGGCTGGAGTGACGGCCAGCAATGAAAATACGCACAGCGTTAGTAGGACGACTACACGCTTCATCTCGACCTCCAACAGCGCCTTTGGGGTGCGCCATCTGACAGAAAATCAGGGGGTGAAAAAAGTCTTTTCGGGAAAGGGCACTACAAACGTCGCTAAGCCCACGCGGTCCTTCGAATCAAATTCAATTCGGACCGTCTTGATTTCCCTAAAAACCGACACATTACTTAACTTACAGGCGACAAAACGCACACGATCGTACGCGAGGAGAAACTTACCTCCTGCAAGGTTCCTTGTCAACTCGTTTTCAACCCGGTTGTCAATACAAGAAATCTGTTATTCGGGTCTGGAAGTGTCAAGGACGGAAAACTTATGTGAAAACCGTCGGTTTATCGGGTAGGCGCTTTGAGACGAGGATCAAGCTCGGTGGCCTTCGCGAATTCGGCGTTCGCCTCGGAAACGAGGCCTTTTCGTGACAGGGCGGTCCCCAGATAGAAGTGACCGGGAGCATAGTCCGGCGCGGCATTCACGGCACGGCGGAGTTGCGAGATCGCCCCCTCAATGTCGCCGGCATCCAGCAAACGCCTCCCCGAATTGGTAGCGAATAGGGCGGCCTGCTGGTTCGTCTTCTTGCGCGACCACTCGGCCCCCGCCCGGCTTTCCTCCGCCGCTCCGGTCGCATCCCCAAGTTGTCGCAAGACTCCGGCCAGGGTCGTGTGGGCGCCGGCGAAGTCAGGTTGCAGCTTCAGCGCGGTGCGCAGCGCCTCGGCAGCCTCCGGCAGCTTATTCATCTGCTTGTACACCGATCCCATGGTGTAGTAAGCCTCGGCATAGTCAGGCTTGTCATGCACGGCCGCCTGCAATTGCTCGATCGCGTCCGGCCAATCCCCGTGCTGCCAAAGCGTAACGCCAAGAGTGTAGTGCGCGTCCGACAGGTTCGGATCGAGCCGGATTGCCTCGCGCAATTCCGTAATCGCCCCAGGGAGGTTGTCTTTCAATTTCAAGGTCAACGCGAGATCGTGGTGCAATGAGGCATTGTTCGGAGCCAGTTGCAACGCCTTTTCGAAGTTCTCTTTGGCTGCGTCAAAATCGGACTGCTGTAAATAAACTGCCGCGAGATTGCCGACATAGTCCGCGTCACCGGGACGAGTTTTGATGGCTTCGTTGAATTCGCGGATGGAGTCGCCCGCATCTCCGCTCTGCATATAAGCCAACCCAAGATCGTTGTGCAAATCGGCATCGTTCGGTGCCTGTGCGAGGGCTTTCTGGAAGGCTGCAATTGCAACCGGCATGTCCCCAGTACGTTGTGCTACAAGTCCGAGACGCAGCTGCACCTGGGGAAGGTCTGGCTGCCGCTCCGCAGCCTGCTTATAGCTGATTAGGGCGTTCGAATTGTCTCCACTCTGCTCGAGGGCTCGCCCCAAATAAAAATGCGCCAGAGCATCGTTCGGCGCAAGGCTCACGGCGAGTTGCAATTGATCTTTTGCCTGTGCGGTATCTTTCAAACTCAGCATCGCCGCGCCCAGGTGAAAGTGGGCAGACTCATATTGAGGATCCAGGTCCAGTGCCGCGCGAAACTGTTCTTCCGCACCCGCGAAATCGTTTTTCTGCGCGAGCAATACCCCCAACTCGTCAAACAGCGCGGGACGGTCGGGAGCCAGCGCCAGCGCTTGCCGGTACTCCGTAATGGCGCCTTCTGTGTCCCCTTTGATGCTGAGCGCTTTCCCGAGTCCTTGATGAGCTTCCGGGATGGCCGGCGCCATCTTCACCGCAACCCGATATTCCTCAACCGCGGCATCGGTCTGATGATCGGAAAGCAACGCTTGCCCGAGAAATGCATGGGTAACCGCGAGGTCGGGCCGAAGCTTGATCACGCGGCGAAAATGTGGGATCGCTTTGGCCGCATCGCCCTTCCGCAGCAAAGCTTGTCCGATGGCATTCTGGTAGTCGGGATTGGACGGCTCCAATCTCGCTGCGCGTTCAAACATTGTCAGTGCGGCAGCCTCGTCACCGCTCTCGTAGGCTTTCACTCCGCGTTTGTAGGCGTCAGAGGCGCTTGCGGCGCTTGCTGGTTGCTGCGCCAGTCCACCGGCCTGTAACAAGAAAAGGCACCACACAACAGAACATGCGCAGCTGCGAGAAAAGGCCATAACACTCGAATCGGGGACGAATCCCAATATCTACAGGTCAGAGAGGAAAGTCAAACCCGCGCCGTTTGCGGCGCTCCTTCATCAATGGGATGATGGCGCGATGCGCTTTGTAGGTTTTCCGTCTTTGACGAGCTGCTGATCACTCGTCACCGACGAAGGAAATTGTTTTGGGATATAAGGGCGCTGACGAACTCACCAATCCGTCTAAACTTGTGCCGTGGAGCGACCGTCACGGCTGCGACTACGGCGAATGCAAACTAATTTCCAGGTGTGTCTTCCTATGTCACGATTGATTCGCATTTTTTTTGTTTCGCTTTTCATCTTTGCAGCCGCCAATGCCAAGTCGCAGACGGACGCCACCGCACCTTCACCTCAAGCCGAGACCGTCGCACCCGAAAGAGTATTCGCCGACGCCCATCGCTCGCTCGATCACGGACAATATGATGAAGCGATCGCGCAGCTCCAGAAGCTTGAGACCGCAACCCCGCGTCCCGAAGGCCTGTCGCACGAACTCGGCGTCGCCTTTTATAAGAAGGCCGATTACACCAGCGCCATTCGCTACCTGAAGGAAGCCACCGAGCAGAATCCCAAAGACAACGAGTCGGCCCAGTTGCTCGGCCTCTCGTATTACCTTTCCGGCAAGCCGCAGGACGCAGTTCCTTTGCTTGAGAAGGTGCAGACCTGGTTCCCGAATGCCAATGTCGACGCTGCCTATATCCTCGGCATCTGCTACATCCATCTCAAGGATTATCCCCACGCCCGCGAAGCTTTCGCGAAGATGTTCGACGTGGGACCCGATTCGGCGGCGAGCTACCTCTTCACCGCGCGCATGCTGTTGCGTCAGGAATACGACCCGGTCGCGGAAGAATATGCCCTGAAGGCCATCTCGCTCGATCCGAAACTTCCACTCGCGCATTTTCTTCTTGGCGAACTGCACCTCTATAAATCGCGAGTGAACGAGGCGGTCGACGATTTTCGCCAAGAACTCGCACTTAACCCGGGGCATGCGCCAGCGTATTACAAACTTGCCGATGCCTATTCCCGCATCCAGAAATATGACGACGCGGAACGCCTGCTGCAGCGCTCCATCTGGCTCGATTCCACCTCGACGGGCCCTTATATCCTCCTCGGAAAAGTTCTTCAGAAAAAAGGCGAGCCTTTACTTGCCCAGCGAGCTCTCCAGCGCGCAACCACCATGGATCCGAATAACTCGATTACCCATCATCTCCTCGGCCAGGTGTATCGCGACCTCGGCAACAACGCCGACGCCGATCGTGAATTGAAGATTGCCGAAGAGCTTCTCAACGCCAAGAACGCCGGTCAGCACTAAACTCTACGTAAAGGGGCAAACCGAAGATTCGCCTGCTCGCCCAGATTCGAGTAGCCTATTGGGCGACATGTTTCGCGACCGATCCCGCCGCTGCTTCGCTCTGCTATTTCTCGTCGCCACAATTTCCTGCTGCCTCGAAGCGCAGAACAAGCCCACGTCTCTCGAAATGGTGCGCGAGGCACATCCGTGGGAGTTCGTCGACTCTCCGGGACAGAAGGCCGCGATCTTCGGCAATGAAGGCGGATCGTTGGAAGCTTGGGTCTACCCGCTGAAATTCTTCAAGAACTTCCATCTCATCTTTCACGCGGATAAACGGGAAATGCCGGCTGAAACGTTAGCGCGCACCGTAATCACCCGTCCGGAATCGACGACCATCGTCTATGCCACAGATAACTTCTCGGTACGCGAGACGATTTTCACGCCGGTGAAAGAAGCCGGAGCGATGATCGCCCTCGATGTCGACAGCTTCACGCCTCTCGAGATTGAGGCCCAGTTTGAACCTGATGTGCAGATTGCCTGGCCTGCATCGGTGGGCGGTACGTTCTTTCAATACGACGAGAAGCAACAAGTGTTCATGGCCGGTGCCGATCGCCGCAAGCTTTTCGGCGTCTTTGGTTCTCCCGGCGCAAGCGTAGCCACCACCCCGTACAAAACGAATTATTCGTCGTCGCAAACCGTATCCATGACGCTCGCGCCACCCATCACCGGCAAGAAAACGCTGACCATCGCGTGGGCGCTTTCCACGGAAAGTGTGGAAACCGCGATGGCTACGTACTCGGATCTCAATTCCAAATCCGCGGAGTTGATGAGCACTTCCCAGAAGTATTACGAGGATTACCTCGCGCAAACCACCAACATTTCAGTCCCCGATCCCGATCTGCAGTCCGCATACGACTGGTCGAAGGTCGCAATCCTGCAAGGCATGGTGGAGAGTCCAGGACTCGGTTACGGAATGGTCGCGGGATATCGCGAGTCGTTCAATTACCGCGCAGGCTTTAACTGGTTTTTCGGCCGCGATTCGCTCTGGACCAGCCTTGCTCTTCTAAAAGAAGGCGACTTCGACAACGTCAAAGCGGTGCTGAACTTCCTCACGAAATTCCAGCGCGAAGACGGAAAGATCGCCCACGAGATCGCGCATCTCGCGAACGAGACGGACTGGTTCAAGGCCTATCCGTACGCGTATGCTTCCGCCGACGCCACTCCGCTTTACCTGATCGTTGCACGCGAGTATCTGCGCACCAGTGGCGACCAGGCGTGGCTGAAAGAAAACTGGGATCATCTCGCAAGCGCCTACAAATTCTTGATCAACACCAGGCAGGGCGGGACGTGGCCGAAGAATCACGGGGTCGGTCACGGTTGGATCGAAGGCGGAGCCCTGCTGCCGATCGAAACCGAGTTCTACCAGGCTGGTCTATCGATCGAAGCCATGGACGCGATGGCTGAACTTGCGAAGATTGCAGGAAACACCGCCTCCGCAACCGAAGCCCAACAGGATGGCGATTCTCTCCGCAAGAAGCTGGAGACGGATTTCTGGTCCGATATAGCCGGCACTCTCGCGCTCGGCATCGACGCCTCCGGGAAATTGATCGATCGCACCACGATTCTGGTCACTGCCCCGCTATGGTGGCCGCTCGTCTCTGACGAAAAAGCTCAAAAGACCATCGATGCGCTCGCATCTCCTCACATCACTGCCGATTGGGGATCAAGAATGATCTCCGACGAAGCCGATGTCTACGATCCGTCCGGCTATCACTTCGGAGCAATCTGGCCGCTCTTCACCGGGTGGGCCTCGGTCGCCGACTACCAATATCACCGCCCGTTACAGGGCTATGCGCAACTCCGCGACAACGCGCTGCTCGCACACTCGGGAGCAACCGGCCGCGTGACCGAGGTGATTTCCGGCACTTACTTCGAGCCAATTTCCGTAAGCTGCCCGCACCAAATTTGGTCGTCATCCATGGTCGTGAGCCCGATTCTCCGCGGCATGTTTGGTGTCGATGCTCGTGCAGACGGCAGCGTCACCCTCGCACCGCATTTCCCTCCGACGTGGGAGAACGCCACGATCAGCAATGTGCACGCTGGTGCCGCGAATCTTTCTGTCGAATTCCGTCGCAACGGCGGCGCTCTTACCTACAGCATTAAGAATGCGGGGACTGCCGCTGCACAGCTCACCTTGTCTCCTGCGGTATCTCTCTCGGCTAAGATTTTGCGCGCGACCGTCGACGGCACCCTTGCGAAGCTCGACATACAATCCACCTCGCAAGATCGCCACGTTCCGCTGCATCTGCAGGTCGCCGCAGGTCAAACGAGAAGCGTAGTCATTCATGTGAAAAACGACTTCGGGTTGGAATACGTTTCGCAGTTGCCGGCGCGCGGCTCGAAGAGCGAGGGCCTCCGATTCATCAAGGAGCAGTGGTCAGGTTCTTCGGCCACATTCACCGTGAGCGGCTTAAATGGTCGCAGCTATGAGGTGCTGACCGGCGGCGACGCCATCATTCAATCCGTAGACAATGCCGAGGTATTGAAAAACGAGGGCGTGTCGCGATTGAAGATCAGTTTCGAGAGTGGCCCTTCGGAGACATTCCAAACCAAGACCGTAACCGTGCACTTGCAGTCAAGATAGCGAGACCTAAGGAGCGCACTTCGGCGGGACTGCATTGAGGCCGTTCATCAGTCGCTTGGCGGCGGTCAGGTCGGGATTGAATTGCAATACCCGCATGGTGAAGTTGCGAGCCGCGTCATATTGATGGGACGCGCAGAACGCCCGCGCGAGGTTCATGCCGATGGTGCTCCTTCCCGGCGCTTTCTGGAAGGCGTCTTCCCAGAGAGTGACCGCTTCTGGCGTATGCCCGGTACGTGCATCGAGGGAAGCAAGATTGTTTTCCACATCGATCAGTCCTGGTGAAATCTCAAGCGCCTCGCGGTAAGACTTGCTCGCCGCATCGAGGTTCCCCCGCTTCTGTTCAAGGTAGCCGATCGCGGACAGCACCGCGGGATCCGGAGATTTTGCCGCAACCTTCAACTGGCGCTCCGCCTCCGACTCGGCGTGGGGCACTCCGGAACCTGCGATGGACTCCCACGCGAGCCCCAGGTCACGCGCGTCGTTGGCGGCCTCTGCGGAATAAGGGAACGGCTGCAATTTAGACTCCCTCTGGCGTGAGGCATCGTCTACCTTGGGCAAGATCGAGGGCCGTCGCGGGATACTGTGATTCGTAACCTCCGTATGCGCAACGTCGCTGCTCAGCGCTGCGGGCATATGGCAGGAAGTGCAGTCCATCTTGTCGGCGTGATGCTTCGCACCGAAGTTCTCACCATGACAATTAAGACATTTCGCCCGGTAGAAAGTGACTCGCTCTTCCGGTTTCACCGCGCGATGTGGATCGTGGCAACTGGTGCATGACATCGCAACTCCGGATTTCTTCTTACATGCACTCTGTGCCAGAGCTTCGAACTGACTGCTGGCGCGCAAGCCCGTTCCGTTGCTGTCGACCAAGACGTAATACCGTATGAACTCCGAAAGGTCTTCTCCCGGACGATACTGATAGAGATGTTTGCCCGGACGTTCGATCGCCGCGTCCCCTTCCAGGTGACATTGCATACACACACCGTCGCGACGTGCCGCCGGCATCTTCCCTGGATTTGCGATCCCGCCACCGCTATTTACGTGTGCCGCTCCGGGTCCGTGGCAACGTTCACAACTCACTCCGGTGTATTCGATGAACGGCGCGGGGTAGCGATTCTCGCTGCCTCCGATCGGTGGTTTGAATCCGCTGGCATGACATTCGAGGCAACTTGGCAATGCCGGAAGGTTCATCGGAATTTCCCGCGCATCGCCATACGCAGGTGTCATGTCCCACATCTTTCGATCCCCGTACCAATTCACTGGCGATTCAAAAAGAAATCCATCCACCGCGAACAGGTAAGTACGCCCCCGGCGTCCCTGTCCGATGTAGTAAAGCAACTGTCGCCGCCCGTGCACCTCGCTATCTCCCGGACGATCGAAGTTGAGCCAGACCTTTCCGTCTTCTTCTTGAATGCGGTAATTAACTCCGGATTTCTGGTGATGGAATTCGCCGGTGATGAGATCGGCAGTCGCCGGCCCGCTGGCGTTCGCCATTGGCGTTCGCCCGTAACTGTCAACGATTGCGGCGTGGCACTTGGCGCAAGCCTGGTTCCCTACATAGCCTTCAGACGCAGCAGTGGTATGCGCATGCAAACCCGCCCCTACCAGACAAAATGCAAACGCGAGAGCGATGCGAATTCCCATAGTCGGCGGTTCCCATTCGCGCCAGCAAAGAGACAACGCTGGCATGAACGATGCGCTGACTCTTTGAAAAAGATTTGTGAAATCTTATAACGAAGCTTACACACGCGTCCTGCAGACTACACCTGCAGCACATCGCCCTCTCGCGCGACTAGCTGGTAGAGCACAGGGTTCACGAAAAAGCCAATAAACAGTCGTGAGATCAGCCCAGCAACGATCACGATCGCGAATGGCTTCTGCGTATCGGAACCGATCCCGGTGGAGAGCGCTGCCGGCAGCAACCCGAGGCATGCAACCAGCGCGGTCATCATGATCGGGCGCAACCGCAGCAAGGATGCCTCGCGCGTCGCGGTGGGAATGTCCATGCCTTCTTGCCGAAGCTTGTTGATGTACGACACGAGAATCACGGCGGTCTCAACCGAGACGCCGAGCAGCGCGAGCAATCCCAGCACCGAAGAAACACTGAAAGGTGTATTCGTCAGCTTCAGTGCGATCAGCGCACCAACCGGCTCTGTCATGATGACGCCCAGCGCAATCGTTACCGGGAATTTGAAATTTCCATACAGCGCGAACAGGATCATGAAGATCAGCACCACCGCCAGCGGACCGATCAGGTACATCTGCGATTTGGCTTCGAGGAACTGGCTATATTCACCGCCCCAGTTCATCCGGTAACCCTGCGGTAACGCGACCGTCTTTTTCACCGCGGATTGCCCGTCACGCACCGCGCGCTCAAGATCACGCCCCTCGATGCTGTACTGCACCCCGATGTACCGCGAATTGTTCTCTCGATAAATAAACGAAGCGCCATTGCCCTGCTTGATATCCGCCAGTTGACTCAGCGGAATTTGCTGACCGTCCGGAGTACCAACCAGCAGGTTCCCAATCTCGTGCTCGCTGCTGCGGAA
>PLWX01000153.1:16067-69030 GCA_003151155.1 Acidobacteriaceae bacterium
GCCAGCGTGTTCTTGATCTGGATCGCCTTGTCTTGCAAGACATTCAAATCTTCGCCATAGACCTTCACTGCCAGCGAACTTTTCAGTCCAGTGAGAGCCTCGTCCACCGCATCTTCCGCGGGCTGGGTGTAGTTGAAGATGATTCCCGGAAACGCCGTCAGTTTCTTGTTGATCGACTCGATGAGTTCTTTCTTGTCGCGGACTTCTCCGCCCCAAGATTTGTCTTTATAGGCCTTCAGCCCGACGTAGAACTCGCAATTAAAAAATCCCGTCGGATCCGTCCCGTCATCCGGACGCCCCAACTCGGAAGCCACCACCGTCACCTGCGGATACGATCTGAGGATGTCGCGAATCTGCGGAGCGATTTTGCTCGCTTCTTCAAACGAGATTGTGTAAGGCATCGTCGCCCGTACCCAGAGCGCACCTTCATCGAGGTGCGGCATGAACTCTCCCCCGATAAACGGAACCAGCAGCAAGGTCGCGCCGAAGATCAAGGTTGCGATCGCCAGCGTCGCCTTCGGATGTTCGAGTGCCCAATCCAACTGCGTCGCATACTTCCGCTTCATCCATTCGTAAGGACGGTTCGTCTTCTCGCGCACACCGCTCTTGAACCAATAGGAAGCCAGCACCGGGATCAACGTAAGCGTGAGGATTAAAGCGCCGAGCAGGGCGAAGGACATCGTCTCGGCCATCGGATGGAACAGCTTTCCCGCCGCCCCTGTCAGCGCATAGATCGGAAGGTATCCGGCGAGAATGACCGCTACGGAATAGAAGATCGGACGATCGACGTCTTTCGCTGCCGCCAGGATTACATCGTTGAGTTTGTATTCCTGCCCTTCACGGATCGCCAGTTCGCGGTAGATGTTCTCGATCATCACTACCGTGCCATCAATAACGATTCCGAAGTCGATCGCTCCAATGGAAAGCAGGTTTGCCGCCACATCATGCGCATGCAGCACGATGAAGGCAACCAGTAGCGAGAGGGGGATGGTTACTGCAACGATCACAGCAGCGCGGAAGCTGACCAGGAAAAAGATCAGCACCACCAGCACCAGGATCATTCCACGCAACAGGTTGTTTTCCACGGTGTCGGTGGTCAGATCGACGAGTTCGCTGCGATCGTAATAAGGATGGATCTTGACGTCTTTCGGCAGGATCTGCCGATTCAGTTCGTCGGTCTTCGCCTCCACATCCTTCAGAACATTTTGCGTCTGCTCGCCGCGCAACATCAAAATGACGCCTTCTACCGCGTCATTATTGTTCTGGAAGCCGAACTGTCCGAGCCGCGGCGCATTCCCGATTGTCACCTCGCCCACGTCGCGCACTCGAACCGGTACGCCTTTGTTCGCACCTACCACGACATTTCCGATATCGCCCGTATTGCGCATCAAGCCGATGCCGCGCACGTAATTGAACTGTCCGCCTTGCGAGAAGAATCCGCCGCCGGCGTTGGCGTTGTTGGCGGTCAGCGCCGTCGTCACCTGTGGGACCGTCAAGTGGTAGCCGTANNGAATCGTCGGCGACGCCATGCACCGAACGATAAGCACGCGCGACGACCCAGTCTTCAATCGTCTTCAGTTCCTGGGGACTGCGGTCCGGACTTTCCAGTACATAGCGATACACCAGTCCGCTCGGGCTGAACAGCGGCGCCATGCTCGGGGTCACTCCCGTCGGCAGCGTTGCCTCTGCAAGCCGCTCAAAAACAATCTGTCGCGCAAAGTAATCGTTGGTATTGTCGTCGAAGGTGAGCCGGATGTCCGAGAGCCCATACAACGAGATCGAGCGCATCACCATCATGTGCGGGACGCCGTTCATCTCCAATTCCAACGGGAGAGTCACGAGTCGCTCAACTTCTTCGGCCGCGTGATCCGGCCACTGCGTGATCAGTTCGACTTGCGGCGGAGCGAGGTCCGGATAGGCGTCCACCGGCATTCGCTGGAACGACAGCACTCCGCCGACCGTGATGAACACGGTCAACATCAGCACAACGAATTTCTGACGCAGCGCCGCTTGGACGATTCGATGGATCATTGAGAAGTGGTTGTCACTATCCTTGACTGCATTCCTAAAACCGTCCGATCAGCGTTGCAGCGAGTTCGCAAATTGCAGGAACAAGCTGCCGTCCCCGACCACGTGGTCCCCAGGCTTCACTCCGCTCGTAACTTCCGTCTGGCCATTCTGGCTCTGCCCCAATGTCACGGCTCGCCGTCCAAACTGGTTCGCGGAGACCTCGGCATACACAAAGGGCTGATTTTCACTGTCACGCAACACCGCGGAGTCCGGCAGTGCAATCGCATTCGCGATCTTGCCGGCATTCACGGTGGCGGCTACGAACATGTCCTTCTTCAGCTTCTCTCCCGGATTGTTCGTGTCGATGCGCGCTTGCAGCGTCCGAGTCGTCGGATCCAGCGAAGCCGCCACGTACGAGATGCGCCCGTGAAAAGTATCGGGATACGCATCGGTCTGGATCGTCACCGCATCCCCAACCCGCACGTACGGCAAATCCTTTTGGTACACGTTCACCAGCACCCACACACTGCTGGTGTCGGAAATCATGAAACACTGCGTGGCGCCCGGCTGAATCAGTTGCCCCACCGCCACATCCTGTTCCACGACCAGTCCATGGATCGGCGCCGGAACCGGCACTTCGAACGAGGGCGGCGCTTTCACCAACGCATCGGGATCGGTGATCCCTAGCACTTTCAACGCGGCTTGCGCCGAGGCAAGATCTCCGCCCGCCTGCACATCCGCCGACTCCGCCTGCTCTAAAACTTGTTCGGCAATCGCCTTGTGCTCGTACAAATCCTTCGCTCGTGCGTATGCCTTTTCCGCCAGTGCGTAAGCGTCTTTGGCTTTCAAATAGTTGGTTCGGAGTTGCGAGTAGTCCGGGCTGGAAACGTACAGCATCGGCGTGCCCTGCGCGACTTTCTGTCCGGGCACTACGACGACGCGACTGACCTTCCCGCTCACCTGCGTGATCACCGGAGTCGTTTTGAAACCGTTGTATGCCACCGCGCCCGTCAACCGCAGCACTCGGTTCAACGTGGTCGGTTGCACCGTCAGAACCTGCACATGCGACATCTGCTCTTGCGGAACTGTAAAGAGCTGGGGATCGTTCGAGCTTTTCGCTTCCGCCGCCTTCGGCGTTTCGCGCTCGCATGAAGCCAACAGGAACACGAGCACCATACACAGAGCTGCGACCACTACGATTGCCCTGCGATTCTCAGTTCGGTTCATGGCAGGGTCCTCGTGCCAACGGCTTCCTTGAGTTGCTCCAGTGCCGTCATATAAGCTGCCAGGGCCTGGCGATAGGCCAACTGCGTGGTGCGATAACTGCGTTCCGCATCGAGGTAATCGAGCAAGCTGGCCGCTCCACGCTTGTAGGCATATTCGCTGATGTCACGCGACTCCTGCGTCTCTTTCAGGTAATCGGACATATAAAGTTGCACGACCTCGTCATTGCTTTTCAGCGCTTCGTACGCGTTTGCCACGTCGCCCATCACTGTATCGCTCGCCGACAGCTTTTGCTCCTGGGCCTGGGTCAGTGCGTAGTTCGTGCGCGCAATCTCACCCTGGTTGCGATTGAAGATCGGCAACTCGAAATTGACGAACAACGACGCCGTGCTCTCTCCCGCAACGTGGCTGAAATTGTACGTGCCATTTACATCGACCTTCGCATTGGCCTTGGCTAGCGAGATCTGGCTCTGCGCCGCCGTGATTCCCATGTCCGCCGCGCGAAAATCCGGTCGCTCGCGCAGCGCCCGCGCCTGCAGGTCTTCGACCGTAGCTTTGAGGGGTCGGTACGCGAGATCGCCCGTGACATCGAAGTCTGCGGGCACCGCGTCGTAGCCCAACAGTTCGCGCAGCGCAATCAATGCCTGCACCCTCGCCAGGCGAGCCGACGACACATCGGTCTGAAACTGCAATAATTGCACCTTGATCTTGAGATAGTCGCCTTCGCCAATGTATCCGGCCTTCAGTTGCTTTTCGCTGATATCCACAGTCTGCTGGAAACTCTTCAAGTCTTGTAAGGCGAAGTCGAGAGTCGATTCCGCGAGCAGCACCGCCACGAACTGTTGCCCAACATTGAAAGCCAGCGTGCGCTCCGCATCCGCAACCTGGGCACGCGTAACCGCGGTCGCATCCCGCGCCGCCAGCAACCGGTGCTGGCGCTTACGGCCACGCTCGAAAAGGTAGCCCACTCCGATATCAAACTGCTGCACTTGATCGACGTTGGTCCCCGAAAAATCCTGCGGGCTGAAAAATGGCAGGAACTGCGAGTCCGCGCCAAGCGTTGGATTCGGGCGCAAATTCGCGGTAATCTCCTGCGCTTCATTCTGCAGGATCAGCGTGCGACTCGCTTTCAGGGAATGACTATGCGTAAGCGCCAGATCGATGGCCTGATCGAGGGTAATAAGCGTCGGTCTTTGTGCAAATGCCGTCCCTACGAACAGGGTGAGGAACAACATCGAGACGGCAGATACCGCCAGGTATCTTGAAGACATAGGGCTCAATTGAACTTCTTTATCGCAGCGGCGAGGCATCCGCTTATCCATTCATTCCGCTTACTTGCCGGCTCCGACAGCAAAAATGCCCTTCGTTTCGCCAGCGACAGTTCGAGACCAGCCCTGCCATTGTAAATCGAGAGCAGCCGAACAAGTCCAATCCCGTCAAAGGTTTCGCCCCACCTAAGTGCGTCGTACAGCGATAAATCACGACCATTGACCCAATTCGCGAGCTCTTAGTAAAGACGCAATTGAACCAACTTCGTTTACGACGACTCCGAATGCGTGGCAGACTTGGCCACCGGCCATAGCACGAAATAGCACCCAGGCCTGCGGATTCACCGCCTGGCAGGAATGATCGTCACAGTTGATCTTCATACTCTTCCAGCGCAATCCGCACCAACTGACTGCGTGTGCGCACGCCGGTTTTGTGGAACAGTTGCTGCATCGTCGCTTTGATCGAGGCTTCTGAAACCGTCAACCGGTCAGCGATTTCCTTGTTTCCTAACCCTTCAAATACCATCGACAACACTTGCCGTTCGCGAGCGGTGAACGTGCGGGCGCTGTCACGCTCTTGCCGGTTCGATTGAAAAATCTTCTGCAGAAAATCCTGCCCGAACCACACATTGCCAGAGAGAATTTCGCGGATCGCCTGCACCAACTGTTCCGGCGGATTATGCTTTAAGAAGACCCCACTGATGCCTTGCGCTAACAGGTGCGCGGCTTTTGCCGGATCGATCCCGCCCGTCACCAGCAGAACTTTCCCTTGAAACCCCGACGCCTCCGCCAAGTGCATGAACTCGAAGCCATCGCTCTCGCCGAGATCAAAATCGAGTAACACTAGATCGACAGCATGCAACTCCTTAGCTTCCGCGATCGTCCCAACGCTTCCGCACACCTCGAAATCCTTCTCCGAGTCGAGAAATCGTCGAACTCCTTCGCGGAACAGCGCGTGATCGTCCACCAGCAGAAGTCGATGTTTGCGCATCTCCTTAGCCATTGGCTGCCTCCCGCGCGTCAGTCAACGCCTGCACGCTCACCATGAACGCACAGCCCTGCGGCACGGCTTCATACACGAGATCGCCACCGAAGCTCTTCATCAGCGCGCGCGAAATGTAAAGCCCAAGTCCCGTAGCCTGCGCATCTCGCTGGAATGGTCGAAACAGGTTCTCCGGATTCGCGATCCCCTCGCCGGTATCTTCAAAACGGATCAAAACGCGATCGCTCTCGTGACACGCACGAATGAGCAATCGCTTCTCTTTCGAATTCTGCATCGCCCGCAGACTATTCTTCGCAAGATTCAGGAAGACCTGCGTCAGTTCATACCGATCTGCGTGGACCCGCGGCAGCGAGCTTCGCACATCCCACACCAGCGCGACCTCGCTCTCCTGGTACGCTGCTTCCAGTAGCACTCGCAGTTCATCGAGCACCGAAACCAGATCGATGGTCGAACCCGCGTCGCCTGTGCTTTCCCGCAACTCCATGCTCGACAGTTTTTCCAGCGCCTGGATCAGCGAGCCCAATGCTTCGAAGTCTGGATTGCCGCTCAGTTCCGCGACCCGCGTCAAATTCTTATGGACCACCAGGGCCGCGCCGCAGAGATTACGGATCTCATGTGAAACCGCACTCATTAATATGCGAGTGTTTTTGAGCAGGTAATCCAGGCTCAGGTCTTCACGATTTCGGAGGTCATCGGAGACATCGACAATGATGGCCGCCAGGGTTTTCCCGCGAATGCTCTCGTAGGTCGAAAACCAGACTCCGGCAAGAAACACCTCACCGTTCGGGCGTGTCCCACGGCATTGCAGCGCCGTTCGAAAACTGTGGAGTTGCTTGCTGCGAGCCGCGGAATCCAATGCCGGCAGATAAGTCTGAACCCGGTCGCCCACGATCGTGCTCTTTCGCGGAGCAAGAAGATGCTGCGCGGCGTCGTTCGCCAGCGTGATCACGCCCTCCGCGCTAATAGTGATGATCGCCGCGGGACTGCTCTCCACCAATCGGCGAAGTTGCTCCTCCGCGTCCTGGCGCAGTTTCATCTCGCATTCCAGTTCGTCGAGATGCTTCATCACGATGCGGCGGTTCTGCATAAGCTCTGAAAGAAAAAGTCCAGCGCCAATAAAACCTGCCGACGACAGCAACAGTCGGGGGATCGCGGCTCCTGCCGGAAGGTTGCTGAACACCTCTTGAAGAATCGCAAAGAACACGCCGACGAGCACAACCTGCATGCGTGAGAGAAACCCACTCACCAACATGATTGGAAACAGGTACAGGAATCCCAGCGAGAGATACGACTCGGTCAGGTAATCGATCCCTGCGATGACGAGGGTTAACGAAATCGCAATGAGAAAGAGCCGCTTCCGGTTGGCGGGAGCATAGAGCGAGAGTGTGGAAGTAAATCGCATGAATTCCGACAACCATATGTTTACGCAACTATGTCGCGCCGTGAAGTAACAAATCGCTAAAACGACGAAAGATAGTTGCACCTATCGAAAGATAGCCTTGCATGGCCCGAAAGGGCGTTGCTGCAATTTTCAGGATCGCTTCCAATAGATGTGTTCTGTCATAAATGATGTCTCATAAAAAACGAATTCACCGGTTGGCGATGTCGGTGTGCTTGCTCGCACTATTGCTGGCGTGTGCCTGTTCGAGTAAGCCCGAGGATCCCAAAACCGAAGCGCCTCCAAAGGCCGAGGTCGAGAAGAAGTCCGACGTCAACGCAATCAAGGTTGATCGCCCCGAACAGTTCCCACTGGTTGCTGCCCAGGAGCACGAGTCGTTCGCGACCTTGAACGTCACCGGCAACGTGAATCCCGACATTTCGCGCGAAATCCCTGTCATAACTCTCGCGAATGGCCGTGTCACCGAGGTCCGCGTGCGCCTTGGCGATTTCGTGAAAAAGGGCCAGGTCTTAATGGAGGTGCAGAGCACTGATGTCTCCGGCGCCTTTGCCGCATACCTGAAGGCGGTTAATGATGAGCGGCTTGCACGAGTGCAATTCGAGCGAACGAAACTTCTGTTCGACAAAGGCGCTGACTCCAAAAGCCAGATGGAAATTGCGGAAAACAACGAGCAGGATGCGCAGGCTGCCCTCACCGCTGCGGAACATCAACTCACCGTGCTGGGTGTTGACAAGAATCAACCTTCATCGAACGTTAAAATCCTCGCGCCCTCTTCAGGTGTCATTATTGCGCAGAACGTGACGGCCTCGGCCGCTACCGGCGCCACCCTGGCAGGATCGCCCACCGCATTCACCATCGCGGACCTTTCCCAGGTCTGGATCATCTGCGACGTTTATCAGAACGATCTGCCGCTGGTGAAGCTCGGCGATACCGCGGAAATCAGGCTGGACGGCTATCCCGACCGCGTTTTGAAGGGCACCATCAGCGACATCGGTCCCGTGCTCGACCCAGCATTGCGGACCGGCAAAGTCCGTATCCAGATTGCGAACCCACAAAACATTCTGCGTCTCGGTATGTACGTTACCGCAGCCTTCCGCTCGAAACGCAGTTCGAAACGTGCCGCCGTGCCCTCCTCCGCAATTCTTCACTTGCATGATCGCGACTGGGTTTACATCCCCGCCGGCAACGGACAATTTCAGCGCGTCGAGGTTCGTGCGGGACAGATGTTCCCCGGCAACCTGCAAGAAGTCGAAAGCGGTATCGCACCCGGTCAGCAGGTCGTAACCAACGCCCTCGAACTGCAGAACATGGTGCAGTAGCGATGATACGCAGGCTCGTCGACTTTGCTCTCGACAATCGCTGGCTCGTTCTCGGCGCTGCCATTCTGCTCTTCGCCTGGGGCATCATTTCCTTCCGCAATCTCCCTGTCGAAGCCTACCCCGACGTCGCCAACAATTATGTCCAGATCATCACCCAATGGCCCGGGCGTGCCGCCGAAGAAGTAGAGCAGCAGGTCACCATTCCCATCGAAATCCAGATGGCCGGCATCCCCCACATGGTTCATCAGCGCTCGTCGTCGCTCGCCGGACTCTCCAGCGTAACCATGATCTTCGACGACGATTCCGCGAACGACTGGAATCGCGAGAAGGTTCTCGAACGGCTTTCGCAAGTCACCTTGCCAACCGGTCTCCAACCGCAGATCGGTACCGATTACAGCCCCCGTGGGACAGATCCTGTTCTACAAGCTCGCCAGCAACAATCCCGAATACGACAACATGGAGTTGAAGTCGCTCCAGGATTGGGCACTCGAAAAACAATTCAAGTCCGTACCCGGTGTTGTGGATGTCTCCAGCTTCGGCGGCATGACCCGCGAATACCAGGTGCGCGTCGATCCTGAAAAGCTCATCGCCTTCGGCCTCAGCATTAGCCAACTCGAACAGCAACTCAGCGCCAATAACATTAACGCCGGCGGCAGCTTCATCGAACAGGGTCAGCAGCAGGTCAACGTCCGTGAGGTCGGCCTGATCTCGTCGGTTCGCGATATCGAACAGGTCGTGCTGAAAAGCCAGAACGGCACGCCGGTTCGTGTCAAGGACGTTGCCGTTGTATCCCAGGGTCGAAAATCCGTCTCGGTCAGATGGGTTACGCCATCCACAAAGTCGACGGTAAGATCGTCGACGAGGATGACATCATCGGCGGCATCGTCCTCCTGCTCAAAGGCGCCGACGAAGATCCCACCCTCGATGGAATTCACGAGAAGATTAAGGAGCTGAACCAGCAGATCCTTCCCAAGGGCGTCAAGATCGTTCCCTACCTGGACCGCAGCGACCTGGTCCACTACACCACGCACACCGTCCTGCACAACCTGAGCGAAGGCATCTTCCTCGTCGTCATCATCCTCTTCCTGTTTCTCGGCAATGTTCGTGGCGCCATCATCGTTTCGCTGACGATGCCGTTCGCGCTGCTCTTTGCGGCCATTTGCCTTGACCTCCGCCACGTTCCGGCGAACCTACTTTCGCTCGGTGCGCTTGATTTCGGCATGTTCGTCGACGGCACCGTCGTGATGATCGAAAACATTCTTCGCCATCTCGGTCACCATACCGCCAACGGTCACTCACCTCGCGAGAAGATCCGCATTGCCTCACACGAAGTGCAGCGACCGGTCTTCTACGCCCGCGGCATCGTTATCACCGCCTATCTCCCCATTTTTACCTTGCAGGCCGTCGAAGGGCGACTTTTCAAACCCATGGCGTGGACGGTGGCGTTTGCCCTTCTCGGCTCACTGCTCTTCTCCATGCTCGTCGCGCCCGTACTCGCGAGCTTCGTCTTCAGCAAGGGTGCGAAGGAATGGCGTAATCCTTTCGTCGAGTGGATCACCCGCCGTTACCAGCAGGCCGTTCGTTGGGCAATTCAGAAACGTTATCTCGTGGTCGGCGGTGCCGGCGCCATGCTTGCACTCTCTGCGTTTCTCGCCTTCAGCGGCGTCATCGGTTCCGAATTCTTACCCCACCTTGATGAAGGCGCAATTTGGGTGCGCGGAACTCTCGCGCCGAGTGCTGGCCCCACCATGGGTGTCGATGTCATGAATCGCGCCCGTGTCGTCCTCGCTTCGTTCCCCGAAGTCACCCAGGTCGCAAGTCAGGTCGGTCGTCCCGACGACGGCACCGACACTACCGGATTTTTCAACACCGAGTATTTCGTCGATCTTAAGCTGAAGGAAAAATGGCGTCCTGTCTTCCACCGCAATAAAGAAGAGTTGATCGCTGCCATCGATCGCGAGTTGGAGAAGATTCCTGGCGTCATCTGGAGCTTCTCCCAGCCCATTTCAGACAACGTGGAAGAAGCCGTCAGCGGTGTAAAAGGCGAGCTCGCGGTGAAGGTCTACGGCGAGGATCTCAAGACACTCGAGGCCAAGAGCGACGAGATCGTCGCCGTAATGAGCAAGGTCAAAGGCGTGCAGGATCTCGGCGTCTTTCGCGTGATCGGACAGCCCAACCTGAACTACACCGTCGATCGCCAGGCTGCCGCGCGCTACGGCATCAATGTCGCCGACGTGCAGGATGCCATCCAGACCGCCGTCGGTGGTGGTTCCGTATCGCAGGTTCTTCGCGGAGAAGCACGCTACGACCTCGTCGTGCGGTACCTGCCGCAATATCGCGACACCGAAGACGCCATTAATCGCATCCTTCTGCTTGCTCCGTCCGGCGAACGCGTCGCTTTGTCACGATTGACCACCGTCAAAACCGAGGACGGTGCCGAAGAGATTTATCGTGAAAACGGCCAGCGCTACATCGCCATCAAGTACAGCGTTCGCGGACGCGACCTCGGCAGCACCGTTGAAGAAGCCCTCGATAAGGTGAATCGCGGCGTCAAACTTCCTCCGGGCTACCACATGGATTGGGCCGGCGAGTACGCCAGCCAGAAGCGCGCCAACAAACGACTGCTCCTGGTTTTGCCCATCACCATGCTACTGATCTTCATGATCCTCTACACCATGTTCAAGTCTTTCAAGTGGGCGGTTCTCATCTTGATGAACGTGGCCATGGCGCCCGTCGGCGGCCTTCTCGCCCTGCTGCTCACCGGAACCAACTTCAGCGTCTCTTCCGGCGTCGGCTTCCTTGCGTTGTTCGGTGTCTCCGTGCAGACCGGCGTCATCATGCTCGAATACATCAACCAGTTGCGCGTCCTCGGTTACAGCATCGAAGAATCCGCCGCCGGCGGCGCCGTTCTCCGCTTGCGTCCGATCATGATGACCTCACTCGTCGCCACCCTGGGCTTATTGCCGGCCGCCCTCTCGCATGGTATCGGGTCCGACTCGCAACGCCCCTTCGCGATCGTGATTGTCGGTGGCCTCATCACCGCATTGTTCATGAGCATCTTCCTGTTGCCCACACTATATGTATGGATGGCCGGCGAGCACGACGTGCTCCCCGCGCCGGAACCGGAATTTGAGGACTAATTGGCGATGATGCGATTCAGTCCATTACGATCGAAGGCTTGGGAACGCCCGCTGCTGCTGGCAGCCCTCGCATGCTCTCTTCTGATGAGTGCCGAGGCTCAGTCTCCTGCCACGCCGCTCACCCTGCCGCAGGTCCTCGACGTCGTGCGCACGAAAAACCTCACGCTCCTGCAGGCCCAAAGCAATCTGCAAGGCGTCAAGGCGCAGGAGATCCAAGCCGCCATGCGCGTGAATCCCAACTTTACCTTCTACGGAACCAACGTCACGCTACCCGCGGAAGGCGCGTCGAACCCGTATGCCTACAGCTTCCAGGTCTCTCGTCTCTTCGAACGGGGCGATAAGCGGCGCTGGCGGCTCGACGCTGCCAAAGCCACGACCGATCAAACCGCCGCGCAGTTGAAAGATCAGGAACGCCAGATCATTTACAACGTAAAGCAAGCCTTCACCAATATGCTTGTCGCGAAGGCCGCACTGAAACTCGCGCAAGACAATCTCGCGGACTTCAAGAAGCAACTCGACATCAATCGCGATCGCTACCAGGCCGGCGACATCGGCAAGCTCGATTTCGAGCGGCTTGACCTGCAAATGGCGCAATTCGAAACTGACGAGTCCAACGCCGAAGTCAGCCTCTCGCAAGCGCGTGATCAGCTTCAGACTTTCATGGGCTACGATCGCCCCAATCCGAACTTCGACATTGTCGGCGACATCGCTCCGCCTTCGCTCACGCTGACCCGCGCTGATCTCGAGCAACGCGCTCTCGCTACCCGTCCTGACCTCCACGCGGCCGAAGCCGGAGCACGCGCGGCGGATGCCAACGTAAAGCTCGCCTACGCCAACGGCACTACAGATCCCACCCTGGAAGGTGAATACGATCGCAGCGGCACCTATAATTCCGCCGGATTCAGTATCAATATTCCGTTGCGAATCTTCGACCGCAACCAGGGCAACAAACTCACCAGCAAGTTCCAGGCCGACGCCAGCGGTTTCGCCGTCACCGCCGCGCGTAACCAGATCATCTCCGACATCGACCAGGCGTGGGTGCAATACACCACCTCGAAGATCGTCTCCGATCGCTACAACGGTCATTATTTGGAAGAAGCCAAGGACGTGCTTTCCATCGCGCAGTTCGCCTACCAGCAGGGCGGCCTCGCACTCATTGACTACCTCAATGCGGTGCAGGAAAATCGCACCACCACGCTGAATGCGCTGAACGCCTATTCGCAGACGTGGATAGCGATTCACCAGCTTGGCTTTGCGACCGGCACGGAACTTGTACCGTAAGCACTCGTCACTTTGTAACGTCGGGAGAGTAGCCCATGGATCGAGAACAAGTCCGTTCGAAGCTGATAGAGATCGGCATCATCCCCGCGGCCCGCGTTTCCAGCGCCGATGACGCCCGCTTCGCCGCCGATGCCGTAGCCCACGGCGGCATCCCCGTGATCGAAATCACCATGACGGTCCCCGGCGCGCTGGAAGTCATCGCCGATTTCGCGCGCACTTCCGCCGGCATGATCGTCGGTGCCGGCACCGTGCTTGATCCTGATACCGCGCAGCGCTGCATCGATGCCGGCGCTCAATTCATCACCTCGCCGGCCTTTCGACCCGCAGTGATTGCGCAATCGCAGAAGAACAAAGTTCTGGTGATTCCCGGCGCCTTAACGCCGACCGAGGTCGTCGCCGCATGGGATGCGGGCGTGGATTTCGTGAAGGTATTTCCCTGTTGTCAGGTCGGCGGTGCCAGCTACATCCGCGCTCTCGCTCGCCCATTTCCCAACATCCCCTTGATCGCCGCCGGCGGCGTCAATCAGAAGACTGCAGATGAATTCATCCTCGCCGGCGCAGCCGCCCTCGGCATCGGTTCCGAGCTGATCTCCAAGACCGCCATTCAGCTTCGTCAGCCCAAGCGCATCCAGGAACTCGCTCGCCGTTACGTTGCCATGCTCAAGTCGGCGCGAGCTGAGTTCAATGCTCGTCTCGAACGTGAGCGCGAAGTGATCGATTTCAAAATATAGTTTTGCTACGGACGAGGGGCTGCCGCCAGCGGTGGTGTCGGCTGCGAGGCGAGACGATCCTTCACCGACTGCGGAACTTTGTCCGCATTGGCGAGCAACAAACTCACCTGCCACATCTGTTGTTCCGTCAGCGTTTTTTTGAACGCGGGCATTCCCGTCATGCGGATGCCGTTCGCTACCTTCCAATACGTTTCCTGCGCTGGATCGTCCGTTACGCCTTTGCCTTCCAGCAGCACCGGAGGCTTCGGGAACATACCCTTCGCGATTGCGGTAGCCGGTTGTCCGGGCTGCCCGTGGCAAACCGCGCAATGTTCGTGATAAACGTCAGCACCACCCAGGTAAGCCGTTTCGTCCGCCGTGAAGGGAACGGACTTCGGCATCTCTTTTTCGACGCGTGCGTTCAAAGCCATGTGGGCAAACTTCTTTTCGAAGGGCATCGCTTCCGCATCCGTCGCCACCGGCGCACTGCCGGAAGCAAAGTAGAAGTAAGCTCCTCCGAATACCAGCAACAACCCGAGAATCAAACCGGCAACAAAGCTCTTCACACGCTCTCCTTTGGACGCGGTCGCACTTCAGGATAAAGATGCGCTCCCAGTTTACCGTGATACTTGCGATTCTCAGGCCAGCGTGTACTTTAGCTGTTCCCCGTCCGGTTCGCCCTCCCGCCGCACCACCACCGTCGCAACCCCATTGCCGATCGTAATTGACGATAGCGCGCGCTCCGTTCATGAAGCGGTCGAGGCCAAGGACCAGCGCCATGTCCGCCACGAGCTTCCAAAAGACTGCCCTAAACGGAAGTCTGCTCTCTTCTGGTTACTCTCCCCGCAATTTCTTGCAAGAAATCCGGATCATGCCGTTCTACTATCGGGAAAGATTTCCCGAACTTTGACCTATGGCTGAGATCATTGCGCTCATCATCGCTCTTCTTTGTCTGGCCGGAAATTCCACCGCAGCCGCTGCTTTCTTTCTCTCTCTCGGAGTAGCGGCTGCAACCTGGCGCGCCTATCAGGCCCGCGAAGCATCCAAGCGCGCCCAGGCCGAAATCGATTCCCTGCGTGCGGAAATGCGCCACACTTCTGTCTTAGCGGAACGTGCGTTGCGCATCGCCGCGGAAACGGCGAACTCCTTCATCGCGCCACCACCCGCCAGCGCATCGCAGCCGGCAGCCACCATTCCCCACCCAGAGCCCGTTCCTGAGAAGCCCCCACTCTTCGCCCCGATCGAGAAAATTGAAGAAGAAGAGAAGCCCGTCGCAGCGGCTCCCCCCATCTCCAAAGTTCCGGAAGAAATTCCGCAGGTCGTTCCCAACTGGGCCGCAAATACCCGAACCGCTCCGCCCATCGCACCCAAAGTTGTGGTGCCTCCAGCTCCGCCGCCTTCTGCCAAACCATCTGTACCTCTGATCGCTACGCCCCCACCGCCGCCCGCGCCCGCCCACGCCGAATCCTATTTCCCGATGTCCACCGCGAGACCGCCCCGCAAGTCGATGGGCGAACGCATGCGCTCTACCTTGGCCCTCGAAGAAATTCTCGGCACGAACTGGCTCAACAAAATCGGCGTGATTATCCTCGTACTCGGCGTCGCGCTCTTCGGTATCTACGAACTTGGCCAGCTCGGACCATGGGGAAAGGTCGGACTCAGTTTCGCCGTCGCGTTGACTCTTCTGGTTGGCGGCATCTACCTCGAGCGCAAGGAGCGCTACAAGGTTCTCGGTCGCACCGGCGTTGGCGGCGGATGGGCGCTCCTCTTCTTCACCAGTTACGCGCTCAATCATGTCCTCGCCATGCGCGTTCTGGACTCCGACGTTGCTGACTCCGTCCTCATGCTTGTCGTTTCAGGAGCCATGGTCGCGCACACCCTGCGCTACCGCTCACAACTCGTCACCGGCCTCGCTTTCCTGCTCGCCTACTCCACCATCGCTCTCAGTCACGACACCGTGTACAGTCTCGCTGCCGGCGCGATCCTGACCGCTGCACTCGTCACCATCGTCGTGAAGCTCAGTTGGTTCGAGCTGGAAATCTTTGCCATCCTCTCCAGCTACGGCAACCACTTCTACTGGCTCTATCGCCTACTCGGCGACGGCGGCGCCCAAGGTCATCCCTTCCCGCAGTTCATGGCCAGCACCAGCCTGCTGCTCTTTTACTGGGCCGCCTTCCGCTTCTCCTACGTCGTCCGTCAAGTTCAATCTCGGATGCAGGAAAACTTTTCGACTATCGCCGGCCTCCTCAATACCATCCTTTTATTAGCGGTGATGAAGTTCCAGTCCGCCCGTCCGGAGCTGGCCTTCTATGCCCTGCTCGTTCTCGGCGCAATCGAATTCACCATCGGCCAGCTCAGCATCACCAAGCGTCGCCGCTCCGCGTTCGTCCTTCTCACGTTGATCGGTACCGCGCTCATGCTCGCCGCAGTTCCCTTCCGCTACGCAGGCGAGAACGTCTCCATCCTCTGGCTGATCGGCGCCGAAGTCCTGCTCTTCGCCGGAATCCTAACGGGCGAACGTCTCTTCCGACGCATCGGCCTGGTCACCGGACTCCTCGTTCTTGGCGATGTATTGTTTGTCGAAGTCCCGCGCATGCTGCAAGGCCGCGGCACCGAACTCGCCCATCCCCTCATTCCCTACAGCGTGCTGCTCTTCGTGATGGCCATCGTCTTCTACGGCAACAACACCCTGCTGCGTTTGCGTTGGCCCCAGTTCTTCACCGACCCACTGGACGACAATCTCCTCACCGCAAGCTCTTATCCCGGGGCAATCATTCTCGGCTTCGCCTGCTGGGCCGGCTTCACCGGAGACTGGCTGGCCGTCGCCTTCGCCGCCGCCATGCTAGCCGTGGCCGTGATCGGTTTCTTGATCAAGTCCAAGCATCTGCAAGTCCAGTTCTTCGCTCTCGGCGTCGCCGCTGCCTGGCAGTGCCTGACTTTCAACGCCCATTGGGGAGCGGCCGCGCACTCGCTGAACCGCATGGTGTCGCTCGCGATCATGAGTGCGCTGTTCTATGCCACCGCGAAACTCGCGCAGCACAACACGCAGCCCGAGCAGCGCATCATTCGCGGCATCTTCGCGGTCATCGCGACCGCTTTGGGCGCCCTGCTTCTCTACGTGGAAGTTCCGGCCGCCTGGCAACCTATCGCCTTCGCCGCTTTTGCCTGGGTTCTCATCGAAGCCGCGCAGCTTACCCGCTACCTCGCTCTCCGCTGGCACACTCATCTACTCGCTTTCGGCGCTTGTGTCCTTGCCGCCACCTACGACGTCTCCCATAGTCCGTGGTGGCACGCTGTCCACACCGGTCTTTGGAAGCTAATTCCAGTCGTCGCAATCCTTTATTTACTTGCGGAGCGCGCCAGCCGCCTGCAAACCGAATTTCGCGATTGGATTCGCGAGCTCTACACCTTGGCCGCCACCGTCCTTGCCCTTTGGCTTCTCTTCGAAGGTCTGCAGGACCCCTATGTCGCCGCCGCGTGGGCACTCTACGCCGTCGGACTCACCGCCGTTAGCCGCTGGACCCGCTGGATGTCTTTCGCCCGTCAAGCCTTCGTCGTTGGCGCGCTTGCCGCAATCCAAACCGCGGCTATCAACCTGTTGCAGAGCACGCCGAACACCCATGACACCGTTCGCCTCACCGTCTCGCTCATCGTTATCGCCAGCCTGTACACGATGTCGGAAGCTTTGCGCCTCCCCGAAACCTGGCACCAGAAACAGCTCGAAGCCCTGCACTCCTGGATGGCCACCGCGCTTGCCGCCCTGCTGATGTGGTACGAACTCACGCCCCCGTCGATCGCTGTCGGGTGGGCGATCCTCGGCCTCGCACTCTACGAATACGGAGCCTTCCGCAAGTCTTCTCAACTTCGCTGGCAGGCCTATCTCATGCTCTGCGCTTCGTTCGTCCGCATCTTCTTCGCCAACCTTACCATCGGAGCCGCGGGCGATTGGATGAGCACCCGCACCCTCACCGTTCTTCCCATTGTCGCCATCTACTATTACGTCTATTCGCGTGAGGCGGACGGCACGAAGACCTCCCGCTTCCAACCCGCGCAACTCTTCGCCCACTTGGGCACCGCCGCCATCATGGCGTTGCTCTACTTCCAGTTCTCTGGCGAATGGGTTGTCGCCGCCTGGGCCGCGATGGTCATAGCGTTATTAGGGATCGCGTTGCTGTTGAAGCAATCCGTCTTCGTGCAGCAGGTCGTGGTCGTCGCCGTCGCCGTCCTCACCCGCGGCATGCTGCACAACCTGTTCGGAGGGAGTTACTTCACCGGCTCCGACTGGCAAGGCCGCTTCGCCGTCCTCGGCAGCGCCATCCTGCTTCTGTTCGCTTCGTTACCGCTCGCGTTCGAATATCGTCGCCGTTCCTCCGTCGATCCCGCCGTAACCGGCCTGCGTCGCCTCGTCGACGTCCTCACCCATCGCGTCGAACAACCTCTGTTCTTCGTTCCTGTCGCATTGTTAACCACCATGCTGGCGCTCAAGATGGACCACGGCATGGTCACTCTCGCCTGGGGCGTCGAAGCCGTCCTCATCTTCATCGCAGCCTTGCTGGTGAAAGAACGAAGCTATCGCCTCACCGGCGTCCTGCTACTTTTACTTTGCGTCGTGAAAATCATTGCCATCGACGCCTGGCGTCTCGCGCCGCGCGATCGCTATCTCACTTTCATTGTCCTCGGCGCTTCACTCCTCCTGGTCTCGTTCCTCTACAGCAAGTATCGCGAGACCATCCGGCAATATCTATGAAGCAGCGCCTCGCTCTCGTCCTGATTCTCGGTCTCGGCATCGCCAGCCTCGTCGTCGTGCAGCGCCGCCACGAGCACGCGACGGCTTCCGCGAATGCCGTCATCAACATGGTGGCCGACGCTCAGCGCGACACTCTCCGCGCGCCTCTGCAACTCACCCGCCTCTCCGACGACGAAGAAACTCGCATCGGCGACGACTTGGCCGACCACTACGCCATGGTCTTCCGCGCCGATCGTGTCAGCGACGACGATGCCATCAATCGCGACGTCCAGCGCATCGGCGGCCGTCTCGCTGCCCATGCGAATCGCAAGCTGCAGTACCGTTTCCATCTCATCCGCGACAAGAATTTCCTCAACGCCTTCGCGCTGCCCGGCGGCCACGTTTTCATTGGTCTCGGTCTCATCGAGATCATGAACACCGAAGATGAACTCGCCAGCGTCCTCGGCCACGAGCTGGAACATATCGATCACTACCATTGTGTCGAACGGGTGCAGCTCGAAGCGCAGATGCGCAAACTGCAGCTCGGAGTCGTCGGAGATCTCGTGCAACTTCCACTCACCATTTTTGAAGCTGGTTATTCGAAGGATCAGGAAGCCGAGGCCGATCGCGAAGGTATCCTGCTCGCCGTCGCCGGTGGCTACTCTCCTTACGGCGCAGTCAGTATGTTTGAGAAGTTTGCCCGGCTGCACCACGACACCACCACCCAGCCCAACTCTCCTCCGGAGGAGCTATCGCAACTCGCGCTCGAGACCCTCGCGGGCTACTTCCGCTCGCATCCCCGACCCGAAGAACGCCTTGCCCAGGCGAAGCAAGTCATCCGCGAACATCGCCTCACAAGCCAAACCGCGCAAACTCCGCTCCCCAGTTCCTCCAAGTCCTGATCCAGCAGCTCCGAGCCATGCCCATAATGGTGCGGCCGTTCTCACTTCTCGTGCACAGGCGTAGCAAATCCTCCGCGGACGATGAACAATCAGAAGCCGTCCCATGCCGCTCGACGATCCGCAATTCGATTTCGATTTCATCATCATCGGCTCTGGCTTTGGCGGAAGTGTCTCCGCGCTTCGCCTTACCGAGAAAGGCTATCGCGTTGCCGTGATGGAAATGGGCAAGCGCTGGACGGCCGAGAATCTACCCAAAACTAATTGGTCCATCCGTCGCTGGTTCTGGCGACCCGGCATGGCGCTGCGCGGATTTTTTAGCATGCGTTTCTTCAGCCGCGTCACCATCCTCCACGGTTGCGCCGTCGGCGGCGGCTCCATCACTTATGCCAGCACCTTATTACGACCTCCCGATAAAGTTTGGGAGAGCGGTACCTGGCAAGGCCTGGCGCACTGGCAATCCGAGATGCCCCGCCACTATGACACCGCCTCGCGCATGCTCGGCGTAACGCAAAACAAAATCCTCGGTCCCGCCGATCATCTTCTGAAAGAAGTCGCCGTTGCTGCCGGGGTGGGCGCGACCTTCTATCGCACCAGCGTAGGAATTTTCCAGGCTCCCGAGGGCGAAGCTGGAGGCCTAACCTACGCCGACCCCTATTTCCAAGGCGAAGGCCCCGCTCGCACCACCTGCAACGCCTGCGGGGGCTGCATGGTCGGTTGCCGTCACGGCGCCAAGAATACTCTCGACCAGAACTACCTCTATCTTGCCGAAAAGCGAGGCGCGAAAGTTTTTGCTGAGACGAAGGTCGTCGATGTTCGCCCGCTCAACGACAAAGAAGATGGTAGCGATGGCTACGAGATGCACACCGTCCACTCGACCGCAGTGTTGGCGCATCGCCAGCGCTTCACTTGCCGCGGCATCGTCTTCGCTGCCTCGTCGCTGGGCACGATGGAGTTGCTGTTCCGTCTCAAGACGAAGCGCTCGCTGCCCAACATCAGCGATCAGCTCGGCAACCGCGTCCGCACCAACAGCGAATCGCTGATTGGCGTGCGCGTTCCGAAATCAAAAGAAGATCTCTCCCGTGGTGTCGCCATTGGCTCCGGCGTGTACATTGACGAGCACACCCATATCGAAGCCGTTCGATATCCTGCGGGCTCCGACGCCATGGGCGCCCTTGCCACCATTCTCACCGGCGGCCATCCTGGGCCGGGCCGCGTGGCGCTCTGGTTCAAGAATCTGCTGGTCGCGCTTGTCTGCCATCCCTGGCGAACTCTGCGTCTGCTGCAGCCCTTCGGCTTCGCTTGCGAGTCCGTCATCCTGCTCTGCATGCAAGCCCTTGATGGCCACATCGATATGCGTTGGGAGCGGCCGTGGTTCTGGCCTTTCCGCAAATTCCTCGTAAGCCGCGGAGAGCGAATCCCCACCTACATTCCCGCTGCCAATGAATTCGCCCAGAAGTTCGCGCAGATCTGCGGCGGCACCGCCATGAGCATGCTTCCCGAGATTCTCTTCAACATCCCGGCCACCGCCCACTGCCTTGGCGGATGCGTGATCGGCAGCTCACCGCAAAACGGCGTGATCGATCATCGCCATCGCGTTTTCGGGTACACCAACATGTATGTCTGCGACGGGTCGGTCGTCGCCGCAAATCTGGGCGTCAATCCGAGCCTCACTATCACCGCTCTCGCCGAGCGCGCCATGGAGTTTCTCCCCGCTCGTCGCGACATGCTCTGGAACGATCGCACCGAGATCTCCTAATTAAGAACGGCTGCGAAACCCTAAGGCTCGCAGCCTCTCTTCCGCAAACTTCGATCTACTCTACGTTCTTACCGAACCGGAACGTCGGACCAACCGAAATGCGAACCGAGTCTCTGCTGTCTTTCAGCAGGTTCTTGAAGAGGAAGCAATGCACATAGTCCAGCGTCACGCGCAAGGCGACGTGCTTGCTTGCATTGAAATCCACTCCACCGCCCCCGCCGTAGAAGACGGTGGTATCCGTCTTGCTGCCGCTGGGCGCCAGCGATGAGACAATGATGGTCTGAATCGTGTCGCGCGGCTTCAGCGTTGCATGTTCATGGATTGCACCGAGGCCCGGCCGCACGAAAAATGTGAACCTCTTCAACTGCCGGAAGTTGATCTGAGGACCGGCGGCAACGGTGTACGTCTTGCCATTGAAGGGGACATAGAGCGTGTATCCAGGGGGTAGTCCGCCAAGCGCGCCGATTTCCGCCCCCAGGGCCGCTTGCAAGGAGGGCGTCAATTCCTTCGGCAGAATGGAAGTGTTGCCATCTAGCACACTGAAATCCACGCCTAGCGAGAACCACCGCTTTACATTGACGCCGAAGTCGCCGTCGAATCCACGTTGATACAAGTTGAACGAGGGCGACGCCATATACGAGAAGCCAGTGAACCCGGTAAAGCGTCCGACGTACGGTTGCGCCTGTTGTGCCTGCACTGGTATCACAAACATGAGAAATAAAAATACCAGCAGAAGCGACAGCGCCCCTGCCATGGAACGATGTCTTGCCATGTAGAACCCTCCGAAGAATCTATTTATTAGGAACTGGGCCTGCCCCACGATTGCCGCGTGGCTATTACTGCAAGCTGCTGATGCCCGCCGAATCTGCTGTTTCGTTCGCGCCGGGCTTATTGCGGAAAACTTGGTTGGTGAGCATTTCCTCCCATCGCAATCCCAACCTTCCTCCATACAACAAAGCACTGCATTCCACTCCGATCCAATCGCGCACCGTGAGAGGCAGTCCAAGCGAAAAGGGCTGTCGCATCCAGCGCATCCACAGGTATCGGGCAATGGTGAACTCTGCCGTCGCGCCATTTCCTCGTATGTCATCGAGAATTCCATCGAGCGTGAACAGCACCTTCGAAAACATGATGAGAGAAGACGGAAATCGCACTCCCGCCAGCGCCACTTCTTCCAGCAGTCGCATCGCATCAATGGCGCGCGGCAACTTCGCCATCGGCAGCTCTGCGATGAATCGCCCTACCGTCTCTCGGATTGTTTGCGCACTTCGCAAGCGCCGCCCGACTCCCGGCTCGCTGAGTTCCTGAATCTGGCAGCAGGCCGCCGCGGGATTGCGAAATCCCACCGCAAGGAATAGCAGCGTCAAGCGCCGGCGTTGTTCGCGGTTCAACCGCTCCGCCAGCGCCCAGTCGAGAAGAACCAGTTCCCCAGTGCGGCGGTTGTAGAGCAAGTTGCCGGCATGGGGATCGGCGTGGAACATCGCATTGGATTGGCTCGAGAGCAGCGGGAACGCGATCAACGCCTCCACCAATTGTTGTGCTACCTGCATGCGGCGCTGGGGTGACATGTGAATTGCTGCCGCCGTCACCTTGACGCCCTCTTCCTCGCTCATCGCCGTGAGCGTGGCGGTGCAGAATTGCGGAATCAACTTTGGGACGCGTACGCCGCGCATCGGCTTGAACTGTTTCGCGGCCTCCACGAGGGCGGCTTGTTCGCCAGGAAAATCGACCTCGTGTTGCAGGTGCCGACGAATTTTGCTGAACGTGTCGGGAATTACCGCCGACGCAAAACCCTCGTGGCTTCGCTTGCCGAAAAAGTCCGCGAGGTCCTGCAGGATCTTCATGTCCTCGGAAAAGCATTCCGGGATGTGCGGCTTCAACACCTTGAACACGCCTTTTTCACGTTGCTGTTTCTCCGCATTCCACCAGGTAAATCGAACCACGGCGCTGACACTCGCTTCCGAGAGCAGCGAGGAGGCGATCTTCACATCGAAGGTTTTCGCTTTCTTGCCTAGTTCTCTGCGTATTGCCGCGAGGACGTCGTCGATCTCGACATCGCGAATTCCGTTTTCCAGTTTCGCCAGTGCAGTTCGCACCGAACGCCGCACGTGCCGGTTGCGCGCTAGCACCTGACCTAGCTTTTGCAAGCCGGGCACCTTCGAAATCAATTTCAGCAATCGCACTTCCGGCAAGGTTTTGATGGGAAGCTCGTATTGCTCCACCAGCTTGGGCGCAAGCCGCTCGACAGAGAGTTGCGAGATCACGAACAGCATCGATTCACGCGTCGGCTCGCGCCAGGTCGCGAATTTGTTCGGCACCAGCGCCGCCACTGGCACTAGGCGATCAACGATCCAGCGTCCCAACTCGGCGCGAAGCGCAACCCCTTCCGGCGAGCGCAGCGCTGTTTCCACCAGCTTCACTCGCTCCGCAGTAGTCGATCCTTTCGGCAGAAACTGTCCTAACGCGGATTGCAGCTCTTCCGGGGAAAGCTGCTTCATGTAATCCGCGAAACTGAATGCGTTCGCCATGCTTCTCCCGGAACTGCCAGCAGAACCTACTTCTTTTGCCGATAGAGAACGGCACCAACGTGTCGATGATTATCCGATGCGACGCCGCAGCCTCAACCTCGACTTGTCATTCGGAGTGCGATATTCCCAGACTGGCACTGCGGTGCTCCGGACGTGTGCGTCACTTCTTCGCGGCCGCCACCTCAGCCTTGCGAATCGCTTCTTCGTGCAGGTCCCATCCGGCGATCGCTTTGTGACAGCCTTCGCGGGCCAGGCTCGTGCTCAGTCGGCGCTCCGCCTTGTCGAAGGTCGCTTCTGCGTCCATGCGCGCTGCAATCGCGGCATCATGCGTTTCTCTTATTCCCTTCGCGAGGCGTTCTACTTCGGCGGACACTTTGTTCGAAATGCTTCTGCCTTCGTATGCCGCTTTCAAATCCGCGCCCCACGCGCTGTGCAATTCGCCTTCTACGCGGTCAAGCGTGGCATTCGCGGCGTCGGCGACTTTACGAACTCGCTTCTTCTCGGTCAGCCACTTCATCACCGACCAATCCGTCGCTTCCGTCATCAGCGCTCGCGCTTCTACAACCTCTTTAAGTTTTTCCATACGAGTGTCGCCTTCCGTGAGTCAGGAACGTTTCATTCGACTTTCCTTGCCTCCAAGAAATCAAGGGCACAGCGCACAATCAGTCCGTAAACGGGAATTCAATTTGGGAACGACTCCTGGCGCCGTCTTCTTATCCCGCTGAATCACAAGCAGTTGCCCCTACCATGAAAAAGGCTTGTACTCTTGATATCTCCCCGCATTACCTCTGCGGTACCGGAGTTTTTTATGGCTACCGTTCGTGAATTTCGTCACCGCCACTCCATCCCCAGACGTGAAACTAGCGATCACACAGACGACATGGCCGCACTCGTCGCCGCCATGCTGCACGGCGACTGGGTCGCTGCTCACGAACGGCTCGGCCGCAACCGGTCCTAATTCAGAGAAGAGAGATCTGTATGGAAAACTCCCATCAACGCGAATATCTCTCCTTCGGCGATGCCCTCTTTCTTCACCTCGAACGCGACGGCATCCCCATCAACATTGCGTCGGTCGCGATCTTTGAAGGCATTCTCCGTCTCGAGGAATTGCTGCCTTACGTGGAAGCGAAGCTCTCGCACATTCCACGCTGCATGCAGCGCGTGGTCGCGCCGCCCTTCAACATCGGACTGCCCAGCCTGGAGTACGATCCCGAGTTCGATTTCCGTAATCATCTCCACGAGACCACGCTGCGGCACGGCACCGAAGCCGAACTGAAAGCAGTCGCCGGAAAACTCTTCAGCCTCAACATCGACCGCAATCATCCGATGTGGGACTTCACCCTTGTGCACGGACTCACCGGGAATCGCACCGGCTTCATCGCGCGCCTTCACCACAGCATGGCCGACGGCGTGGCCGGCGTCGCCTTCTTCAATGCGCTGATGGATACCAGCCCCGAAATTCCCCACCTCCATCGCAAGAAAATCAGCCTTCCCGCGACGACTCCACACGATCCCGCAACCACTTTGCTCCAAGCTGTAACGAGTTCCTGGTTCCTGACTGTCGAGCGCCTGTTGAATGCGCAAAGCGATTTGCTCACCGTGGCGCGTCACCTCGTTTCCAAAGGCAACTCCGCCAACGGCGCGAACGGCTCTGCCGAATCGGCGGAGCAGGAAGCCATGCCGTCGATGGATCGTCTCGGGGAACTCTTTCCCGAGATCGCCTCCTCACCGCAACGGATGCCGTTCAACGTGGTCTGCCGCGGACCGCAAAAATTTGATTGGACGGAGGTGCCGTTCGAAGATCTTCATGCGATCAAATGCGCCTTCGGCTGCAGCTTCAACGATGTTGCCCTTACCGTCATCGCCTCCACTTACCGGCGTTACGCCGAATCGCGCGGCGCCAGCACCAAGGCCCGCTCGCTTCATATCGTTGTCCCCGTGAACACGCGCGCAGAGGACGACAACAGCCATGGCATGGGCAACCAGATCACTTTCGTTCCGATTGCGGTGCCTCTTGGCATTCGCGATCCGCGCAAACTCGTCGCCGCCGTCCACGAGCGCATGACGATGATCAAGCAGGCGCGCATCGCCGAAATGGTCAGCTTCGCCGGCGCCCTGATCGCTGCTATTCCCTCGCCAGTGCAGGTTTTCCTCGGGCCCATTGCAGCCCAGTTGCCGCTCACTCTTTGCAACCTGATCTTTACGAATGTNNGCCAACTGCGCCGTCCTCACCTACGACGGCACCGCCCACTTCGGCTTCTCCTGCGACGTCCACGCCACGCCCGATTCGCACCTCCTGCCCAAATTCCTCCAGGAAAGTCTTGAGGAACTGCAGCAAGCTTTCGGTTTGAAAGTAGAAAAGAAAAAGGAAAAGAAGGCGCGTAAGGCCGTCAAACCGCAGCTCAAAAAGAAGCGACCGCCCAAGCCGCAGCAGGAGAAACAAGCGACGCCGCTCGAACCGGTGGTCATACCAGAGGCCAAGCTGCCCGAGCCACCCACCGTCGAAGCCGAGAAGCCGGCACCGGAACTAGTTTTAGCCGCCACCGCCGACTAGGCAATAGCAACCAAACTCTCTTGTCTGCCGAGAGCGCAGCGCCTTGGACATCTGCCGTTCGCTGGATTCTCCGTGCGCCTGACCGGCATTCCAATTTTTGATAGTAGTCATCGCGGCATGTTCGGTTGAAAATGAATGCGAGGCCGCCCAAGAGACCTCTCAGAGCACATGTCCACCGCAACGCGAACCCTGCTTTTGATTACGGTCTCCTCCCCGGACATCCAGCGGGTGCGACGTTCTCGCGTCTTGAACTTCCAGCAGATCACCATGCCGTATCTTGCGGCTTTCGCACCACCACATTGGACGGTGACGCATACCGACGAAATGGTTAGTCCCGTAGACTTCGCAAAACCCGTGGACTTAGTGGCGATTACTTTTCACACCCCAAGTGCTCCCCACGCCTATGTGATCGCCGACCGGTTCCGGCAACAGGGCACACCCGTAGTCCTGGGCGGACCCCATGTAACTCTCATGCCCGAGGAGGCACAGGCGCATGCCGACGTAATTTTCGTCGGCGAGGCTGAAATCCAATGGCCACAATTTTTGCGCGAATTTGAAGAAGGCCGGCACCGTCCGAGATATTGCGCCACGGAACCTCCATCTCTCGAAAATGCTCCGATGGCGCGGAAAGACTTATTTCACCGCCGCGACCATACCAACGGAGTGTTGTTTGCCACTCGGGGCTGTCCGTACCACTGCGAATTCTGCACCCTCGCGGTCATGTATCAAAGCCACGTCCGCCAACGTCCGGTGGCGGCCGTCGCTGAAGAGTTCGCTTCTTTCCCTGGCAAGGTCATCATCCTGTGGGATGACAACATCGCGAGCGATATGGACTACGCCAAAACGCTCTTTCGGGCTCTCACTCCTCATCGCAAGTGGTGGAGCAGCCAGGCGAGCATTCAGGTTGCATCTGACGACGAGTTCCTGGAATTGGCTGCAAAGAGCGGCTGTAAGCAGCTTTTCGTCGGACTCGAATCCATTTCCCAAGCCAGCGTGAATGAGGTCCAAAAGCGGTTCAACCATGTTTCCGACTACGGACGCGCCATCGAACGCATCCATTCCCACGGCATTGCCGTACAAGTGGGCATCGTCTTCGGCTTCGATCACGATGGCCCCGCGATCTTCGAGGAGACCCTGGACTTCCTCGAGTCTGCCGGCGTACAGAATGCGACCTTCAACATCCTCACGCCTTTTCCGGGGACGCGCCTCTACCAGCGTCTCGAGGCAGAAGGCAGAATCCTTACCCGCGACTGGAGCAAGTACAACGGACGCGCCGACGTCGTCTTCCAACCCAGGCTTATGAGTCCGGAGCAGCTCCTGGCCGGATACCAGTATGCTAACCACCGCTTCTATTCATGGCGAAGCGTATGCCGACGCCTGGCACGCTCGCCAGTGGGACTCTACTGGACTCTGCCTCTGAACCTGGCTTACGGATTCGCGGCTTCCCGACACCGATTGAAGTCATAGCGACACTCCAACATCGACGCCGATCGGCACCCATCCCGTCCGCCGATTAAAATGCTCACTTCAGAGGTCACGAACATGCTGGAACGCATCGCAGACGGACGCACAGACTTGGTTTTTGATTGTCTCGCGCAGGGCACTCCCGCCACTACCAAAACCGCCGACGGCTCTTCCCTCTTGCAATGGTGCGCATATTACGGAGACGTGTCCGCCATCCGGTTTTTGCTCGCGAACGGCGAAACTCTAAAATCGCTCGGCGAAGACTTCGGCCTGAACGCCGCCGCCTTTCACGAACACTGGCGCCTCTGTCAGTTCCTCCTCGAACAGGGTGCCGACGCCAACTCTCTCGAACCCGGCACGGGCGAAACCCCGTTGCACGCTGCGTTGTCGTCTACCCGCCAAGCGCAACCCTTGGTCGTCAAGGTTCTGCTCGAAGCCGGTGCCGACCCCCAATCGCAAAACGATTCCCTTCGTCGAAACCGGAGCCTTCATGCGCGACTGCCGCACCAAGGGCGAGACCCCACTGCACCGCGCCGCCGCCTTCGCCAGCCCGGAAACAATCCAACTTCTGCTCGACGGCGGCGCGAAAATCGACGCCAAAGACGCGAACGGCGACTCGCCCCTCGGCTGGGCCAGTTGGCATCTCCGGCCCGATGCGGTTCTGCGAAAACTTTGCTACGGGAAGTTTTCCATTCGTCCCGACCGCCTCTCCATGGAAACCTATCTCCTCGGCAAGCCGCGCCCCTAGCCGCTTCAGGGGCGGCAGGCACCCGCACGCGAGGCGGTCAGCCTCGCGTGTCTACGGGACGCTCTCCCCCGGCAACGCCGATGCCACTACGAGCGCCGCTCCGGCATACAACAATGTGTCCGCAACGTAATTCAAGCCTTCATTGATCTCCAATCCGCCGTGGGCGCGGATCAACAGAACCATATAAAGGAATACGGTGAGGAAGGTCATCAACGCGCCAATTGAGGCTGCGGCGATCCGGGATTTCTTGTTCAACGCCAAGCCGATTCCACTCGCCAGTAAAATCGCACCTGCGAGGTACGCCCATACACTGGGAATTGGAACCCATGACGGCGTGAGCTTTTCCGAAGGAACGCCCGGCGCAAACCCTGGATGAAGCAAATGTTGCACGCCATAAAACATTGCAGCCGTCGCCATCACGATGCGCCCGAACAAAATCATCCATCTCGATGCTTGCGGCGACGAGGCGCGACTATGTAATCCGGCGAGCGCCCACGAGCCTCCAGCAAAAGAAAGATCTCGAAGTACGTAGATCCAAGTGAATCGATTCGTGGGATGCTCGATCGCAGACGGCAAATAGATCATGCAGACAAACAGAGAGAACATCACCGCCAGCAGCGTCGACGACAACCGTACGAACTTCCTTAGCGTAAGACTGGTAGCCGCCGCGAGCAACGCGCATCCGACAAAATAGGGCCAGAACCAGCGTGCCGGTATCCACCGCGGTACCACCATCTGGACGAATTCGGGACCGCGGAAATGCTCGGGCGCAAAGGTCGCGAGCGAAGCTGCGACGAAGACAGTTCCCAGGAGAATGAACCTGTCCCAGCCGCGAGCTCCGAGTATTTCCTTTCGCAGGACAAAAACTCCGGCGACTAGGAAAACAAGCCCGGCAAAGCCCATCCAGAAATTGGTTGGTGCCAGCATACGAACCTCGTTCGCGAAGTTGCAGCGGCAGGGATTGTATCCCGGTCGCCGAGTGTCGCCAGAAGAGACTTCGGGAATCCTGAAATGTGAGGTGCGGAGATGCGGATCGTGGGACGAAGCGCGCGTTTTAAGATCCAATCCAGGCCGAAGGCCGAAAGGGCTTCTCAGCGCGACGCGCCAGCGTCGTGAGCCGCGTCCAAATTACCCAAGCCCCTTCAGGGACGACAGTGCCTAGAACCCCGGCGGCCTCTCGCCCACCACGCCAAAGCTCTTTTCCAACGCCAGTCCCGCCCGCCCCAGCGTGCCTTCGTCAAATAGTCTGCCGATCAAGGTGACCCCATGTGGTACCCGTCGCGGTGGCGAAAATTTTGGTAACGGATTTTTCGGGTCCGGAGCCCAATCGCTCCGCGCCTCCGAAACCTGCACAAATCCCGCACGCAGCGTGAGCGAAGGATGCCCCGTGAAGTTCGTGAGCGTCAGCATCTCATCGCGCAACGAGGGCACCAGCAACAGATCGACGTCCGAAAAAATTCGCGCCATCTCCATCGCCACCTTGCGCCGCATGCGATCGGCTTGCACAAAATCGACGGCCGACAAAAATCGCGATTGTCGAAACGTATTCGGCCACGCATCCGGTACTTGCATCTTCAGCTGATCGAGTCCACCGCTCAGCGTCAGCTCTTCAAACGCCGCTGCTCCCTCGGCGAACAAGATGATGTCCAGGCAGTCGTAATTCCAGTCCGGCAGAGAAACTTCTACCGGAACCATTCCGACTTTCTTCACTGTCTCCAGCGCAGCACGATCCACGTCGGTCGCAGGATCCTGTTTCATCCACGCCGGGAAGTACCCGACCCGCAGCCCTTCCACTTTGCCCTCGGGGTTGAACTCGAGATGGCTCGGCACGCTCGAAACATCACCGGCGTCCGGACCCGAAATCGCATGCAGCACCAGCAGAGTATCTTCCACGCTGCGCGTCATCGGCCCAAGTTTGTCCAGCGACCAGCACAAGGTCATCGCGCCCGTACGCGCCACCCGACCAAACGTCGGCCGCAATCCGGTAACTCCGCAACGCATGGAAGGACTCACGATACTTCCACCCGTCTCACTGCCAATCGAGAAGCCCACCAGTCCAGCGGCCGTCGCGGCTCCCGGCCCCGCGCTCGATCCCGACGATCCCTCCTCCGGCAGCCACGGGTTCACCGTCTGTCCTCCAAACCAGATGTCATTCAGCGCCAGCGCTCCCAAACTCAACTTCGCCACCAGCACCGCGCCTGCCTCGTGCAGACGCTTCACCACTACCGCGTCTTCCTTCGGCACTCGATTGCGAAACGGCTCCGCACCGTACGTCGTCGCAATCCCGTTTGTATCGAGCAGATCCTTGGCGCCCCACGGAATGCCATGCAGCGGTCCGCGATATTTTCCCGCCGCGATCTCACGATCGGCGTTCTTCGCCTGCTGCATCGCAAGTTCCGTCGTCAGCGTGATCACGCAATGCAGCTTAGGATTGAACTTCTCCAGTCTCGCCAGGTACAGCCCCGTCAGTCGTTCCGAAGTCAGCTTGCGCTGCTCGATCCATCGCGACAGCTTCCACACCGGCGCGAACGCAATGTCTTCGTCACTCTGCGGCAATGGGCCCACATCCGCCTTACTGCGCACGAACTCGTCACTCGCCGGGCCTGCTTTCACTCCCGGCAGCATCGGATTCCACCGTGTCGCCGGTGCCAACGTCGACTCCAACTCCGTTTTCCGCGGACCGACCCGTCGCTCATAAACCGGCGCCATTGCACTCCGCCAGTTTCCTGCCGCTTCCGCGAGTTGCTCTTTGGTGAGTTCGATCTCTACCAATTTTCCCGCCTGCACAAATGTCTCGGGCGACACCTCCGGCCCAACCGGCGGTGCCGTCCCAAATGCCGGCGGCGCTCCCGGCGTTGGCTCAGCCGGCTGTTGCCCCTGTGCAGCAACCGCCGCTCCTAGAACGGCGAGCGAAGTATGGGCCAGGAACTCTCTACGCGATTTCGACATGACTCTCCTGGAACGACGCGTGGTTATGAACGACGTGGCTGGAAGGATATATCACGGCGGGGTGGGATCGGCGGACTCTCGATTGAAAACAGGAACACACGTCTTACACTTTCGACTTCCGCTGCTTCGCGGGTCCCGCTTTCTTTGCTGGTTTCACCAAGCGAGCTTCCAGCTCCGCCACCCGTCTCCGCAACTCTTCCGTCTCGCTCATTTCCGATCTCTCTGGCCTACCCAGGAAATTCCGCAACGTGTCCACCGGAGAGGCTACCCCCGCAAATCCCGATTGCAACGCGCCCTGCATCTTCTGGTAGGCATCGAACGCCGACTTCAAATACCACATGATGAACTCTTTCCCCACGTGGTCCGAGGCCACGATCAGCTGCTTCAGCAACTCCAGCGGCAATCCCGTCGGCTGATCTTTCGCATCTTCCACAATGATCTGCGTCAACGTCACCCGCGTCAGATCCTCGCCGCTCGTCGCATCCACCACTTGCACGTCTGTTCCATTTCGGACCATCTTTGCCAGGTCCTCCAGGTTCACATACGCGCTGCTGGAAGTGTCGTAGAGTCTACGGTTTCCGTACTTCTTGATCACTACCCGGCCGGATCTCATGCGCGCCTCGCTTTGCTGCACCGCAAGATATCACGTTTCCGCCTTGACACTGGGGAAATATGCTCCTACTGTTGATTCGATGCTGCACTGCAGCAATTAGGAAACGGAGGCAGTTATGCCACAAGAAAGTACGCACGATCCCATGGCGCATGCCCGTCCATCCTCTCTCGTCTCGCTGCTCTCCGGATGGGTTCAGCAAGGCATGGAGAGCTTCTTTGCCACCCAACGCATCCTGGTCGATGTTGCCATGCGCCAGAATGCCAGCGCGATGAAAGCGATGCGCGAAAGCCTGTCTGATCCCGAACATTCCCCCGTCGCCCTGCTCACCGAGTTAGTGGTTGAGGGCACCGCCAATTACATTGACGCCCAACGCATCCTGCTCGACCTCGTTCAACAGGAAAATGATCTCCTCATGGAAGGCGCAAAGGAACGCGTCATCGGCTCCAACCCCGCCACCGCCATGGTCAACATGGTTCGCCGCAGCGTGGATGGCTTTGTCGAAATGCAACAGGACTTCCTCACCCTCGCCGGCAAGCAATCGCAGAACTGGCTCACTGATATGCAGCATGGCAAGCCGTTCGATCGCGACCGCCTGATTGAAACCGCACGCGAAGGCATGGAAAACTTCGTGAACGCGCAGAAGAAATTCCTCGACGTGATCGCCGAAGAGACCACTCTCGCTACCAGCGACAAGCACGAGAAACCCGGCAAGCCCGGCAAGCACACTGACGTCGCCGCACTCGCTCGCGAGTCCGCCAACGCCCTGGTCGATGCCCAGAAGAAACTCCTCGACGTCGCCTCGGCGCAGATGAAGGCGAACCTTAAGATCGCCAACAAGAGCGCGGATATGCTCGCTCCCTTTCGTCTGCCCCTGGCGAAGCTCACCGGCGAAGGCGTCAAAACCTTTGTCGACGCGGAAAAGGCGATGATCGATTCCATGATGAAACGGCCCCACAAAACTGGCGCTGCCGCCAAACGGCCGCGCAAGGTGACTCGCCACAAGAAGGCCGCCGCCGCTGCCGCAGGAGACTGATTTCTTAAAGGAGCCATGTAGGACTGTTGAGTTTTTCAACAATCCGCGTGCCATTGGGACCTCCAATGGCACGTTTTTTCCTTTTGTACTCACTTCTTCCTAGAAATACGGTTGCAAAACTGCGCAACCATTTACTTTCCCTGTTGCGTGTCACACGAATGCAACATAGGATGGCACAACATCATCGAAATTTCAGGTGCAGCAAATCAGGAATTTCGATCCTCGAGGGGTTGAGGGCTGATTAAACACATGGGTTCAGGGACGCGCATTCCGGTGATCGATTCCCGCCGCCAAAGGGTGGAAGAACATTCCGAAGCGGATATCTCGATTTGGAAAGAAGCGCTGTTTGGCGCCGAACTCCTGCTCCTGCATGCGTCTCCGGTCTACTACGGCTTCGGCATTCCTCGTGGCAATGGCTCCGCGGTCATCGTGATTCCCGGCTTCCTCTTTAATGACGAATATCTCGGCCACTTGAACGGCTGGCTCGACCGTATCGGTTATCGCACCTATGTCTCGGGAATCAATCTCAACGCCGAGTGCCCGAACCTCCTCATTCGCGATCGCCTCGCCCGCACCATCGACAAGGCTCTGCGCGAAACCGATGGAAAGATTCACATCATCGGTCATAGTCTGGGTGGTGTCATCGCCCGCTCCGTCGCTCATCAGCGTCCCGACGATATCGCTTCCGTCATCACCATCGCTTCGCCCTTCCGGGGCGTAGTCGCGCATCGTGCCATTCTTTCGGCCGCCAACCTGGTTCGCACTCAGATCCTCAAGGAACACGGCTCCAAGGTTCTTCCCGACTGCTACACCGCCCACTGTACCTGCGATTTCATCTGCTCCCTCAAATCGCAGATTCCCGAATCGGTGATCAAGACGGCGATCTATACCCAGGATGACGGCGTTGTCGATTGGCGTTATTGCCTCACCCACGATCCCGGATGCGACTTCGAAGTTCCCGGCACCCACATCGGGCTCGCATTCAACTCCTCCGTCTACAGCATCATTGCCAACCGCCTTCATTTTGCTCGCACGCAGTAGCACTTTCCCAAAGCCGACCAGCAGATAAGTTTTATCGGTAGCCCGCGATGCTGCGTGTGATACATGCAAGGTATGGTTCTGACGCCGCACTTTCGCGGCCCGATGAAGTATCGCATCGATTGCGGCCGCGTCATTGCGAGTTCCATCGCCTCCGCCACCGCACATCGCCTTCGATATGGCCCCGCCATGCCGGGCTGGAATTGGACGGTAGAAGTGGGAACCCTGATCATTCGCAACCACCTTCGCGCCGCTTTTGCTCAACCCGACGTGGCCGAGCATCGCCGCTTTCTCGATTGCATGGTGCTCGACTCGCCCTTGCTCAAACAAATCTCCACCACGGACGTTTCCGAAAACGACGTTCGTGGCAGCTGGCATATCCCCGCAAACCCATCGCCCGTCACGCTGCTTTATCTCCACGGAGGCGGCTTCGCTTTCTATCCCAAGGATTCGTATCGCAACCTCATCGCTCTAATCACCCTCGCAGCCAACACTTCCACCTTCGCCGTTGACTACCGTCTGACCCCAGAACATCCTTTCCCGGCAGCGCTCGATGACGCTCGCGCCGCCTACCGGTGGCTTCTCAAGCGCGGCACTCCGCCCGGACAGATCGTCATCGCCGGCGACTCAGCCGGAGGCAATCTCACCCTCACCCTCTTGTGCGACCTTCGCGATCGCGGTCTTCCTCTTCCCGCTCTCGGCATCGGACTCTCTCCCGCCACCGAGTTCGACAACATCCGCCCCAGCATGACCGCCAACGAGCACTCCGATTGGATCACCGGTCATATGGCCCTCGTATGGCGGGATTGGTATTGCCGTCCCGAACAACGTTCTCTCCCGCTGATCTCTCCCATCCACGCCAACCTTCGCGACCTGCCGCCTATCTATATCCAGGCTGGCCGGGCCGAAATTCTTTACGACAGCATTGCCGCCTTCGCCATCGAAGCCAAATCACAAGGCGCCCATGTAACCCTCGAGTCGTGGCCCAGCATGAATCATGTCTTTCAATTTTTTGGTCACGACGCCCCGCAAAGCTCCGAGGCCCTCCGCCGAATCAAAGAAGTTGTCGCGCAATCCGTACGCGAACCTATAGCACGCTAAAGTCCCGCGCGCTTCCTGCCGATATGGGGATCGGTGGTGGAAGCGTATGTTGCGTTACATCGCGCGGCAGCCGATCCTCGACAGCAAGCAACAGACTTTCGGCTACGAGCTGCTGTATCGCGCCGCTCGCGAAGACTTTGCCCGCATCAGCGATCCCGAAGGTGCCTCTCGTCGTGTGCTCGATGACCTGCTCATGTTAGGCATCGATGAACTCACCCGCGGCCGCCATGTCTTTCTCAACTGCACCCAGGAAGTCCTCACCCAGCGGTTGGTTGAGCTCCTTCCCACCAAAAACTTGGTCCTCGAGGTTCTGGAAACCATCGTCGCCGACCACGACCTCGTACAAAGCTGCGCCGAACTCAAAGCCGCCGGATACAGCCTCGCCCTCGACGACTTCGTTCCCAATGCCAACACCCTCCCGCTGGTCGAGTTCGTCGACTACATCAAGATCGATTTTCGCGCCCTGACTGCCGACCAATGCCGCGAACTCGTGCACCGCTTCGGAAATAAAATTCAATTTGTTGCGGAGAAGATCGAAACTCACGCCGAATACGCGTCCGCCCGCGCTATGGGCTGCACCCTCTTTCAGGGATACTCCTTCGCCGAGCCCGCACTTCTGACCGTGCGACAAATCCCTTCCATGTATACCAACTACGTGCGCTTGCTCGCCGCCACCTGCAAGCCCAACTTCGATTTCTTTGCCGTCGAAGCCATCATTAAAACCGACGTCGCGCTTTGTTATAAGCTGCTGCGTTTTCTCAATTCCGCCGCATTCTGCCTCGGCTCTGACATCACTTCTTTGCGCCAGGCCCTCGTCATTCTCGGAGAGAACGCTATCCGTCGTTGGGTATGCGTTAGCGCTGCGGCCACCGCCGCCAAAGGCAAACCGGCCGAGCTACTCACCTTGGCCCTGCTGCGCGCGCGATTTTGCGAACTCCTCGCCGGTAACGCCCGCTGCAATCCCTATCACGGCTTCATGGTCGGCCTGTTTTCTCTCATCAGCGCCCTGCTCGACATGCCCTTGGAAAACATCCTGACACATGTCGAGCTTCCCACCGAAGCCCACGAAGCCTTGCTCGGCCAACCCTGCCGGCTGCGCGCGCTGCTCGATTTTGTGGGTTCTTACCTCGACGGCGATTGGGATGCCGTCACCGCCAAATCCGCAAAACTCGAAGTCTCGCAGCAGCAAGTTACCAGTTGCTATCTCGAAGCCGCGCGCTCCGCCGACTCCCTGATGGCAATCGTCTGAATTCCCAATAAAAAAGGGCACGATTTCCATCGCGCCCTCTTCACAGACCAACTCTCGATCTACTTTGTAACCAGCTGCGGTGTCTCCACCCGCGCTTCCCGCAAGAACCTCGCCGCTTCTTCCGGAGGCGTCGGATTGATATAGAACCCCGTGCCCCACTCAAATCCGGCTGTCTTCGTCAATTTCGGCATGAACTCCACGTGCCAGTGATAGTGATCCAACCCCGGCTCCTGCAGCGGCCCGGTATGAATCACAAGGTTGTACGCCGGACTATCGAGCACTCGCTCCGATTTGTTCAACAGCAGCTTTAGCGCCTTCGCCAGTGATTCATAGGTCTTCGAAGATGCGTTCTCAAACGACGACTCATGCCGTTTCGGCAAGATCCACGTCTCGAACGGAAAACGCGGAGCATACGGCGCAATCGTCACGAATCCTTCGTTCTCCGCGATTACGCGCACGCCCGATTCCACTTCCTGGCGAATCACGTCGCAATACACGCAACGCTCTTTCATCAGGTAGTACTGCTTGGCGCCTTCCAGTTCTTCCACTACGTGCTTCGGCAAAATCGGCAGCGCAATCAACTGCCCATGCGGATGCTCCAGCGACGCCCCCGCCGGTTCGCCGTGGTTCTTAAAAATCAGGATGTACTTAAAGCGCCGGTCCTGCTTCAGGTCGAGTATGCGATCGCGGTACGCCCAAAGCACATCTTCAATCCGCTTCTCCGGTAGCGAGGCCATCGTCGCATTGTGATCCGGCGTCTCGATGATCACCTCGTGCGCCCCGATCCCGCTCACCTTGTCGAACATTCCTTCCGCCGACCGGTTGAACGATCCCTCGATCCCCAGTGCCGGGAATTTATTGGGAACCACTCGCACCGTCCACCCCGGAGTATTCGGCTGCGCCGGTGGCCCCCCATTCTGTGGTCGATACGCCAGGATCTCCGGCGGGGTCTTACTCTCGTTGCCATAACAGAATGGACAGAACCCACCCTTCTGCACGAATTTCTCTCGCGAAAAGTCGGTGGGACGCTTAGCGCGGTCCGTAGAAATAATGACCCAGCGGCCAACAATTGGATCTTTACGAAGTTCAGGCACGGCAAAATCCTTTCACTCGCTCCTTCAATCTTACCTTCCCCAGCGCTCCTTGCGGTACTCCGCCCGGAGTTCGCTCAATGCAATCGCGCCTTTCTGGGCTCTCACCCATGGCGGGAATCCGGTTGCGTACAAATCGACTGTCCATTGCCGAACAAACCCCCGCGCGAATGAACACTCTCCGCCCGAGAGCCGCCTGCAAGCTCTTCCCTTCCAACCTGTTGCATTGGAGCAACGCTTGCACCTCGTTACGTATCTGGGAGTGTATCCGGGGACGAACCATGTTCCGTCTTCTTCTTGATTTGCGATATGGCGTACGCATGCTGGCGAAGCGCCCAGCCTTCACCGCGTTGATCGTGCTGTCGCTGGCCCTGGGCATCGGCGCCAACACCGCCATCTTCAGTGCTGTAAATGCAGTGATGCTGAAAATGCTGCCGGTCAACCATCCGCAACAGTTGCAGATGCTCACCTGGACTGTGCCCACATCCGATTTTCCTGACGCGTATCTCGAAGATCTCGAGGGAAGTTTCTTGCGGGTTGCGGGCGGCCGGTTCGGAAGCTATTCCATCTCCTATCCAGCGTACGAGGAGATTGCTGCCAACAATCGCTCTTTCGACGCCACCTTCGCCTTCGCCGCCAACGATCAGGACGTAAACGTCGGGATCAATGGTCGTGCCAGCAGCGTGAAACTGGTTGGCGCTTCCGGCAACTTCTTCAGTGGACTGGGCGTCACCCCCGCTGCAGGCCGTGCATTTCAACCCTCCGACGATACTTCCACAGCCGAACCGGTCGTCATGATCTCGCACCGATTTTGGCAATCAACCCTCGGCGGGGAACTCAGCGCCATCGGTCGCACCATCCAGATCGACGGCCAACCCGTGACCATTGTCGGCGTAGCGCCTGCGGAATTCTTCGGTATTGAGCCTGGCTCTGCTCCCGACCTCTGGGTACCGCTTCACTGGTACGCTGCCGAATGGGCCAAACTGAATGGTGAAACAAGCTCTGCGAAATTTCTCGGCGACAAACGTGCCTGGTGGGTTGGCGTCATTGGTCGAATCAAGCCCGGCGTGAGTGAAGCTGCGGCCACTGCCGAGATGTCGGTCCTTTTTCAACAAACGCTGCAGACGACCACTGACCACCCCAGTGGCGGCATGATCGCCGAGTATGGCGGCGGGGGGCCCGCCGAAGAACATTCCGCGCGAAAGGCGGTTACCCCGCAGCTTGCCATCATTCCCCTTGCCCACGGACTCGATACCCTCCGCCGCGAATTCTCTACCTCTCTTTGGCTACTCGTTGGCATGGTCGCCCTCGTACTTCTTATCACCTGCAGCAATGTCGCCTCTCTCCTGATCACGCGCGCCACTTCCCGCCAGAAAGAGGTGGTTGTTCGTCTCAGCCTGGGTGCACCTAAATCTCGCATCGTTCTCCAGGTATTCACCGAAAGTCTCATCCTCGGCCTGGCCGGAGGTTTGGCTGGTTTGTTCGTCGCACGCTGGACCGGCGTCCTGCTTGTGCGACTGATTTCCAGTGGACGCTCGCCGGTCTCCATCTCTCTCGCCCCTGACACCACCGTGCTTCTTTTTACCGCCGCGATCACCATGCTCAGCACCCTCTTTTTCGGAGTCGCGCCAGCGTAGTTCGCCGCCAAGGTCCGCCCCCTGACAACTCTCAAGCAGGGAGCCATCCCCGCGGGAAACGCGAAATTTGTCTCCGGCAAGTTTCTCGTCGCCCTCCAGATCGCGCTCTCGTTTGTTTTGCTCGTCGCCTGCGGATTGTTCCTCCGCACTCTCGGACGATTGCAGAACGTCAATCTCGGTTTCCATAGCCAAAACCTCACCCGTTTCACCGTAAGTCCCGGATTGAACGGCTACTCCAGCCAACAGCTTCTGGCGTATTACCAGAACCTGGAGACGCAGCTACATGCCATCTCCGGAGTCGAATCGGTTTCGTTATCCGAGCATGCACCCATCGGCGCTGGATCCAGCGTCACCATCGGCAAAGTCCCCGGCTATACCGCCCCCGGAAAAAACGTGGACATTTATCGCCACGATGTCGGTCCTGCGTACTTTGAAACTCTCCAGGTTCCCCTCCTTCTCGGACGTGGCATCACGGCGCGCGACGACAAAGGCGCGTCACAGGTCGTCGTCATCAACGAGGCTTTCGTCAGAAAATATTTCCATGGCGATAACCCAATCGGGCATCACATCGATCTTGGATCCAAGCCGCCCCAGGAGTTCGAGATCGTTGGCGTCGCCAAAGACGTGAAATACGCGCAGATCCGTGACGATGTGCCGCCCACCGCCTACTTCTCCTACATGCAACGCAAGGAGATTCTACCTTTCATGACCTACGAAGTGCGCAGTAGTCTAGCGGACGCCGCGCTCTTCAACTCCATCGAGCAAACCGCTCTGCGCCTCGACAAGAATGTTCCCGTCACGAAATTGAAGTCCGAGACGGAGGCCGTCAGCGAAGTCCTCTACCTCGAGCGCACCTTCGCCACTCTGAGCAGTGCCTTTGGCGGCCTCGCATTGCTACTCGCCGGGCTCGGCCTCTACGGCACCATCGCCTACACCGTCGCTCAGCGCACTAATGAGATCGGTATCCGTATGGCCGTGGGCGCGGACCGTCAGAACATCGTGACCATGATCATCCGCGAAACCCTCATCGTGGTTTCAGCCGGACTTCTCGTAGGATTACCCATCGCCTGGTTTGCGAGCCGCGCTCTGCGAAGCCAGCTTTTCGGCTTATCGCCGCACGACGCCGTTTCTATGGGGATCGCTGTCCTTACCATCGTGGCAGTCTCGGCTCTGGCTGGCGGCCTGCCCGCCCGCCGCGCCTCCCAGGTGGAACCAATGGAAGCATTGCGCTACGAGTGATTGCGATTCCCATGCTTGCCCTGTGATTGAACCGCTGGCACGTTCGCGCTTCTACGCGTCCACGCGATGTTCTATCCTTATCAGTCATGGCTACCGCTTCCGTGGTTGCGTCGCGTACTCCAGCGATCCATCGCCGCATCGCCCAGTTCGCCTGGGCAACTTTGGCCTACAACGTAGCCGTGATCGTGTGGGGAGCCTATGTTCGCGCCACCGGCGCCGGCGCAGGCTGCGGAAATCACTGGCCTCTCTGTAACGGTGAGGTCATCCCCCGCGGCGCGCGCCTGGAAACCTTGATCGAGTTTTCCCATCGCGCCTCTAGCGGTATCGCCGCAATTTTGGTCGTCGGACTCTGCATCGCCTGCTGGATCCGGCTGCCGAAAAAACATCCGGCGCGCATCGCTTCCATCGTCGCCGCTCTTCTCATGTTGAGCGAAGCTCTTCTTGGAGCCGCGCTCGTCAAATTCGAACTGGTCGCGCAAAATCGCTCCATCGCCCGCGCCATCTCGCTTCCCATCCATTCGACCAACACGATGTTGCTGCTCGCGGCCATCGCGGTCACTGCCCTCTGGCTCTCCGCCGATCCACAGACTTTGCGCTGGACGAAAAAAGGCTCGTGGCTCGCCGCCTCGACGCTCACCATGCTGCTGATCACCACCGCTGCCGGTGTCATTGCCGCTCTCGGCGATACCCTCTTCCCCAACTCAACCATGGCGGAGGATTTCTCTACCAGCAGCCATTTCCTCTTGCGCCTGCGCGTGCTTCATCCCGCGCTCGCCATTCTGACCACGATCGTGATCGCGATTTTCGTCTCGCGCGCCAGCCGCGACAATCCTCGCGCCCGCAAGTTCGCCGGCATCGTCGGTATCGCCGTCGTCTCCCAACTTTTCCTCGGCATGCTCAACATCACCCTCCAGGCCCCAGTCTGGCTGCAGATGATCCACCTCTGCGTCGCCGACATTGTCTGGATCGGCACTGTCCTCGTCGCTGCCGAAACCGTTCTCCTCCGCCCTGCCGACATCGCCCTTCCCGCGAAGCTTGGTACAGACAACCTCTATCGCACGACTTTACCGCCTGCTGAAAAATCGTGACCACTGTGGGTGCCCCACTCTTGTGGCTTCAGCCGCAGGGTGGGCGCGGAGGTGCTGGTCGCTGGAATTTTCCACCAGAGTTTGAGATTCCCCCCAGTCGAAAGGCACGACTTCTAGCCGTATGAACAGAGGCGACGAATGCCTCCGACTTCAGCCGCTGAGGCACCTCTCCATCGATGCTTCTAAAATCCTCTTGACCCTGACGTAACGTCATCCTCGACACTCCATTTCGGATCGAGCCCGGAGGACATCAGCACCATGCGTATCCAGAAATTCGCAAACCAAACCGGCGTAACCGTGCGCACCCTGCACCACTACGACCGCCTCGGCCTGCTGCAACCGCAGCGCACCGGCTCCGGATACCGCATGTACGGCGAGCGTGAACTGGTCCGCCTGCAACGCATCACCGTACTCAAGTTCATCGGCTGCTCGCTTCAGGAAATCAAGGACCTCGTCGACCGCGATCCCGACGATCTCCGCAGCACGCTCGATCTCCAGCAGGAAGCGCTCGAACGTCGCCGCAAAACTCTCGACGGCGCCCTCAAAGCCGTCGCGAAGGCGCGCAGCGTGTTGTCGGAATCCGGGAGCGCGGACTGGCAGAGCCTCAAACAAATCATCGAGACCATTGAAATGGAGCAGAACATGGAATGGACCAAGCAGTACTACTCACCCGAAGCGCTGAAAGAGTTGGAGCAGCGCCGCGCCGAAAATCCTGACTTCGCCGAGCAGGGACAAAAAGATTGGGCCGTGCTCCTCGCTGATTGCGAGCACGCCGTGAAGGACAAACTCGACCCCAAGAGCGAGCAGGCGCAGCAACTCGCAAAGCGCTGGATCGAACTGGTGAACGCCTTCACCCAGGGCAATCCGCAAATTTCGCATGGTCTCAACAAGCTCTACGCCGATCAGCAAAACTGGCCGACGACCTTCAAACGTCCGTGGAGCGACGAAGTGGACGCTTTCATCAAGGAAGCCAAGAAAGCTGCCAACGTTCGTTGCGAATCGTGATCCATGTGGATCGCGAAGCTTGTGGTCCGCCGCACGTCCTACGTTACGCACTCCGCTCGCTCTGGAGTGCGTAAATCTTTCCCGCAAATTGTTCTCTGGATTCCCGCCGACCACAACCAGTACACTCGACCAGCCATGAAGAAATAACCGAATCACGTTAGACTGCTTACGCTGTTCCGCGAGGTCCTATGCGCTCATGCTCGCTGCTTCTATTCTTCGCCACCTGCTCCATCTCCGCACTGGCGCAATCTTCCGACGCCGCCAAGCCTCTCGCCGCCTTTGTCGGCCACTGGGAAGGCGGCGGCAAATTCAATACCACCGCGATGAGTACCGTCGGCTCCGTGACGTCGAAGACCGATTGCGCATGGTCCACCCAGGGACACTACCTGGTGTGCGAACAGACTGTTGTCGATGAAAAGGGCTCTCATCAGCAATTGACCGTCTATACTCCAAGCGATGAAGGCACCGACTTCACCTACTACACCATCACCGGTTCCGGATCGCCCTTCACCGGCAAGGTGAAGATCGCCGGCAATACTTGGACCTACGACAACAGCTTCGAACAGGACGGCAAGAAGACCGAAGTTCGTACCGTCAACATCTTTGCCGGCGATGAGGAAAGCTTCAAGACTGAGTTCTCCGTCGAAGGTGGCCCTTGGACGACCATGCTCGAAGGCAAATCCCAGCGGTCGAAAAAATAGTTGTTGATCGTTCGATGCATTGATGACTGTCGATATGTCACCGTCTCGCGAAAACGCCCTGAACTTCTGATCGCTCGCATAATTTTTATGCGTTTCACTTCTGAACTCTATTTCGATAAGGTCATTCCATCGCAGGACGGTCAGCCTCTTCGGGGCCATCGATCCCGCGGTAAGACATCGTCGACGTATCTGACGAACCTGCCGATGCGCGCTTAGGGAGTCCTCCTTGACTACGTGCACCGGCAGATCCTTTTTTCATTTGTGGTGGGATTCGTATTCACCCGCGCCTGGCAGCGCGCCTCCTCGTTCCCGTGTATAGCGCGATCAGCGCATCCAGCTTCGCAAGCAGCGCGTCGTTGCCCTGCCTCGAATACGCCTTTAACTTCTCGCGATAGTGCGGCAGGTTATAAAGGAACGACTCGACTCGTTCCTTATTCAAGTCTTCCCACCACGCCCCATATTCCATCCGCGCCAGCCAATAGGCATTGAACGTCTGCTCGAACTGGTGCGCTACCGGAACCGCAAGGTACGGTTTCGCTAAATGCAAAGCTTCCGTCACCAGCGAGAATCCGGCATTCGCAATGATCGCCTTCGCCGCAATCAGGTCCGCAAGAAATCCCTCCATACTCGGCTTCTTGTACGTAACGTTCCCTTGGCGGCCTTCGCGTCCAAATCCATACGCGATGAACTCTCCGCGTACGCTTTCCAACACGTTCGCTAATTCCGGGGCCGGAGAAGTCACATACACCAGCACCGCCTCGCCCACCGTCGGCTTCGCCTTCAAGATCTCTTTACGCAATATCGGCGGAAACAGAAATGTTCCCGCCTTCTTCACCTTCGGCATAAAGAAGGTCGTCACCAGGCTGGCATCGGCGCGCGGTGTCATCATCCGGCACACCAACTTCGCCACCGCCGCATCGCCTCGAAATTCTTTCGGGTACGTGACATCGGTATTCGTCAGGCAGTGCTGGTTGTCGATCGTGATCACCGGCAGATGCTTGCGATGTCCCACGTGGCACGTCAGCGGCTCGAAATCCGTAATCACCAGGTCGATCTGCCACTCATCGGCGAGTTCTTTCAATTGATGAATGCTGCGCGCCGCCTTCCCTGCCGTGAACAGATTCTTCGCGATCGTCCGGTCGTAATGCACGCGATTATTCACATAGGCAAAACGGAATCCGTAGATCTCCGTCACCTCGAAACTGTCGCGCAGGTTCTGCATCCCGCGATCGAACGAAGCCACATGCACCATGTGCCCCCGGCTAACCAGGTGAGCAATCACTTCCCGTGACCGCGTGGAGTGTCCCGCCCCTTCGCCGTTTACGCCGTAAAGAATGTTGGCCATCGCCCGAAGTATGCCAGAAACCTGGAGTCAATAAAGGAATAATCCCAATCCGAATCGCTGTGTGAGCTCTAATCTGCATATTGTGCGGCGCCGTACGCTCTCTCCCCTACCATTGACTTGACGCGCAGATACCGCCCTTATAAGCGCACGAGACTTTATGAAACCAGTGCAGGACTTCACTGTCATTCCCAGCCTTCCTCCCGCCATCGAAGCACTCCGCGAACTCGCCTTCAACCTCCGCTGGTGCTGGACACACGATACCGTCGAACTCTTCCGCCGCCTCGATCGCGACCTCTGGGAATCCACTGGCCACAATCCGGTGTTGATCCTCGGATCCATCGAGCAGGAAAAACTCGAAGCCGCCGCCGTCGATGACGCCTTCCTCGGTCATCTCCATCGCGTCGAGGCCGATCTCCACGCCTACCTTCACACCGAAGCCACTTGGTTCAACAAAACTTATGCGAAGCGCCTCGACCATCCGTTGATCGCTTACTTCTCTGCCGAGTTCGGCCTTACCGAGTGCCTCTCCATCTTCGCCGGAGGCCTCGGCATCCTCGCCGGCGACCATCTCAAGTCCGCCAGCGACCTCGGCCTCCCCCTCGTCGGCATGGGCCTCCTCTACCAGTAGGGCTACTTCAAACAGTTGCTCAGCCAGGCCGGATGGCAGCAGGAAAGCTACGACGAAAACGATTTCGACAACCTTCCCCTCACCAAGGTATGCGGTGCCGACGGTAAGCCCCTCATGATCGACGTGGACCTGCTTGGGCATCCCGTGTATGCGCAGATCTGGCGCGTGCAGGTCGGCCGCGTCGCGCTTTACCTTCTCGACACCAATCACGACCGCAACCCGCGTCAGGCGGACCGCGACATCACCGACCAGCTTTACGGCGGCGATCGCGAAACCCGCATTCGTCAGGAGATTCTTCTCGGTGTCGGTGGCTACCGCGCTCTGCAAGCCATGGACATGCAGCCCACCGTCTATCACATGAACGAAGGCCACTCCGCCTTCCTCGCGCTCGAACACCTGCGCACCCTTCGCCAGCGTTTCCACCTCACGTATGACGAGGCCCAGCAGCTCGCGTCTGCCAGCCTCGTCTTCACCACCCATACTCCGGTAGAAGCCGGGCACGACTATTTCCCGCCCGATCTCATGAACCGCTACTTCGGCGGCATGATGCGCGACCTCGGCCTCTCCGAACCAGCCTTCCTCGATCTCGGACGCACTCCCGGCGCACGCGATTTCTGCATGACCGTGCTTGCCCTTCGTCTCGCTTCGCGCTCCAACGGAGTCAGCAAGTTGCACGGCGAGGTCAGCCGCCACATGTGGCAATCACTGTGGCCCAGTGTGCCGGAAAACGAAATTCCCATCGGTCACGTCACCAATGGCGTCCACTTCCGCAGCTGGATCTCGCTGGAGATGAATCAGCTTTACGATCGCTACCTCGGCCCCAACTGGCGCGAAGAACCTGCCAATGGCGAGATATGGAACCGCGCTCAGCGCATGCCCGCGGAAGAATTATGGCGGACGCATGAACGCCGTCGCGAGCGCCTGGTGGGCTGGGCACGAAATCGCCTGCGCACCCAGCGGATTCGTCGTGGCGCTTCTCAAGCTGAAATCGCGGCCGCCGCCGAGGTCCTCGATCCCGACGCTCTCAGCATCGGCTTCGCCCGTCGCTTCGCCACCTACAAACGCGCTACGTTAATCTTCCGTGACCTGCCGCGCCTGCGCCGACTCCTCTGCGATCCTGCTCGTCCCGTGCAACTCATCTTTGCCGGCAAAGCCCATCCCGCCGACGATGCCGGCAAGGAACTCATCCGCCAGATCGTGCAACTGGCTCGCGATCCCGAACTCGGCCGTCGCATCGTTTTCCTCGAAGACTACGACATGGCCGTCACTCGTTATCTCGTGCAGGGTGTCGACGTCTGGCTCAATACTCCGCTCCGTCCCAATGAAGCGAGCGGAACCAGCGGCATGAAAGCCGCCGCCAACGGCGTTCTCAATCTCAGTACGCTCGACGGCTGGTGGGATGAAGTCTGGAAGGATCCGCAGAATCCTCCGGCCATCGGATGGGCCATCGGCAACGGTGAGTCCTACAACGACCTTGCCTACCAGGACCAGGTCGAAGCCGAAACCCTTTACGACGTGCTGGAGCACGACGTGATTCCAACCTTCTACGACCGCGGACCCGATCGCATCCCACGCCGTTGGGTCGATCGCATGAAGTCCTGCATCGGTTCGCTCTGCCACTTCGTCAACACCCATCGCATGGTGCGTGACTACATGTGCGGCTACTACGAGAAATCCCACCAGCGCTTCCGCGCTCTCCAGGAAAACAATGCCGGCCGCGCCTGTGAACTTTCGGCGGCGATCGCTCGCATCTGCAGTCAGTGGAAGGAAGTCTGGGTCGGCAAAATCGACGAAGCCCCACGCTCCTCCGTCTCTGTCGCCTCCGATGTCCTGGTCCGCGCCGAGATCCATCTCGGCTCCTTAACTCCCGACGATGTGATCGTCGAGCTCTATCTCGGCCGCGTGAACTCTCACGGCGACATCGTCGAAGGTCTTGCCATTCCCATGCACTCGGAAGGGCGAAACGGCAGCGTTCACCGCTACGCCGCAACCACCGCCATCGCCCGCAGTGGCCGCCACGGCTTCACCATCCGCGTCCGCCCCCATCATCCCGATCTCGCCAACGCCTTCCTCCCCGGCCTGATCTGCTGGGCCGACCAGGCCCGCACTGCCGTTGTTGTGGGATAGGCCCGCTGGCGGAGTGGCACTCCTTCCCCGGCGTGCCACTCTCCCCAAGATCAGAAACGATTGGCGCCGCCTACGACGAGAACGTCAGGGCGATACCCACGACCGCTGCAATCGCCTCGAGAAAGGGCACGACTTTACCGGATGCTGAAAAACTCCCGTTTCCCGCTCGCATGGAATTTAAGTAGCATGGAACTTGAGTACGCCTTGTATTAGGGCACGGCTTCAGCCGTGCCGAAAAGCCCTCCCATATCCGACGGGCTTCAGCCCCTGCGATTGCGTCGCGGAACTTGAAACCCTGCGTTGACTCGCACAAGAAACCTGACGGGCCCGAAACTCTGTCAAGCCCCAAGAAGACGGTTTTTTGATGTAACCCATTGATTCAAAAACATATATAAGCTCTCAAAATGTGTCCGGTTTACCCCTTCCAACTTGCTATTCTGAAAATAGAGGGAGAAAAACTCTGCGGCCAGCCGAGATAGACGCTGGCACAACCTAAAACACTCTTGTCATTGCGAGGAGCAAAGCGACGTGGCAACCTGCTGGCCTTCGCAGCTTCGACGCCTGCGAGAACGGGTAAAGCGGGGCTTCAGCCCCGAATCTGCGCCCTAACTCCTTATTTTTGAATATTTTGATAGCTAACTCCCCTGCTTTCAATATTTTGGCAGAATTTCCCTTCTAACTCCATGAAATCACTAGATCGACGGGAGGGGGGAGGGGGTACCCCGTTTCCAGCCACTTATGCTAAGCTCCTCGGACTTGGAGGGCGTATGCACCGCTCGCTAGCAATTTTCGCTGGGCTCATCTTGACCGGCATCGGCTTGTCGCTTTCCCCATCCGCCACCCCTCGAGCCGCTGAAACTCCGAGCGAAATAAAGGGCGCCTTCCGTCTCCCCGAAAAGAACGGCTGGACCTTCGTCCACCTCCAAGGCACGCCCCACGAAATCGGTTTCCAGAACGGCTACCTGCTGGCGCCCGAGATCGCCGACGCTCTGAAAGTCGTCCAGCTCGAGGCTACCCACGACAGCAAAAAAGATTGGGCGTTCTTCCGTGATGCCGCGCAGAACATGATGTGGCCGCACATCGAGCAGGAGTATCGCGACGAACTCCAGGGAATTTCCGACGGCGCCACCGCGCACGGCGTCAAAATCGATCTCTGGGACGTCGTCGCCCTCAATGCCGCCGAAGAGTGGAGCTACTACGTCAAGTATTACGACAAGCAGCACGGCATTCAGACTGCCTCGTTAGGTGTCCCCGAGCATTGCAGCGCATTTGTTGCCACCGGCAGTTACACAAAAGATGGCAAGGCCGTGATCGCCCATAACAATTGGACCGGCTACCTCGATGGCGAACGCTGGACGATCATCTACGACATTACCCCCGCCATGGGCAAACGCATGCTTATGGACGGCCTGCCCGGGGTCATCCACAGCGCTGATGACTTCGTAACCAACTCCGCCGGAATCACCATCACCGAAACCACCATCGGACATTTCTCGGGCTACGACCCGGCGGCTATCCCCGAGTTCGTACGCGCGCGCAAAGCCGCGCAGTACTCGGCTTCGATCGATGATTTCGCCCGCATCATGAAAGACGGCAACAACGGCGGCTACGCCAACACCTGGCTCATTGCCGACATTAACCGGAACGAGATCGGACGCCTCGAACTCGGCTTGACGAACGTCACCTTGGAAAAGAAAACCGACGGTTATTTTGTCGGTTCGAACTTCCCGATCAACGAGAGCCTGATTAAAGAAGAAACTGACTTCGATCCCAAGGATATGAGCCAGAGCGCCACCGCCCGTCATGTCCGCTGGGAACAGCTCATGGCACAGAACAAAGGCAAGATCGATGTCGCCGCTGCGCAACGCTTCCTCGCAGATCATTACGATACCTACGAGAAGAAGGAAGATGCGGACGAACGTACGCTAGACGGTCATATCGATCTCTCACCGCGAGGTTCCGGCGACTGGATGCCGCCTTACGGAATCGCCGGTGCCGTCCAGAACAAAGCTGCGGATGCCGCCATGATCGGAAAGATAAGTTTCACGGCCGCGGCCGGCCATGCCTGTGGCAAGGACTTCAAAGCTGCTAAACACCTGCAGGCACATCCGGAATTTGATTGGCAGAAAGATCTACAGCGGAATATGGACGCGCATCCCTGGACAAGCTTCAGCGTCACCAATTGATCGGTATGCGCTACTCTCCGACCGATTTTTCCAGCTGGCCGTCCAGTTCGTGCGTAACATCGCGGAACTGTAGCAGCTGGCCTTTTTGAAATTGAATATCGGAGTTTGAGAGGTCCGATTGAATCAGCTTGCACAGCTGGTAAGCGATGCGCACTCGCTCCCCGGCTAGTACCGAGATCACGGTCTGCGGATCGGTGTTCGCGGATTTTGAATTGGCATATTGTTCCACTGCCCATGCCGTGTTGCGGACCCGGTTCACCGCATCCCGAAAATCGGTCAGGATGCGCGCATCGACGTCGTCATCCTGCGTAAGTAGATCTTGAATGTCCCGCAGCTCATTCGTGACGTTTTGCAGCCTTACCGAAATCGATTCATTGCGATCACTGGTCGAACCCACAACACCCTCCACGCACAAACTTGAGGCATAAACATCGCGCGGCTTAGACATCCACCCACCTCACCCTGATGGGATTGTATGCGTTCGCTCGCCGGATGAAATGGCCCAGCAGTCGTTCAACCTTCGTAATGCCATGATCGGGTGATGGCGAGGCAACCGTTCGCTAGTCGCTTCGATGTTCGCCCCGGCGAAAGTTCTCGATCATGTAATCGCAGGTGCGCAGGGCGAACGCCAGGATGCTCAGCGTGGTCGTCTTATCCGTGCAGTTCAGGAAAACGCTGGCATCGCATAAGTACAAGTTTGGCACGTCGTGGGCCTGCCCAAAGCGGTTGGTAACAAAGTGCTTTGGATCATTCCCCATCCGGCAGGTCCCGGTCTCATGCAGGCTGAATCCGGGGATCTCCGGATGGTCGGAGGATTTCTCAACCTCGCCCCCTGCGGCGCGCAACAGGGCGGAGCACGCTTCTTTGGAATGCTCCCACATCTTCAAGACGTTTTCGTCCCATTGAAAATGCAGGCGTGCAACAGGAATGCCGTACTTGTCTTTTACCTCGGGATCGAGATCCACGTAGTTGGTCTTTGAAGGCAGGCTGGGCGCTTGCACCCCGAAACTTACCGGGGCCGGGTAACGCCGTCTCATCTCACGCTTGAACGAAGATCCGAACCCTTCCACCCGGGTGGCGTACCAAGGAAATTCGGTACACCCCCCATCCGGATAAACCGAGTACCCGCGAATGAAATTTTCTTCGTGCGGGCTGTTCAAGTTTTGCCATCGCGGCATCCACGCGATTGTCGTGTCGGAAACATGATCGGGAAAGCTGGGCTGTCCAAGCAACTGCGGTAGATATCCGGAGGCCGATTCGCCGTAAAGGTGGTCGCACAGATTGCGTCCCACTTGGCCGCTGGAATTCGCGACTCCTTCCGGCCAATGCCGTGATTTTGAATTGAGAAGTATTTTCGCACTCTCCACGCACGACGCCGCAACCACAATAGCGCGGGCATGTACCTCAACTTCCTGTTTGGTTTTTCGATCGACGTACGCCACTCCAGAGGCGCGGCCGTTCTCGTCCACCAGGATGTTCTTTGCCAGCGCATCCGTCCGCAGTTCCAGGTTCTTCGTAGCTTCCGCCTTGGGCAGGAAAAACCACGGCGTGGAGAAGAACGCTCCGACATCGCAACCCGTGGTGCAATTGCCGCAGAAATGACAAGGAGGATGCCCTTCATGTTCGACCGTAAGTTGCGCTATGCGATCCGGAAGATAAGGAATGCTGACCTTCGACGCTCCGGTCTCGAGAATTCTGTCGAGACAGCGGAAGTGAAACGGCGGCAGATAACTTCCATCCGGATTGCTCGGTCGGTTCTGCACCGTGCTCGCAACGCCGATCATCTTTTCGACGCGGGTGTAGTAGGGAGCAATCTCTTCGTAGGTCAATGGCCAGTCAACGTCGTAACCATCGAGCGAGGCCGCACGGAAGTCGATGTCGCCAAAGCGCGCCGAGGAACGTCCCCAGAAGCTAGTCTTCCCGCCCACCGCGAAGCATCGAGGCCACATCCACTTCGTACCGGAGGCGGTGGTGAATCCAATCTCGTGTTCCCACACCCCCTCGGTGTACTCATTGTCCATGTAGCCGTAGGAAATCTCGCGCCGCTTGGGATCTCCGAAGCCGCGGTATTTCATCTCCCATGGCATGCGGTGATTGCGGAAATCTTTCTCCGGATCGAGCCGGCGTCCTGCGTTCAACGCGCACACCTTCAACCCGGCATCGCAAAGCGTCTTGATGGCCATGCCGCCGCCCGCGCCGGTTCCAATCACGATCACGTCATAGATCTGTTTTGGCATGAATCCTCAACCGTTCACCGGGGACAGATGCAGGTGCGCCGGATCGTCCTTGTGCGGGCACTCGGGCGACTCCGCGTAAAACTTCAGCGCAGGATTATTCAGCTCTTTGTAGCCAACTTCACTTGTGTAGAAGCCCATCACCGTGAACTCCCGCATCAGGCCGAAGAATTCGCGGCCGTCTTCCTCACCGGCACGAAACTTCTCTGTATAAGCGAGCGGTTCGAGCAGCGCGACCTGTCTTGCAGGTGCGAGCACCAGAAACGGCTTGCCTTCTTTGCGCTCTGCATGTGCATTCAGCCAGGTGAGACCAGTGCGGAACGCGTACTGCACGCTGGCGTCGCTGAATACCATAAAGTCGATGAACTCCGCGACGCCAGCCTCTCGCGCTCCCGGCGTGCCATCGTGCGGAATGATGAGTTCGGCAAGGCAATCGATCAGGGCATATTCGCCGAGAGCGAAAAACTGCGGCGTGTAATTAGCCGGCTTAATTTGAGTAGCTGCGTTGCCCACATGTCCACAAGCGAACGCCCACCGGCTGAAACCCGGAAACGTCGCAACTCCGGCGGCTATTGCTAATATGCGCAAAACTTCCCGGCGTTCAATACCTTGTCCGGCCATCGATCCTCAAGAGAGATATTGGAGGGTTTGTTCGATCAGGGCAGCAGTTCCAGCGTAGGGATCACCAGGGCTGTCGAATTCCATCGAGCAATAGCCCTTGAAGCCGTGTTGCTTCAGGAAGCCAAACGTCTTCTTCATGTCAACGTGAACCGTCTTGCCGCTCGGGCTGACTTCGGTATCCTTCACGTGACAGATCCCGTACGCATGGGCGAACATCGCATCAATCCCGGCATACGCGTGCTGTTCATCGCTGCTGGACAAAGTATTTGCGAAATCCGGCAGCGCATGCAGCCACGGGCTATTCACCCGTTCAATCAATTTCACCAGGAAGAAGGGATCTTCGCTCACAGGATTGTCATTCTCGAGATGCACCACGATTTTTTTGGAAGAGGCATATTCGATCACTCGCTTCAGACTCTCAGCGGTAAGCTCTAAATCCGGCTTCGCGTCTTTGTCTTCCGGCAGGTTGGTACGAATGCTGGGTGAACCCAGCGCAGACGCAATATCGACCCACTGTTTGCTGAAAGCAATGGCCTTGTCGCGCTCAGTGCTATCGGCAGCGTAAGGACTATGTTCACCATCCACCGCGATATCGACAACCATGGCCTTTGCCTGATTGAGAGCGCTTCGAAACTGCTGCAGATACGCAGCATCCGTGGAGGGAAAGTGCCCGGTCCAGAGTTCTACGTTATGTATGTTGAATTTCGAAACGACGTGTGCGGGAAAATCCTTCAGTTCGATTCTTGTGGCAGCCCCGGTTGCAGGTTGCTCACTCTGCGAAACGATGAAATCGCGAAAGGGATACGACGCCACCGCTATGCGATCGCGCACTTGAGATGGAAACCGTACGTTCGGACCAGAATCCTTCGCAAATGCCGGGATCGCGTCCCAAAGGACCGCTGCCGCAGCAGTGGCCACTGACCGCCCAATGAAACGTCTTCGCGTGATCATAAGAACCCGCGTCAGTCTAGCAAGTTCGGCGAGATCCGTGAAACTCGGATCGTCACTGAAGGAAAGTTGAGAAGCTTTGGTGCCGAAGAAGGGAT
>PLWX01000289.1 GCA_003151155.1 Acidobacteriaceae bacterium
CTTTACGGCAATCTGTATGTCGGAGACGGTACGAAAGAAGCGTTACTCGCCGTATGGGAGACGATCATTTCCAATACTGGGGTTCGTATCAATACCAACGAGCGAGTGCAAACCGTCCAGAAAAATGGAACTGGCTTTTATATCGAGACCGGCAAGGCCAAGTATCATGCGCGCAATGTTGTGCTCGCCATGGGCAAGCGTGGCGCGCCTCGCAAACTTGGCGTTCCCGGCGAAGATCTTCCTAAGGTAGCCTACCGTTTGATTGAAGCCGAGAGTTACGAGAACAAAGATATTCTCGTAGTCGGCGGTGGCGATTCCGCAATCGAAGCGGCACTCGCCGTCAGTCGCTCTGGCAAGAACCGCGTGACCCTTAGTTATCGTGGCGACTCTTTCGTTCGCGCCCGTGAACGCAACCGCGAGTTCATCGCGCAGGCGAGAAACTCAGGAGCTCTTCGCGTTGAGCTCAACTCCAACGTTATGAAGATCGATACCCAGCAAGTGATTCTCGAGAGCAGCGGAAAAGCCATTGTATTGCCGAATGATTATGTCTTTATAGCAATCGGTGGTGAATCGCCAGAAGATTTTCTCCGCAAAACCGGCATCGAAATCGTGGAAAAAGCGATCGGAGCTCAACCGGCATTTGTCTAATCCTCGTAATTTGAGGTCTTCCGTATCACGGGAGCGCAGTACATCGATAAGGATTGAAACGTTCGCGACAAGCCTTTTGCTCCGCACGTAAGTAGCAAGTCGATCCTGCAGCTTCATGAGATCATTCCGCACGAAGCGCTTCCACGGCGTTAACTTGTGCGGCGCGGCGCGCTGGCATCAATGACGCACTGATCGCCGCACCAACGATGATCAATGCCGACGCTCCGAAGGAAAGAATGCCAGGAATTTGAATGTCGGCTACGTACCTGCTGATTACGAAGAGTAAGGCGACGCCACACAAGATGCCGGCGCACACTCCAATTCCCGCAATGGTTACACCTTGGAACAGGACGTCTTTGAGGATGTGGCTTGGCTTCGCGCCGACAGCCATTCGGATGCCGAACTCCCTGGTACGACCACTTACGGAGAACGCAAGCACACCGGCGACGCCGACTACCGAAATGAGCAGCGCTACCATCGCGAATCCCCCGAATACAACCGCATTCAGCCGAGAGGGCGTGAGAACCTCAGCGCGAACGTCTCCTAGAGTGCTTACCCGATCTACCGGTTGCTCCGCCGAAATGTCATGTATCGTTTATCGTTCTGGTGACGGCGGGGATCAGTGCATTCGGGTCTTGCGCGGCGCGCACAAACAGGCGTCCCTGCCAACCTTCCTGGTCAGACGGCTGATACACCGTCATCGCCGGCGAAGGGATGATGTTTTCGTCATCGATGTCAGGCACAATGCCCACGATCCGACGAGGCTCCATGCTTATACCGATGAACTTGACCACACCGTCGGTCCAGCGCATCTCGTGATTCAACGCATCCTGCCCCGGAAAGAGCCGCTCTGCAAGACTCTGACTCACGATAACTACCCGTTCCGAGCCGGTTTTGTCGCTGTCTCGGAAATCGCGCCCCTCGCGAAGAGGTACTCCTAGCGTGTCGAAGTAGCCGGGCGATATGGAGCGGAACTTGGCGCGCCAGTCGTCGTTGTCGCTCTTGCGCGTTCCGCCATCCGCCGCAAAGGCGAGGCTGATGTTCAATCCCTGATCGTCGCGCCACGGAACGCTGAATCCAGTGGCTGCGTGAGTTACTCCCGGCAGTGCACTCACTCGACGCTGTACCTCATGATAAAAGTTGGTAACCTGCTCCGGCGTGCGCCCGTATGTCATTACGGGCAAGTTCACTGCCAACACCTTCGACGTATCGAAGGGTGGGCGCGTCTTCTCGAGTGTGTAAAGAGTCTGCATAAGCACGGCGGCGCCGGTGAGCAGCAGGAAGGAAGCGGTGATTTGCACAACCGCAAACGTCCTGAGGCGTCGGTTGCTGTTTCCCGTCATCTTCGGTCCGCCGCTGGTCAGCGCATTGTGCAAAGGAGCTGTTCCCGACGGCAGTCGCGGAATCAGGGCCAGAAATATTGCCGCCGCAATCGAGAGGAAGACACCAAACCACACCAGGGTGAAGTCGAGCTTCAATCCCTCCGCGCGAACCGAGAAACGCGCTGCATACCTGCCCAAGACAGCCACCATGGGCCACGCCAGAAGCAGTGCTGCTAAGACCCCGCTGACGCTCATCACCAGGCTCTCAGCGAAGAGAGACCGGCGGAGCGCCGCTGTGCTCGCGCCCAAGGCCGATCGCACAGCAAGTTCCGACTGGCGGCGAACCGTCCGCGCCAGGACGAGATTAGCGACATTCGAGCAAGCGATGACGAATAGAAGCCCGGCAGCTGCGAAGAGAATCCACATGATCGAATTGGCGCGAGCGTTGATTTGATCGTGCATCCGGGTCACATCAATCATGAAGTGATTGGATGGTTTGTAGACGTCCGGATGAGCGGCCACAATCGCCGCGTAGCGACTGCGCAGCTCAGCGCGCGCCGCTTCGACGGTCGTTCCAGGCGCAAGACGCCCGAAGACTTCCGTCATACGGTGCTCGCGGCCGGTCACCATCGTCGCCGACAGATGATGAGGACTTGTCACGATATTGGCGATGATTTCCGTAGACACCGGGTATGGTACGGAGGGCTCTAGAACACCCACGATGGTTGCGGAACGTGCCCCATCGAAGCTTTCGAGTCGCACGGTCTTCCCAATCACATTCGCATCGGAGTGCAGGGAGGAATTCCAGAAGCGATACGTCAGCACAATCGCGCCAGGCGCATTTGGTCCATCATCTTTAGCGGTCAGCAGTCGCCCGAGGACCGGACGCAAACCCATGACCTCGAAGTAGTCGCCATCCACAACTCCGGCGCGGATTTCGCGGGGGGTGCCCATTCCCACGACTGTGAAGTCGATGGGTGAAAAGGTTCCCAGCTTCGGAATCGTCGTTAAACCATGCTGAAGATCATCGATCTCGGGGACGGAAAACGTCTCGTTCTCGACTCCAAGACCGGGCGCGCTTTGCCGCAAGTACAGCAGGTGAGATTCGTCGCGATTCGCCAGCGGACGCAACAGCACCGTTCGCAGAACGCTGAAGATCGCTGCGTTCGCGCCGATGCCAAGGGCAAGGGTAAGTGCGACGGTGATCCAGAGCATGCGAATGCGCCAGAGGGAACGAACGGCAATTTTCAAATCGCAAAAGAATGACATGATCACCCTCGAGAAGTCAGCACCGCATTCTTAGGCGTTGCCAACCTGATCCTGCATGCATGTCGATTGAACTCGCTCAAAATCGACAGCGAAGTTCGTTATTCTATGAGATTTTCACAGCTGAGTGTCGTTGAAAATTTACGGGCACAATAAGTAATCGAGCGACTTTTCATCACTCCACGTTTGGCTTTGTAAGTTGTGATCGGAGAGATGTTAGAGATGTTTAGGGAGACCGTACTTGGATTCGAAGGGCTGCCGCCTGGCTCAGGAAGTCCCTATTTTTGTTGTTGTGCGGCCTTTCAAGGCCTCCGCTCGACTGAACTCAGACCAGAGAGCTACTCGCGTCTGCCAAGCTACGTCGCGAACGGTTGGCACGCGCCGTGGACAACACTTTCGCAGTCTGCTGGGAGAGAGAGGCACTCGGCTCAGAGAGCAGGGCCTTCGGTTGAATCATCCCTACGAGCCGATCGAAAATCGAGCTTCGGACACTTCGGCAATGCGCGCGCAATGGGCTACGGGCTGATTGCTGGCAAGCCCTCCGCTGGGCACGCTTAATTAAGATCCCGCACCAACGGACATTTGTATCGAAACGCGCTTATGCTTCACCGCGTGTCGCCCAATCTTCTGCGGGCCACCTTCCCTGCACTTGCAGACAACGAGGTATCGCGATGTGTGCCCTTGTTCTCTCGCGTTACTAGAATCATTAGCAGCCCCATTCGGCTTCGCCTGGCTTGGCGAACCAGCGACGGCGATCATTTTCCTCCTCGGCTGGTTCCTTCGGCGGGAAGACTTCCAGTTCAAGCAGGGTAAGCCGGGCAGCCGCGACCATGCATTCGCGCTCGCTATTGGGCAGTTCCTGCCATCGGCGGAGGGAAGCGTCTTGCGATCCGTTCTCCTCGGCGAGGGCGGCATGGTAGCGATGAAAAAGCCGGGCAAATTGTTCCGGTGAAACTTCGTTGATGCTCACTTTTAGGTCTCCTGATCTCCAACTCTGTGACATTCCTCGCTGCTAAGCCAGCATCGACGAATGTGCTGCCATCGATCTCTACAATTCATTAGAGAACTGGGCGCATAAGGCTTCAGTAAAGGGCGGGATAAAGGTTTGTAAGTCCTGAGAGCGGAACGAAGGGCGCCGCAGGGCTGACGCTCCGCAATTCGTTTATCTAACCGATCACGACACCTCAGTGCTACAACCGGCTGCGCCGCTCACGATAAATTCAGCTCTGCTTCCGCTTCGAATTTTTCACCATTCTTTACGTCGGATTCACCTCGCTGGAGCGTCTATTTCAAATCGCGTTGTTCGAAGAATCGGCATCCAACCAGCAGGTCTTGGTTGGAGCGGAAGGGGAATCACCGGAATGTCGCGCTCGGTGCTCTTGAAGATGGAAAGCAGGAATGGCAAGGCGGCCCGAGAGCGGTCGCAACGACAGCCGGAGCTCGATGCATTGCGAGGTCTGCTGCTGATTGGCATGACACTCACCCATTTGCCCACCCATGCGAGTCTCTACGCTTACCAGCCGTTCGGGTTTGTAGCCGCAGCGGAAGGTTTCATCCTGGTTTCGGCGATGCTGACAGGACGCATCTATGGCCGGACGTTGCCATCAGACGGCATTCGAGTCGTGGCACGACGCTTATGGGAGCGCGCCGCGAAACTGTACAGCTATCATCTGTTGCTGCTGCTGGTCGCTTTTACGGTGGTCGCCTTCCTGGCGGTGAAACAACAGCAACCCGCATTGCAGGGTTTGCTTGATTTTTACCTGGCTCATCGGGGCCTGGCGGTGGTGAGTTCTGCGTTGCTGATTTACTGCCCTCCCCTGCTTGATATTTTGCCGATGTATATCGTGTTCCTGCTGCTCACGCCGGCGGCGCTTTTCATTGGGCGGCGGTGGGGGTGGAGGTACGTGTTGGCTCCGGCGGCCCTACTCTGGGTGGCGGCGCAGTTTGGCCTGCGCGAGATGATCTACACGCACCTGGTGCAGTGGACAGGGTTTGCGGTGCCGCTGCAAAACATGGGCGCTTTCAACCTGTACGCATGGCAATTTCTGTGGGCTGTCGGTTTGTGGCTGGGAACGGGCGCATCGGAGCGGGTGGCCGAACGTTTTACTTCGCGCGCTTCCGTGATTGCGGCCCTGGTGGTTGCGGTGGCTTTCTTCATCATGCGTTACCAGTTGATTCCTTACCTGGCGGCGCATCCCGTGGACCAAGGGGAGAGTGGGCTGTTTTTATTCGATAAATGGCACCTGGGGATCGCACGGGTGCTGAACTTCACAGCCCTGGGAATTTTGTTTGCAAGCGCGCGCTCGTATGTCAGTCGCTGGATGGCAATCGAGCCACTGGTCGTGCTGGGTCAGTCGTCGCTGGAAGTATTCAGCGTTCACCTGCTGTTTTGTTTTGCAGCTCTGGCCTGGATCGGCGACGGGATTGGCAGCCCGTTCCGAGATCAGGCCAGCGTTATCGTGGTTACGTTCACTGGCCTCTACGCCTTGGCGCATTACCGCTTGGAGCGTAAGCGTCAAGCGAAGGCCAGAGTTACTGAGGTGCGGTTGGTTAAGCCGACGGAAATCGATTTTGCGCGACGGGCCGCTTAGGACCCCCTCCCCCTCCCGACCCTTTGGAATGTGTGGGTTAGCGACAGAATCCCGCTAAAATATTCAATCCAGAGGAGTTAAATACCAAAATCTTGAAAAGATTGGGGTTAGCTGACTTTAACCTCCGCCGAGGAGTGCGAGGATTCCCGGCGAACCGCGAGATGCTTCGGCTGCCAATCCGCATCGGTGTGCGGATTCTCCGTTCAGCATGACAAGTCCTGTGGCATGAGTGAGCGGATAGCACTGGTTTCTTCTCCTATTTTTAGAATAGCAATTCGGAGGGGGTAAACCGGACACTTTCCCAAGACTTATATTGGCTTTGCGAGCAGCAGGTTGAGGAGAATCTGGTGAGTTTTGTGACTTGACAGAAAAAAATGAGGCGCGAGTATCGCTCGCGCCTTTATCTCGTGATCGCTAGCTTCGTGGTTAGTCAGGAGTCTTGAAGGTGTCTCCAACCTTGGCGGCACCGCCTCCGCTGAAGGTTGCGGTGGCTGAGCCTTCATCGACATCGGTGACGGTAGCGGAGCCAATCTTGTCGGCAATGGTGCGTAAGACTTTCCCGGTATTTGGATCTTTCACGGTCTTCACGGGACGGCTGACCTCGAGGGTATCGCCGACTTTTAAGCCGGAGCGGCTGCCAACATTCAGGACAAGGATTGCGCCAGTGACATCGGCCACGACTCCGGCGACGCTGACTTTGTGCGTGGGCAGCGACGCGGATTTCGCATCGAGTGCGGCGCCGAGAGTGTCGACGGCCTGATGGACAGCTTCGCCGAGAATTGTCTGACCGAAGTTGGAGCTGCTCATATCGAGGCCACCGCCGCCGCCACTCCAACCGCTGCCCCCACCGCCGACCAGCGAGGTTCCACCACGCTTGGATTCTCCCACGCCTTCGACCGAAGCCAGGATTTCCGCTGTGGTCACGTCAATGAGGCGTGCGGTTACACCGACCACAGCCTTGGACTCACGCTTCTGCACACCGCCGAGACCGTACTTGCTGCCGAGGCCTCCGAAGCCGCCGCCGCCGACCGTGGTCTTCTTATCGTCACGTCCGAACTGGGTGATGGAGCCGGTGATGATGGCGTCGACGCCTAGAATGCGGCCGATCTTCGCGGCGGAGTTGGAGTCAGCGCGATCGCTGTTCGAAAAATTCTGTTCCGCAAGAATCTTGTCGAGCATCGTGCGCTCGATCACCGAGTAGTTGCCGTCGTTCACGAGCTTGGTGACGAGAAGGTCGGAGATACCTTTGCCGACATCCTGGTTGGATCCGAAGATGGATTGAACCGATGACATCACGGTGCCATATTCGAAGCTCATGATGGCGACCCGCTTTTTACGAACACCGGCGGCCGGAGCAGGGGCGGTGGCGTCTTGAGGAGCGGCAAACGAGCACAGGAGAAGAACAGCGAAGAGGCACGAAGTGAGCCGAGACATGGACAGCTCCTTTACACGAGATTGGAACCGATACTTTTATCAGCCGCGCCTTGCCGCGCACATCCAGCTTCGAGCAACAGCGATCGGATACGACTGTCGAAGAACTGCTGTGCTACGGATGCCACTCACGCGAGAGGGCAGCGACACAAGGAAGTACGGCTGAACTGTCCGCAGTGGATTGGGCCGGTGCGGAGAGATTATGCGTCGGGTACTCTCTACGGTCAAGCCATGGATTTACTTTTTACGACTTGACTTTGGAGGTGCGGAATCCAGAACTACGCCAGGAGATTGGCGAACCAACTCGCCGGCTGGGCATGGATGATCAAGACGGTGACATTGTCGGTACCGCCGTTGCGGAGTGCGGTGTCGACCAGGAGTTGGCAGCGCTCCTGGAGACTGCAATCGCGTTGCGCGATTTCGGCCATTTCGTCATCGAGCACGGGTTTGCAAAGGCCGTCGGTGCCAAGAACGATCAGGTCATGCGGCTTGAGGGTGGTCTGGTAGGTGTCGGGCGCCATCTCCTCGAAGGGACCGATGGCGCGGGTGAGGTAATTCGAAAGCGCGCTTTCGCGAGCCTGCTCTTCGCTCATCAGGCCATGTTCGACCTGGTCCATCACGTAGCTATGATCGCGCGTCAAGCGAAGGACTTCCTTGTCGCGAATGAGATAGGCACGGCTATCACCGACGTGGCCGACGGTCAGTATCTCGCCGTGGACGGTTGCGCAAACGACGGTGGAACCCATGCCGCTGGCGGCGAGATCGGTGGTGGCTTCCTGGTAGACGAGGCGATTGGCTTCGCGGACGACACGGATTAACTCGGCGATCTGGGCGGCGGGTTCGTTGGCAAGCTCGGCGGCATCGCCGTTTTCGCCGTAGTGCTCGACGATGGCATGCGCGGCGAGAGTGCTGGCGCGTTCACCGGCAGCGTGCCCGCCCATGCCGTCGCAGATGACGAAGATGCCGCGGGCGCCGTCGATGGCATAGCTGTCCTCATTGTTATGCCGAGGGCCTGGGTCCGATACCACGGCGAACTCGGTGTTGAAATTCGGGCGCATCCGTTTTTCCCCAGCTTTGAGAGCGACAATCTTACATCCATAAAGACGTAATTCAAGCGTTTCCGCGAGCGTGTGGCAGGTTTCAGAGTTCCGCAGCGGCTTGCATCACTTCAGAGACTACCGCCAAGACATCTTCTGATGTGGTGCGATGGTTGACGATGCAGGCGCGAAGGGCGAATCGTCCGTGCACGGTGGCATTGGAAATGTAGACCTTCCCGCGTTGAATGACACGCTGGAGGATCTGGAGGTTGAGGGCATCGAGGTCAGCGGCCGGGCGACGATAGCGGAAACAGACGGCGCTGAGTTCGACGGGAGCGAGGAGTTCGAGGCTGGGCTCGGATTGGATCGCCTCGGCGAGAAACTTTGCCAGGCGAAGGTCTTCGCAGATGGACTCCTGGAAAGCACGAAGCCCGAAATAGCGCAGCGAGAGCCAGATCTTCAGGGCGCGGAAGGGGCGGGAGAGTTCCATTGATTCTTCGAAAAAGGCGAAGCCCTCGATAGGATCGTTGGAAAGCGAGCGAGCGTAGTCTTCGGAGTGGGCAAAGGCGCCGCTGGGCGGCGGCGGGATCGCGGTACAAGAGGCAGCCACACCCTGCGGGCTGGTAAAGCCATTTGTGAGGGTCGAGAGACAGCGAGTCCGCGCGGTTCAGGCCGGCGAATTTTTCGGGCGCTGCAAGCGAGGCGAGTGCTCCGTAGGCGCCGTCTACATGAAGCCAGAGGGAATGTTCCCGGCAGATGTCGGCAATTTCGGGAAGAGGGTCGATGCTGCCGGTGGAAACCGTGCCGGCGGTGGCAACGACCGCGATGGGCTTGCGACCACTGTCGAGATCTTGGGTGATGGCACTGCGGAGGGCGGCGAGATCCATGCGGAATTTGGCGTCGACAGCGATTCGACGAACATTGGATCGGCCGATACCGAGCAACATCGCGGCCTTGGGAATCGACATGTGGGCTTCGGTGGAACAATAAATAACCCCGCCGGAGTTTCCTGCTTCGTTCGCTGGCAGTTTCGCTTCGCGGGCCATGCAAAGCCCCATGAGATTAGCTGCCGATCCACCTCCAGTAAGACTCCCGCTGAAACCGTCGCAGCCCACGGCCTGGGCCAACCAGCGCACGACGGTGCGTTCGAGAGTGACGGCCGCAGGGCCGGAGCGCCAAGCGGTTACATTCTGATTTAGTACGCTGGCGACGAAATCTGCGAGGGCGCCAATCGGCAAACCTGAGCCGAAGACATAGCCGAAGAAACGCGGTGAATTGGGACGCGAAAAGTGGGCGATATGTGCGAGCGGCGCGAGTGCGGCTTCGCCCAAACCTTCGAGCGGCAGCTCGGATTGGAACAATGGCTCAGTAATTTCCGCGCCGGCGTCGAGGGGAAAAGATGGAAGATTCGGAAGGCTCTCGAGATAGTCGGCGGTGAAATCGGACAACTGGTGCGCGAGGGCACGATAGGTGGCTGGTGATACGTCGAGGCGGGACATGAGCGATCCTTACATGCGCATTTTCGGGCGTGATTCGATCAATGGGACAGGTATGGCGCGAAGCCATGGGTCATCGTACGCAACTTGTACACGGAAGTTGTCGCGGTGATGTAGAGGGTGCCGTAGTCCGCGTCACCCCAGGCGAGATTGGCAGGCTGTTCGGGAAGAACGATGGTGCCGAGGTGGTGGCCTTCGGCGTCCCACACCCAAATGCCTTGCGGTCCGGTGACGTACACGTTGCCAGCGCGATCGACCTTCATGCCGTCGGGAACACCGTCGTCTTTGGCGCCTGGTTCTTCTCCGAAGATGCGACCGTTCGAAATCGTGCCGTTGGGATTGAAGTCGAAGACGTGGATGTTGCGGTTGTCGCTATCGTCGATATAGAGGTGCCTGCCGTCGGGAGAGAAAGCTAAGCCGTTGGGCTGTTTCAGATCTTTCGTCAGTAGTTGCACCGCACCGTTGTCGCCCACCCGATAGACGCCCTGAAATGGAATCTCCTGCTTTTCTCCGGCCGGCAGGTCGAAGGTGGGATCGGTGAAGTAGATTGCGCCGTCGGGTCCAAGAACCACGTCGTTCGGGCTGTTGAACTTCATGCCCTGGAAGCGATCGGCGATGATGTCGTAACTTTTGCTGTTGTCTTTAAAACGGATGACAGCGCGGAGCACGCTGGCACAATCGAGCAGGCGGCGTTGTTTGTCGTAGGTATTGCCATCGGGATCGCCAATGGCGAGGAACTCTTCTTTGCGACCGTCGGAATAAACGCGGAAGAGCTTGTTCAAGGTCTCATCGCTGACCCATACAAATCCCTTTTCATCCCAGAGCGCGCCTTCGGTGAATCCGAAGCCAGTAGCCACGGTATCGAGTTTTGCGTCGTGGGCAAAGAGGTTCCAGAATTTCGGGGATTGCGCTTGCAAAGAAAATTGATGCTTCGCCGGCGCAGCCTGCCCGCGGGCGGCAAGGACGAAGAGTAGAGGTGCGAACAGCAATAGGAAGCAAATTTTCCGCATCCAGAGAGGATACTTGGAAAATGCGATTGCGCAATCTTCACTCCAACTGTGGTCTGGATTGACCATCTTTCGTGCCCGCCGACGGCTACGATTGTGCAGCTTTCAATCCGGAGGAGTCCGAACTCAGCCCCTGAGCTGAGCCGGTGAAATCTTTCGGGGGAGGGCCAATTGAAAACGAAAATGAAGAGCAGCCCGCAGCCACCGCGCGTCCACGTTCCAGGGGCGTTCCGCAGCGGCGCAAACGTTCCATTTAGTGGGATCTATTCCCTCTCGCACTCTCATCCGCTGATCCACAGCACACGGCTTCTGCAGGGGCACATTTTCCCCTCGTGCCCGAAATGCCATGACGTCATCACGTTCACACTTATGAACCAGGTGATTGTCGAATCGGCGTCGTCGCGATTCCGGCTTCTGATGGCCCGGTAAGAGCGGCGCGAACCATACGGGTCGTCCCGCAAGTTTCATCCTGCGAGACAGCCGATTGCCAAGTCCCGTGAACAATCAGCATCAGCTTTCTGTGAAGTGAGCTCCTGCTCCTTTCCAACAAGAGGTATCGCGGTGCGCCCAAAGGGACGCATAGTGTTCCAAGAAAGAGCGCGTTATGGCTTCAGCCGCCCAGTCGTACGCAATACCCTCTACCATTCACAAAGAGAACGCCCAAAGAAAGCATCTGCATGAGCTGTTTCGCTACCGTCCGTGCCGCAGACGAGGAGAGTCTTCGCGAAGCAGAAGAGCGACATGGCAAAGAGTGCGCAGAGGGCTAGAATCAAACGCTCGTCCCCGCCCTGCTGAGCGCCGTCGGGGAATCAGAAGCGTAGCGAGAGACAGCTCAGGCCACCATCCATTTTGCGGAACTCCGACATGTCGAGCGGAAGGGGATGGAAGCCGTTGGCATTGAGCTGCGCGAGGAGTTTCGGATTACCCGAGGGAATCAAGACGCGATCGTTCACGCGGACGCAGTTGGCGGCGTAGCTTTCCTCTTCGCTCACTACGATGCGTCTGTAATTCTTGAACTGCGGATGGCCGGCAAACTCTTCGATGAGAACGAGAGCGTTGTCGCCAAGGTAGGCGATGCCGCTCTTGAGGTGGAGAATGCTGATCATGTCGCGAACGTCGATGATCGAAGAGTTGCAGCCGAGGCGGTCGAGATAGCCGGCGAGTTGACGGAGACCTTCTTCATTGCTGCGCTGCGAGAGACCCAGAAAGAAATGGGTTCCGGCTTCGCAGATGTCGCCGCCGTCAAGAGTGCCCGGCGATTGAATCTCGAAAACTGTGGGAAAGAACCGGGCGATCTCATCGCGAATGGCTGCGACCTCGCCGGCACGGGTAGGAGCGCCGGGACGCGTGAGGATTGCGGCTTGCGGGGTAAGAACCGCCGTGTCTTCGACGAAGGTGGAATCGGGGTAAGCCAGATCGGCTGCCAGGGTGACGACTTCAAGCCCGCAAGTCGTGAGAGCTTCACAATATTGCACGTGCTGGCGCAGAGCGGTGGCGAAGTCGGGCATGCCGAGATCGGCGCCGGTGAGGCCGTCGGCGAAATTGCTTCCGGGGATGCGGACGATGGCGTGCTGAAACATGCGGCGAATTCTCCGTGGCCATTCTAACTGGTGGCCTTTTTTCGGGAATTAGACGAGAACGCTTCGTTACTTAACGACGAAGTGGTTGCGATAAATCAGGTGCATGGATCGATTGGGCGACGTAGGATATCCCCATCAACGGGGAACTCTGGTGCGCAAACCCTACCGGATCGCAATTTGTCTGCTGGTACTCGCGGCGTCGTTGCAGGCGCAATCGCACGGCCGCAAGTTCCTGATGTGGAAAGTGACGTCATCGACGGCGACGGTGTACCTGGTGGGGTCGATCCATCTGGCGGATCCGGCGATTTTTCCCCTGCCTGCGCCAGTGGAAAATGCATTTGCCGATTCCAACGTGCTGGCAGTTGAGGCTGACGTAAACGACTTTGACGTCACCCAGGCGATTGGATTGCTGGGCGAATACGGAATGTACGGCGAGGGCGATTCCCTTTCGAAGCATCTTTCGCCACAAACTTCGGCCGCGCTGGACGAGTTCTGCTCCAAGCATGGACTGCCGCGAGACTTGCTGGAGATGATGAAACCATGGATGGTGGCCTTGATGGCGGAGGCTTCCGCCGCGCAGCAGGGTGGATTCGATCCGCAATCGGGGATTGATATGCACTTTCTGAACGAGGTGAAAGCGAACCAACGGGTGGACCAGTTGGAGTCGATCGAGTTCCAGTTCAAGTTGCTGGGCTCGGCGAGCGAGGAGGAACAGCAGCAGTTCCTGGCATCGGCGCTGAAGGGCTCGGACGATATCGACAAGACCGAAAAAGCATATGAAGCTGGCGACACGAGCGCGCTATCGAGCGAACTTGCCCGAGAGGAGCCACGAGGCTACTTCCAGCGACTGATCGACGATCGCAACCCGGCGATGACGGACAAGGTGGAACGCTATCTCGGCGGACACGAAACCGCGTTCGTCGTGGTTGGCATTGCGCATGTGATTGGCGACAAGGGGATTGCGCACTCGCTGCAAAACCGGGGCTTCAAGGTGGAAGCTCTGACTTTTGCATGGTGAGCAGCGGAAAAATCGGCTTTCTATCTTAGAATCAGCCGTTTAGCATGGATAATTGTGCAGCACCGAAAAGCAGCCTCTCTCATTGTTTTCGCGTCTAACAAGGAGTGTTTACCGTGGAGGCAACACAATTCGGTCCTGATCCCACGCCCGTAGAGCCAGAGCCCTCGCGCGGATTTTTCCGCGGGTTCATGGATACGCTGCCGGGGATTATCGCCGGAGCGGCTGACCTTGACCCGGCGGCGGTACTCACGGCGACGGTTGTGGGCGCGACCTTCGGACTCTCCATCGCGTGGGTGGTGTTGATCAGCTTCCCGGTGCTGAAGACTGTGTTTGCGGTATCTTCGCGCATCGGGCGTGATACGCGGCGAGGGCTGATCGAACTGGTGCGTATCCGCTACGGAGGCGGCCGCGCCAAAGTAATGGCACTCGGCATGGTGGTAGTCAACCTTGCCATGGTGATCGGTGACATTTACGCCGTCTCGGATGCCTTCTCGCTCATTCTGCTGCAACGACGTGCGATGTTTATCGCCGTCGTAGGCTTCGTGATCTGGTATTTCCTGATTGTCAGCGATTACAAGAAAGTAACCCGTACGCTCGGCACGCTAACGCTTGTACTACTGGCGTACATCCTGGCGGCTCATCGAGCAACCGACTCCTACGTCCACCTGGCGACGGGAGTATTATTGCCGCACCTGCGGATGACTAGCGCGTATTTCATGGCGGCGATTGCGCTGTTTGGATCGCTGCTTACCCCGGACGTCATCGTGTGGCAGACGAGTACGAAGCGCGATCTTCCCCCCGGCGTGGCGAACGCGCACTATACGGAGTCACAGGCGGGAACGATTGTCGCGTGCCTGATTTCTTTTTGCGTCATCGTGTGCGCCTCGCGCCTGCATATTGCCGATCCAAGCATGATGACTACGCGCACTGCAGCTGAAGCACTGAACGTACTCGGCAAGCTTGGCCCTGTTATCTTCTCTCTCGGCATCATCGGTTCCGGGTTGGTCGCACTGCCGCTGATTGTTGGATCGTTGTGCTTCAGCGTGGCGGAGGCGTTCGGATGGAAGTCGCGACTGAGCCGCGCGCCGTGGGAAGCTACTCGTTTCTACACGCTGATCTCGGTGGTGGTGGTGATCGCGGTGGCCGTCGATATGTTCGGGATCAACGTAGTGACGGTGCTCTACTGGTCGCAGTTGTTTGCCGGCGTGCTGACGATTCCGATTCTGCATTACATGCGCAAACTGGGCGACGACCCGGCGATCGTAACGGTGCGCAATACACGCAGCGAAAAAGGCTGGCTGACAGGCGCGATCCTGGTAACGATCGTGGCAAACCTGGCATTCTTGTGGACGCAGTTCGTGCACTAGGCGCCGTATAATTTCCTTCCCGTTCTGGCACACAGTCTCGCGAATGACAGGCTGAATCCTTTGATAATCATTATCATCTGATAGATATGCCAAAGGAACATGCGCTGGATTTTGAGCGTCTTTGCAGGGAACACAGCCTGGCGGCGACGCACCAGCGGAGAATTATCTTTCACGCAGTCACGGCATCGCCCGGTCATTATTCGCCGGAGCAGATCTATGCCACTGTGCGTGCGCAGATTCCATCGATTTCTTTGGCGACGGTTTATAAGAACCTGAAGACGTTTATCGAAGCTGGGATTTTGCGTGAGGTGAGCCCGCATCATGGGACGCTGCGCGTAGATCCAAACCTTGAACCGCATCATCATCTGGTCTGCCGGATCTGCAAATCCATAACGGACATCGGAGCGAAATTTCTCGATCCGGTACGCGTACGGCGTGCCCCGCCGGGATTTAACATCGAGCAATTCAGCGTCGACATTCTTGGCGTGTGCAGCAAATGCGCACGGAAACACTAGTCATCATTTAAAACTTTAATAGGAGAAAGAAATCCATGTTAGGTGTTGGTCAGAAATTCCCCGAGTTCAACCTGAAAGCTGCGGTCAGCCTGGAAAAAGGCAAAGAGTTCGCCGATATTACGGATAAGAGTTATCGAGACAAATGGAAGCTGTATTTCTTCTGGCCTAAGGACTTCACCTTCGTCTGCCCGACCGAGATCGCGGCGTTTGGCAAAATGAACCGCGAATTCAACGATCGCGATACGCAAATCCTGGGCGGCAGCACGGACAGCGAGTTCGTGCACCATGCGTGGCGCACCCATCACGAAGACCTGAAGAACCTACCTTTCCCGATGCTCGCAGACGTAAAGCGCGAACTGACTTCAGCGTTGGGCATTCTCGATCCAGAAGCCGGCGTGGCACAGCGTGCGACGTACATCGTCGATCCAGAAGGCATCATTCGCTTTGCGTATGTCACGGATCTTTCGGTGGGCCGCAGCCCGAGCGAAGTGTTGCGCGTGCTCGATGCCTTGCAGACCGATGAACTCTGCCCCTGCAACTGGCAGAAGGGTCAGGAAACGATCCACGTTTGAGCGGGTTGGGGCCTGCTGGACAGGCCCCTTTTCTTTGGGGAGAGACAGTTATGAATCTGGATGCACTTTTGGATACTGTTCCGGCGTATGCGCGCGACTTGAAGCTGAACTTTTCGGCGGTCGTGCGGCAGAATACCGAACTCACGGATCAGCAGTTGTGGGGAACGGTGGTGGCATGCGCAGTGGCTTCGCGCAACCGCGCATTCCTGGACGCAATCGTCGTCGAGGCGCAGGGCAAACTTTCCGCGCAGGCGCTCGAAGCTGCCAAGGGCGCGGCGGCTGTGCTCAGCATGAACAACATTTTTTATCGCTTCCAGCACCTGGCCCTGAACAAGAAATATGAAACCATGCGCGCTGGATTGCGGATGAACTTTATCCGCCAGCATGGGGTGGATCCGGTTGATTTCGAGTTGTGGTCATTGGCGGTTTCGGCAGTGAATGGCTGCGGCAAATGCATTGACGCTCACGAGCGCGTGCTGCTGGAAAAAGGCCTGGGCGAGGAGAAGATTCTCGCGGCGGTACGCGTGGCATCGACGATCTTCGCGCTGGCGGTAGTGTTTGACGCTGAATTAGTGCCGGTGGCTCCGACAACCGATGCGTATTCACATACCCACGTTTAAAGATTCTCGTGATTGATTCCGGACTCAATACGAGGCCGGATTTTTTGTGCTGCTCTGCGCCCTGCCGCACGGCGATACAATACGAGGTCGTCTCAAAGGACCTCTTTATGGCTTCTCTTAACAGCGAGCTTGCGCTCGATCCCCATGAAATTGCGCGGCGTCCCCTTGACCCCGAACAATGCGTATTGATTGTTGTCGATATCCAGGAAAAGCTTCTGCCGGCCATCGCCAACAAAGAACTATTAGTGAAAAACGCCCAGCTTCTCATACGGCTGGCCGGGATGATTAACCTGCCGATTCTCGCGACCACGCAATATGCACGTGGCCTGGGCGGAACGGTACCGGAGATTGCGTCGCTGCTGCCCGATGCGACGGCCATCGACAAAACGGAATTTGGCTGTTTCAACAACGCTGGATTCTGTTCCGCGGTGAAGACCTTACCGGGAAATCGAACGACGGCTCTGATCTGCGGGATGGAAACGCACATCTGCGTGATGCAGACGGCGCTGGGGGCGATGAACCAGGGTTATCTCGTGCACGTGGCCTCGGACGCGGTGGGATCGCGCTCGGAGTGGAATTACCACATCGGGCTGAATCGCATGCAGGATGCCGGGGCTGTGATTTCGAGCACAGAAATGATGATGTACGAACTGCTACGCTCTTCGAGTTCGCCGACGTTCAAAGAACTATTGCCGTATCTCAAGGGGTAGCNNTCGATGCGCACGCCCAAGTGGGATTACTCCCATCACGTGGTGCCGCCGCTGACTTCGTCGGCGACCTTTCGGCTGAGTTCTTCGCAGCGTGGGGCAAGAGGGTTCTTCGAGTTTGCCTGCGATCGCGTGGATACCACGCGGCAGGTGCCGATCTATATCTACGACCGTCTCGACGAACCTACGCGTGGGATGCTGGAAGAAAATCTTGCGGCCGCAGAACAAGGCGAGATAGGTGTTTGTTTTTCAACCGGCATGGCAGCAATCTCAGCGTCGATCGCGTCGTTGACGCGCAATGGCGACCAGGTCGTGGCGCATAACACGCTTTATGGCTGCACCTATTCACTGATGACGAACTGGCTGCCGCGGCAGGGCGTGAATACCCGGTTCGTGGATATGCGGAACCCCAAGGAGATCGCGAAGGCGATTTCTGCGCGCACGCGGATTGTGTATTTCGAAACGCCGGTAAACCCGAATCTTGAGTTGATCGATATCGGCGCCGTGCGCGAGATTGTCGACCGGGCGAATCACGGGCGAAGCGAACTAGAAAAAATTCACATCGTGGTGGATAACACGTTTGCGACGCCGTTCTGCCAGCGGCCGTTGACGCTGGGTGCGCACATCGTGGTGCATAGTTTGACCAAGGGCATTGGAGGTTTCGGTACCGACATGGGCGGGGTGGTGATCGGGCCAAAAAGCCTGCACAACGTGCTCTTCATGTATCGCAAAGATTTCGGCGGGGTGCTCTCGCCGAAGGCGGCGTGGAACGTGCTGGTGTATGGACTGCCTTCGCTGGCAGCCCGCATGGCCAACATGCAGAAGTCGGCGGGCTACATTGCGAACTGGCTGGACGAGCATCCGAAAGTCCACAAGGTACTTTACCCAGGACTCAATTCCTTTCCGCAGCAGGAGCTCGCGGAGAGGCAGATGGTGGATTACCGCGGGAAATTCGCACCTGGTTCGATGATCTATTTCACGCTTCGTGAAAAAGGCGGGGCGAATCAGGCAGCGGAGAAGTTCATCAACTACGTCGCAGATAAGGCCTACTGCATCACGCTCGCGGTGAGCCTGGGGCAGGTGAAGACGCTGATTGAGAATCCGTATTCGATGACCCATTCGGCGTACCTTGCCGTCGATGCCAACAAAGCGAAGAAGAATGGTCATGGGAGTTGCGAGACGAATCGCGTGGAGCCGGGCGGCATTCGATTGTCGATTGGACTGGAAGATCGCGATGACATCATTGCCGATCTGGAAGCGGGCCTGGCACACGCATAAAGGAATGCACGGCCGCTAGTGTAGAATTCGCAGCGCCGACCCATGTTCTCCCAACGCACGCAACTGTACGCCGACCCTGCGGGTAAGCTGGTACACGATCTCGTGTTCGCGGCTGCCGAGCAACACCCTGAGAAAATTGCCATCGTCGATACCTCGACGACGCCAGCACGTGAAATCACGTACGCGGAATACGCCGACCTGGTGGAAAGGATCGCGCGAGGGCTCATCGCGGCGCGCATCCAGCCGCAACAGGTGGTGGCCATCTACCTGCCGAATTCATGGGAATTCTGCGCTGCGTTTCA
>PLWX01000002.1 GCA_003151155.1 Acidobacteriaceae bacterium
AACGCTTCGGCCCCAAGATCCTATTCCAGAACCTGAACTGGCTGATCACGCCGCAAGACCGCGTCGGATTGGTCGGCGCGAATGGCACGGGCAAATCTACGTTGCTCAAGGTGCTCGGCGGGATCGAGTCCCTAGACTACGGCTCGATGCAATCCACCAAAGGGATCACCCAGGGATATCTTCCGCAAGATGGGCTTCGGCTATCCGGACGTTCGGTGTTTGCCGAGTGTCTTAGCGTGTTTGAAGATCTGCGCGCGATGGAGCGCGAGATGGAAACCATCACGCGTCAGATGAGCGAGATCGATCATGAGTCGGCCGAGTATCGGCAGATCTCGGACCGGTTTCATCGCATCGACAGCGAGTTCCGGGTGCGCGACGGATATGCGCTGGAATCGCAAGTGGGCACGGTTCTCGCCGGCCTAGGCTTCAGCAAAGACGATTGGGAGCGCGATACCGGTGAGTTTTCCGGCGGATGGCAGATGCGCATCGCGCTCGCGAAGCTATTGCTAGCGAAGCCCAACCTATTGCTGCTCGACGAACCGACGAACCATCTCGATCTGGAGACGCGGAACTGGCTGGAAAGCTATCTCACCAGCTATCCGTTCGCGTACATCCTGATCTCGCACGACCGCTACTTCCTCGATGTGACCGTCAACAAGACGGTCGAGATCTGGAACAAGGAAATCCACTTCTACAGCGGCAACTATGACAAGTATCTGGCGCAAAAAGATATGCGCCGCGCGCAACTGGAGGCGGCGTACAAGAACCAGCGCGAACGCATTGAGCAGCTTGAGGCGTTTATCAACCGATTCCGTTACCAGGCGACGAAGGCAAAGCAGGTGCAGAGCCGCATCAAGGAGCTGGAGAAGATCGAGCGCATCGAGATTCCTCCGGATGAGAGGACGATTCACTTCACCTTTCCGCAACCCAAGCCCAGCGGACGGCAGGTGGTGGAAGCGAAGGACCTCGCCAAGAGCTACGGCGAGAAACAGGTGCTACGCGATGTGAACTTCTTTATCGAGCGTGGGGATCGCGTTGCACTGGTTGGCGTGAACGGTGCTGGTAAGTCGACGCTGATCAAGCTGCTGACCGGCGTGGAACCGGTGACTGGCGGCGAGCTGAAGCTCGGGCATAACGTAGAAGTCGACTACTTCGCGCAGGACCAGTACAAGGTGCTTGATCCCAACGCGCGGATGCTCGATGACATTGCCGATCTCTCACCGCGTTCTACGCAGACGGAATTGCGCAGCCTGCTTGGCTCTTTCCTGTTCTCCGACGACGATGTCTTCAAGACGCTGGGTGTGCTCTCGGGTGGAGAACGTAATCGCTATGCGCTGGCGCGCATGCTGCTGCATCCCTCGAACTTCCTGCTGCTTGATGAGCCGACCAACCACCTCGATATTCGCGCCAAGGACGTGCTGCTGGAATCGCTCTCGAAGTTCCAGGGCACCGTGGTCTTCGTGTCGCACGATCGCTACTTCATCGACAAGCTGGCGACGCGGGTGTTCGAGATTGCGAATGGCGGGGTCGAGGTTTATCCGGGGAATTACGAGGACTACTTACGATCGAAGAACCGCGTCGCCGAAACTCCGGACATTTCCTGGATCAGCGCACATGCTCCGAGGAACCACAACGGAGAAGGCGCGCAGGCAGGGGCAGTCGAGAAGGCGAAGCGGCTGAACCCGATCAAAGAGAAGCAATACCAGGAGCGGATGCGCATGCTGGAAGAGCAGATCGAACGCGCGGAAAACGGGATTGCCGAATGCGAATCGGCGCTTGCCAACTTTGTGAGTGCGGAAGAAACGAAGCGGCAGTCGGAACTGCTCGAGCAGCGCAAGGCTGAAGTCGCGACGTTGATGACCGAGTGGGAGCAGGTGAGTCAAACGCTGGAAGAGGCGAACTCTTGAGGGAGACCCGGATCGAGGGATCCAGCAAAGCGCCGTGGATCATCCTGGTCATCTTCGGAATCGTCATGGCGTTTCTCGGCTACGAGATGATGGAGTTCAAACGGGCGGGAAAGAAAATCCATGGTGTCGAGGTTCGCATTTCTCCTGCACAACTCATGCTGAAGCCGGGTGAGGCACGTTCACTGGAAGCGTCAATTCTTGGTTCAGAGAATTTCGATATCGGATGGTCGATCCAGGAAGCAAACGCGGGAGGAAAGCTCGTGCCGGGCAGCACGGTTTCGCACGATGGACACGTATTCTCGACCGTTACCTACACAGCTCCGGCAAATGCCGGGGTGTACCACGTGGTCGCCAGCAGTAGAGCGGATGAGACGCGCACATCGGTTGCGACCGTCACCGTCACGCCATAGAAAATTCTCAAAAAAATGCACTGTAGTGCAATTCCGCGTGCATAATGGCAGCCCTGGGGACGGGTGGCGGTTCGGCCCAACACTCCATTTCACAATCGATCTTCTCCGACCTGCGTCCCCGCCTGGAGGGAAAGTATGTCGCGTTCCATTTGCTGGTTAACCGCTTTGCTGCTGAGTGCATCCAATATCGCTTACACACAACAGGCCAAAGATTCGGACTCTGACTACATCCAGAAGGCCACGTCAGCTGCGCCGGCATCGATTGCGAAAGACGCGGCGGTGGTGAAGTTCGAGGATGGCACGATGCGTACGCTGCGGCCGGGAACGAATGGGTTCACCTGCATGATGATGGGCACCGACAAGATGTGCAATGACGCGAACAGCATGGAATTTTTCCATGCGGTGATGACGAAGGGGGCACCGCCGGAGAAAGTCGGCGTCAGCTACATGCTCGCTGGGGACGATGGCGCGAGCAATACCGACCCGTACGCGAAGGAGAAAACCGCGGACAATCACTGGATCGTGACGGGACCGCACATCATGCTGGTGGGAGCGGCGGCGAAGCAGCTCGGCTACACCACGGCGAAGGATCCGGATCCGACGAAACCGTACATGATGTGGGTGGGAACGCCGTACGAGCACGCGATGATTCCGACGGCCGCGAAGTAGTCAACGCTTCGCGGTCTTTCCGCGGTTAGCCAGCCAGAGAACGCCGGCAATCGTTTTCGCATCGAGAATTTTCCCGTTGGTCGCCATGCGGACCGCGGTGCTGAGGGGGAAGAGACGCTTGGTGATGAACTCGTCTTCCTCGGGCTGCGCCTTGCCTTGTTTCAGTCCTTCCGCGAGATAGATGTGCATGCTCTCGTCGAGAAATCCGGGACTGACGTAAAAGAATAGGGCGCGCTTCCAGTTCGTCGAAGTGTAGCCGGTCTCTTCGAGAAGTTCGCGCTTGGCGCCCGCCAGGGGATTTTCTTTTCCATCGAGACCGCCGGCGGGGAGTTCCCAAAGATATTGATTGGCGGCGTGGCGGAACTGGCGGATCAAAAGAACGCGTGGCTCGCGGCACGTGGTATCGACGGGAAGAATGACTACCGAGCCGCCGTGGTGGACGATGTCGCGACGTCCTTTGTGGCCTTCGGGATCGGCTATGTTTTCGATCGCTACGGTGAACAATTTCCCTTTGAAGACGGTGCGCGCGGAGAGGATTTTGGAGGATTTCTTCTTCGATTTTGGCATCGTTTAAAAGGATACCCCCTCCCCCCGCCCTCATGTGTTTTCAGCAGCTTAGGCTGTGGAAAACTTGTAAAATCTTGAGCGCGTGAGGGTTGCGGGTAGAATCTTGTAAACAAAAGAGTTAGCTTCTGGTTTTCAAAGATCGACCACTGTTTCCTGGAATGCCCAGATGCGAAAGATACGTTGGTCTTTTCACGATGTATGTCCCACGCGGGTGCAAGCGGGTTCCACAAAAGCAGAAGACCAGGGTACCGATGTGCGAAGTAGCTCCGTGATTTTGTGTTCTAAGTTTCGATCTCTGGGCTCTACAAGTAAGAGCCGAGAAGCGCCTTGCGGCCCGTCTTTTTAGACCCACCCTAACGCGCCAACGGAGGCGCGTTAGGATGGGGCACACGGCAAGGGGCTAAAGCCCGCACACTTAAACGCAGTTGACGCGGCGCTGAAGCGCCGCTTCACCCCCCAAACACTTCGCTTTACTCAGAAGCAGTTCATCCATAAGATTCTTGGACCTTGATCGACCAGAACATTTCTCACTACCACATCCTGGAAAAACTCGGTGGCGGCGGCATGGGCGTGGTCTACAAAGCCGAGGACACGCGGCTGCATCGGTTTGTTGCGCTCAAATTCCTGCCTGAAGCCGTGGCGCGAGATCCACAGGCGCTGGCGCGGTTTCAGCGCGAGGCCGAGGCAGCCTCGGGATTGAACCATCCCAACATCTGCACGATTTATGACATTGGCGAGGAGAACGGCAAAGCGTTCATCGCGATGGAGTATCTCGAGGGTGTAACGCTGAAGCACCGCATCGAGGGGCGACCGCTCGACCTGGAAGGAATGCTGCCGATTGCGATTGATATCGCCGACGCGCTGGATGCCGCCCATGCGGCTGGGATTGTGCATCGCGACATCAAGCCGGCGAACATTTTCGTGACGAAGCGCGGGCACGCGAAGATCCTGGATTTCGGGTTGGCGAAAGTCGAACGGATGGCAAGCAGCTCGGCGAACACGATGACTGCCGATGTGGATGAAAAGCAACTGACGAGTCCGGGGTCGACGTTGGGTACGGTGGCATATATGTCGCCGGAGCAGGCGCGGGCGAAAGATCTGGACGCGCGCACGGACTTGTTCTCGTTTGGTGCAGTGCTGTACGAGATGGCGACAGGTCAGTTACCGTTTCGCGGCGATAGCACGGCTACGATGTTTGACGCGATCCTGAACCGGGCGCCGGTTGCGCCGGTGCGATTGAACCCGGACCTGCCGGCGAAGCTGGAAGACATCATCAACAAGGCGCTGGAAAAAGACCGCAACCTGCGGTATCAGCATGCGGCAGACATCCGCACAGATCTGCAACGGCTGAAACGTGATACAGATTCGGGTCGGACGGCCGCGGTGCTGGCGATGCCAGAGCCGTCGGAAAGTGTGACGGCGGCACAACCGCCTTCGCGATCGGTAAGCGCGGCCTCGGTGTCGGCGGCAGCGGCCGCTGCTCCGGCGATGAGTTCATCGCCGTCGGTACAGGTGGATGCGAAGAGCAACCGCGTGGGACTGATGGTGGGTGCTGCGGGGGTGTTGATCGCGATTGTGGTGGCGGGGTTCTTCCTGCTGCGCGGACATTCGTCTTCGGCGGTGAGTGGAGGGCATCCGCATAAAGCGGTGGCGGTGCTGTACTTCAATAACCTGACGCAGGACGCCTCTTTGAACTGGCTGGATAACGGGCTGACGGACATGCTGACCACCAACCTTGCGCAGGTGAAGGGCCTGGACGTGCTGTCCACGGACCGCATTATGAGCGCGGTGCAGCAAGTGAGCAAAGATGGCAAGGCGCTGGAGCCGGCGCAGGCGCAGAAGGTGGCTCACGATGCGGGAGCGGATGCGTTCATCACGGGTGCGCTGTTGAAAGTGGGGCCGACGCAGTTGCGGCTGGACGTGCGGGCGCAGGATACGAAGACCGGCCAGATCCTGTACTCCGACAA
>PLWX01000222.1:0-1299 GCA_003151155.1 Acidobacteriaceae bacterium
GTTTCCATGGGCATCCTGCTACAGACCGAGCATCTGACGAAAGAAAATCGCAAGCAGATTTTCGATGCCCTCTCTGACATGGTGCGCCACCTGCGCAATGACGACGAAGTCTTCATCATGGCGTACGGCAAAAAGCTCGACTTCGAGCAGGACCTCACCGGCAATCCGAAATTGCTGGAAGAAGCGATGAGCCAGATCAAGCCCGAAACCGGCACCGCGCTACTTGACGCCGTAGCCTTCGCCGCCGGCCACCTCGAGCGCATCGCGACCAACAAGAATCGCATACTGCTGGTGATATCCGATGGACGCAACACGCCGTCGCAAAATAATCCCCTGACTCTGTCGCAGAAACTCAACACCGTGCGCGTGGATTGCATTGGTCTTGAGGTGGGAGGCGATTCCGGGCGGCGTCAGCTGGAATCTCTTGCCGCATATTCGGGCGGCCAGGTCAGCTTCGCCAATGACAGCAAGCAGCTGCGAAGCGCAGCCGTGCAGATGGCGGAAGGTATCGGGATCGAATTTCCTAATTAGAGAAGGTGTTTACTTGGCGGCGGAGGTGGGCGTGTGCCCCTCATGCTTCATGGCATACATCTCTTTGTCCGCGAGATTAAGCGTGTCATCGAGACTGACGCCCTCGTGCCACTCAGCCACGCCCAGGCTCAGGCTGAGTTCGAAATTCTTGAGATGTCCGGACTCGTTCCAACCTCTCACGTTCTCGGCGATGCGCAGCGCCACGCGCGCTGCATGATCGGCAGTGGATTCCGGCAGGATTAGCAGGAACTCATCGCCTCCATAGCGCACCACTGCATCGGAACCGCGAACCGAAGTACGTAAAACGGAAGCGACCTCGGCCAGCACCACATCGCCGGTAAGGTGGCCGAAACGGCTGTTCACGTCGCGAAAATTATCGATATCCACCAGCATGAAGGTCAGCGGCGTTTTTCGCCGCCGCGCGCTGCTGATATATCGTCCGGCCATTTCGTCGAGCGAGCGCCGGTTATAGACCTCGGTCAGGGGATCGGTGAACGACTGCAGGCGAATCAATTCATTTTGAATGGTTGCCGATATCAGCTGCTGCCGCATCTTCCGGTACTGAAATCTCCGCGAGACGATGTAACTATTTGCCACGGTGAGGAGTGCGATTAATCCGAAGAAGACTTCCTTGTTGACGCTGACTTCAAAACGAAAATATCCACTCTTCAGAAACGTTGCCGGAAATAACACAACCAGCAAGCAGGCTGCGACCATTGCCCCAATCGAAAGCAGAATGATCCACAGTTCTGCATCGCGCTTTTCGAT
>PLWX01000222.1:1304-65305 GCA_003151155.1 Acidobacteriaceae bacterium
GGATAGTTAGAAGGCATCGTAAAGCCCAGAGCCCAAAGAACTACTCGAGCCTTCCAGGCCGACGTAGACTCGCCGTCCGAAGAAGAACGGTAGCCCCCAGTCGAAGCTCGTGGCCGCATGGGGAACCGTGGTTACATTCGGGCCCGCCAAGTCGCTGAGCGCCCCACCCAAAAGGTTCTGGGCATTCCCCACTTGAAAGCTGACGCCCGTACTGTTCACTGGGGCCACGGCTCCGGTCAACGTTGCACTCTCGCTTGCTTCCGAAGTCGGACAATACCAGTACTGCGGATTCGCCGACGTCCCGAGGTTACAGCCCGTGATGCCGGTACTCGTCTTGAGCGACGAATCAATGGTGCCGAAGAAGAACCCATTCGACCCTGTATCCAGAAAGCTGAAGGGCATTGAATTGCTTTGGAACGTCGTAACGAAGTCTCCCAGCCCATCCAGGTTCAGCACCGTGAGGCCCGACGGAGGCGTGTTATTCGATTGCGTGCCAATGCCGAAGTACAGCGTTCCCGTCACGCTGCTTACTCCTCCCGCCGCCACGCTCGGCAAATCGAAAATCACTCCATTGTTATCCGACGCGAACAGCCCCACGGGGTTCGATACCTGCTTCGCCACCGAAACCGCAGCCTGGCTGCAGGAAGACGCCGCACTGCTCGAGCATGCGAAGTAAAGGTCCATGCTCTGGACCGGGGAAGCCGCGCAATATCCGCCGCAATCCGCCTGGAAGTTGCCGATTCCTAAAATGCCCCGCGCTCCCAGCGTCGCCTCCGAAGTCACCGCCGGGCTTCCCGCGGTGGCGATCGTACTTGAGCAAGTGGTTGGCGCAGTCAAGCTCGTGATCATCTGCACCGCCAGCGACGACGCTTTTTCTCCCGCCAGTTCAAGATCGGCATTTACGACGTTGCCCCACGTGTAGCTATCGAGGAATGGCAAGCATTCATAAAGCGATCCTCCGGTAACAGTGGCGTTCGGCAGCGTAAATCCGCTGGGTAACTCGGTCGACAAGATACGTAAACCCGAGGAGCCAGTGTCGATCAGGATGTGATCGAGGCTCGTGCAGTTGGACGATCCCGGCTGGCAGATGGTGATGGTTGCATACGGCGCGTTGCTGTAACCGTTGGCAAATGTCCCTTGACCGACGGTCAAAGAGAGAGAGTTTGCAGCGTTGGTCGTGGTTGTGGTCGTGCTGTTCAATGATTTCCCGCTGCCGCAACCCGACAAGAGAATTCCGGCGAGCAGCGTCAGCCCGCTGACAATGCTGAGTAGAGAGATTCGCTTCATCGCAGCTCCTCCACTCGCACCCCTCGCGGAATGCTCGCTGGAACATATGCGTGGATCACGTATGCGCGCATATGCCCGGTGGCCTCGTACATCAGGCCAGGTAGTTGCAGGCTCACCGGACCTCCGCGATGTTTCCCTCCACGGCTCGCCATTAAGGCCTGGGCTACCTGGTTGCGGTAGCTTCCCAGCAGCGCGTTCCCGTCGCCGAGCGTCTCGCCGCGATAGGCGACGGCGAATACTTTGCCGTCCGATCCTACGAACTCCCGGATCACGCTATTGTTTTGCGTGTGAATTTCGTGCACCGCGTAAGCGGGCATCTGGCTTACGTTTCGCGTTCCGTTCAATCGCTGCTGGTCGGCTTGCACCGACGTTTCCGTGCCTCCGAGCTCCGCCTGGGCCCCGAAACAAAGTGCCAGCAAAACCGCGAACACTCCTGCTACGCGGCCGCTTGGCCGATTCAAACTTGCAATAGATCGCATATTCCTCACAGCGGCGAAGCGCTCGTTCTGCTCCGCGCATCATTGAACCCGCCCTCACTGAAAGATGGTACAAGCTAGTGAAAGGTGGGACGAACTAACTTCAGTAACGTCTCACCCGGAAACCGCACAGAAATGTAAAGGTGTGTTATCAATAATTTAGATGCACCCTCGTTCGGAGAGCTTTTCATGTCCTCGGTTCGAAGCAAGACCTTCGTGTGGTGGCTGTTGGCTCAGCTCTGCCTGGCTGCAGTGTCGTACTCGCAAAATAAACCCGCCAGTTGGACGCCGCAAGAGCTCACAGACCTGGCGAACATCGAAAAAACAGCGCTCACCAGCAACTACGGTTACGAGCAACTCTCGTATCTCACTGATAGCATCGGCCCGCGTTTAACCGGCTCGCCGCAACACCAGGCAGCGGTGAATTACGTTGCTGGCGAAATGCGCAAGCTCGGGCTGGAAGTAACCTTGGAAAAGGCCATCGTTCCCCATTGGACGCGCGGCAACGAACGCGGCGAGTTGGTGAGCTACCCGGGCCAGTCCAAAAATCTGTCGCAAAAAATCGTTCTGACTGCACTCGGCCACAGCGTCGCCACGCCCGCTGACGGACTTACCGCGGAAGTCGTGGTTGTGAACAATCTCGACGAACTCCACGCACTCGGCCGCGAACGAGTGACCGGTAAAATCGTCCTCTTCAATCGCGAGTACGACAAACGCGTTCGCGATGCAGGTTATTCCTTTGAAGGCTATGGCGACGCGGTGCGCTATCGCGCCATCGCCCCCATCGAGGCCGTAAAGCTAGGCGCCGTCGCAACCCTCGTGCGTTCCGTGGGCAGCGCCGAATTTCGCCTGCCGCACACCGGCCTTACCATGTACGATCCGCACCTGTCGAAAATTCCTGCTGCGGCCGTTACCGCTGAAGATGCCGACTTGTTAGCGCGACTCACCAAGCGTGGTCCTGTCCGCATGAAACTTCTCCTGCAGACCGAAACCCTCGCACCGGTCACCGGTTACAACGTAATTGCGGATCTCAAAGGCAGCCAGTTTCCGGACCAGTATGTAATCGTCTCCGGGCATCTTGATTCCTGGGATCTCGGAACCGGCGCCATCGACGACGGCGCCGGCGTTGCCATCGCCATGCAGGCCGTGCAAACCATCCAGCAACTCAAACTGCGTCCCAAACGCACCATTCGTTTCGTCGCCTGGGTCGATGAAGAAGGCGGTATCAGCGGAGCCCTTCAGTACGTGAAGGACTATCCTGCCGCCAGCCACTTTGCGACCATCGAAAGCGACACGGGCGCCGGACATCCGATCGGATTTGTCACCGACAGCTCGCCGCAGGCTCTCGAAACGATGCAGCCCATCGCGCCCATTCTCCAGAACATGGGCGTGATCGTCTCCCGTACCACCGAGGAAGCAGGGGCGGATATCAGCCCACTCTCAATCGGAGGCGTCCCCGGCTTCGCGCCGCTTATGGATTCGCGTACGTACTTCGATTACCACCACACTGCCGCCGACACTCTCGACAAGGTAAATCCCACGGATTTACGCGAGAATGGCGCGCTTGTCGGTGTGCTCTCCTATGCCTTGGCCACCTTATCGACGCCGTTGCCGCGCGTCCCTAAACCGATTCCCGACTGGATGAAATGACATCTAAGAAGGAAATGGTCGAACTTTTGTGTTACCCACGTTTCTCCAAAACGACGCTCTTTCCTTGCAGCCGCCGCCGCGGTTTCTTATCATGGCTCCTTCGTGACTCGCCGTCGTCCACCAAGGTCGCGACCATCTGATTATGCGAATTCCCCGCGTTCTGCTTTTGTTCGTCGCTGCATTCCTTTTCTCCTCGGCAGCGTTTGCGCAGGAATCGTCCCATCCAAATTTCACCGGGATCTGGAAACTCGATCCCGGGAGAAGTGAGCTAGACCGGCCGTCTCCCGATTCCGTCATCCTTTACATTCACCAGAATGACCCGGACTTCCACCTGCGCCATACCGAGGTGCAACATGGCAAGTCCTGGTCCTGGAGCGTGCACGGACGCACCGATGGCAAAATGCTGGAGCTGAAAAACCGCGAAGGCATCAAACGCACCCATATGCACTGGGAAGGCGCGGAATTGGTGCTGGAATCACGTATCGATGGGAAGCACGGCGAAGTGAAGACCACGGTGCACTACAGCCTGCTGGATGGTGGAAGAACTCTTATCGCGAGGGAATTGGACAACAATCACGAAACCAGGTTGGTGTTCACCAAGAGCGGTTAGCGGGCACTATCGCTTGGAACGGCTGCGGCGATCCAGGGCTTCCTGTTCGGTTACCTCCGACACTGTCTTGAACTGATCCAATCCCCAGAAATTGCTGACCGATTCCATCGCTTCCACGCCGATCTGGTGCTGAGTATTGGTTTCCACGGTTCCCACCCAAACCACCTTGAATCCGGCGCTGGCGCGTCCGCGAATAACGCGCACCACCGATCCTACGTGGACCGGCATGGTCACGCCCGCCAGCAATGCCCCGCGTCGCGATACGTTCAATGTATGCGCGAGACAGCCGGTCAACGTCCCTTTTTCGTCCGTCCCCGAGAGGCGCACCGGCACCACTGCCGGCTGTCTATGTTCTTTTCTGGTGGGTGGCATTCTTGGTCACGCTCTCTAACAAGTACCACGTCCTAGCTAACTCGCTCAAGCGAAGCAGTAGATAATCCAAGTAATCATACAAGATACCCAACGCTGGTGAGTCGCGCTGGGTTTACTTTCAACATCCTTCTTGGCATTTGAACCGTTTTAATTCGGAACTTTCTCACCCGCCCCGCACCCTTATCCGTATAATCCTTTGCGTCAATGCAGGTAGCTTGGAGGATTACTTTGAACCGCCACCTTACTCCCCTGTTCGTCCTATATGTCTCCACAATTTTTTGCTCGGCGCAGACTCCTCCTCCCTCGGCGGAGGCTCCCACCCATCGCGACGCCACCCTACGCCAAACCATGAAACTCGAGAAAAACTGGCACATCCAGTCGTCCTGCAAAATCGAAGCAAAGGGGCCGGAGATCTCGAAACCAGCGTTCAAAACCGCTGGCTGGATTGAAACCAGCGTGCCCTCCACCGTTCTCGCTGCCCAGGTGCGCGCCGGAATGTTTAAGGATCGGTTCGTGGGCATGAACCTCCGCCAGATTCCTGGCACGACCTATGAAATCGGCACCGTCTTCTCGCGTCGCGACATGCCCGCCGACAGCCCCTACAACTGCTCCTGGTGGTATCGGACCGAATTCACCATTCCGGCGGAGCCCAAATCGCGCCACGCCAATCTGCACTTTAACGGGATCACCTACCGCGCCAACACTTGGATGAATGGAAAGCAGATCGCGGACGCCAAGACGATTGCCGGCACCTTCCGTCACTACGAACTGCCTGTTGATGCCGACCTCAAGCCCGGGGTGAATGTCCTCGCCGTTGAGGTTTTCCCGTCGCAAGGTACCGACCTTGGCTACAACTGGGTTGATTGGAATCCCTCGCCGCCCGACAAGGAACTCGGCCTGTGGCGTGAAGTCTTCCTCAGCTTCAACGGCTCGGTCGCCATACGAAATCCCGAAGTCGTGAGCAAAGTCGCCGACTCTCTCGATTCCGCCACCCTCGCCGTGAGCGCGGAGGTCCGCAACGACAGCCCGGAACCGGTTCAGGGTGTACTGCGCGCTTCCATGCCGGGCGTCATCATCGAACAGAAAGTCTCCCTGGATAAAGCTGAAACCACGCTCGTTACTTTCGACGCCCAAAATTACAAACAGCTCGCGATTCAGCATCCCAAGCTCTGGTGGCCGGCGCAGATGGGCCTTCCCAATCTGCACACCATGAAGTTCGAATTCCTCGTCAACGGTAAGGCTACCGACGAAACCTCCCTCCGCTTCGGCATTCGCGAAGTGACCAGCGAACTCAGCGACACCGCCAAGGGCCGCACTTTCAAGATAAACGGCCGTCGCATCCTGATTCGCGGTGGCGGTTGGGCTCCGGACATGCTGCTGCGCTTCTCGCGTACCAACCTCGAGAAACAACTCCACTACGTGCTCGACATGAACCTCAACACCATCCGCCTCGAAGGCAAAATGGAAAATCCCGAACTCTACGATCTCGCCGACGAATACGGGGTTCTCGTCATGGCCGGTTGGTGCTGCTGCGACCATTGGGAACAGTGGGAGAAGTGGAACGACGAAAATCACCAGGTTGCCGAAGCTTCGCTGCGTTCCCAGATCTACGAGTTGCGGAAACATCCCAGCGTCTTCCTCTGGCTCAATGGCAGCGACAATCCGCCAATCGACGCCGTCGAAACCAAATATCTCGCTATCGAAAAAGAACTGAACTGGCCGAACCCAACGATGTCTTCAGCGACCGCGAAGGTCACCGATGTCACCGGCCGCACTGGCGGCAAAATGAGCGGACCCTATGACTACGTTCCACCGGGCTATTGGGAGCAGGACACGGTTCTCGGTGGCGGCTTCGGCTTCAACACCGAAACCAGTGCCGGCGCCGCGCCACTGACCATGAAGTCGTTCAAGAAGACAATTCCCTCCGATCACGTGTGGCCCATCGACGACGTCTGGAACTTCCACGCCGGCGGCGGCGAGTTCCGCGACCTGCATCGCTTCACCAACGCCATGACGCAGCGCTATGGCGCCGCCAACGACGCCTACCAGTATTCGACCAAGGGGCAGGCGATGGCCTACGAGAACGAACGCGCCATGTTCGAGGCCTACACCCGCAACAAGTACAACTCTACCGGCGTCATCCAGTGGATGCTGAACAACGCGTGGCCCGGCATGATCTGGCACCTCTACGACTACTACCTCACTCCCGGCGCAGGATATTTCGGTACCAAGAAAGCCTGCGAGCCCATCCACGTCGCTTACTCGTACGACGACGGTTCGATCGCGGTCATCAATTCAACCTATGAGAAGGTGCACGGTCTCAACGTCACCGCCCGCGTGCTCAACTTCGATCTCAGTGAAAAGTTCAGCAAATCGGCAACCGTCGATGTCGACGCCGACGGAGTAGAGCGACCGATCACCTTGCCGAAGAGCATCGACGGTCTCAGCACCACTTACTTCGTGCGCCTCGACGTCACCGACCTTAGCGGCAAGCCGGTAAGCAACAACTTCTACTGGCTCTCCACCAAGCCCGACACCTTCGATGCCACCAAGAGCACCTTCTTCGACTCCGAAATCACCGGATGGGGCGACCTCACCGCGCTGAATTCGCTCGAGAAGGTAAAGCCCGAGGTGCACGCCAGCGTGGAACACAAGGAAGGTAAAGTCCTTGTCCGCGTCGGATTGCAGAACGCCTCGAAGACCCTCGCTTTCATGACCCACTTAGCCATCGCCAAGGGCAAGGGCGGTGAAGATGTCGCGCCCATCTTCTGGAGCGATAACTACGTCTCGATGTTGCCCAATGAAAAGCGCGAACTCACGGCGACGTTCGAAGCCAGCGAACTTGAGGGCAAAGTTCCGGTGCTCGAAGTTGATGGCTGGAACGTCGAGCCTGGGTCCGTCCCTCTCTCCACGAAGTAATTTTGTAAACGTGCATGAAAAAACCCCGGCCCAAAGCCGGGGTTTTTTAATCAGGAAGGTTGCGCTTCTTAATGGTCCACACGCCGCTGGAATGTTGTCCGCGGTTTTGTTTCATTGTGGAGGCCTCAATCGATCCCTGTGACTGTCGACATTTCATCTTTGTTCGCACCTGCCCAAGCAAGCACGATCATCCGACGAAGTGTTTTGCAGTGTGAGATGCCTTCGGTCGAAGGCAAGCGAGAGGACTAGATACGCAGGTCTGCCTTGGTATCGAGAACCGAACGTTCGGATCCAGCACGGTCCCAAGTCGCACCGGAGAGTTCAGGCGGTCCAATCAGGAGTTTGGTCGCATGAGCTGTGGCGCAGGCGTGTGCCTGCCCATCATCATGATATTTCGCGGTTCCGCTGATCGCTTCGTCGCCGGGCGCCAGCCGGGTGCGGCTCATGGTGTCGTTATCGCTATCCCCATGCATGCGATAGCAGACGATCACGACTACCTTTTGCGGAGCGAGGTTATGAGCCCTCATTCCCAGCATCTGCGGGTGTTCCATCACCATCGTGCGATACGCCAGCTTCACGCTTGCCGGCCCGTGGGCCGTGGGCAGCGGAGCGCACATCGCACTCATCGTCCACATCAGCAGGGCGACGAGGATTACGTACGAGATGGATTTGCGGAACTGCATCGAGTGTTATTGTCGCCGCCTGGTCACTCCCAGGCTGTGACCGGCGTCACATCCCGCTGGAATTTCTTGTGACCCGGCACCCTAACGAAAATTTTTGAAAGTCAAGCAATTTAATTGCAAATAGGCACCTAAGTTCTATTACGAATTCTCTTCCATTGAGCAACTCTGCTGCGCTATATTGGACGCCTCACCCCCCAGAAAGGCACGACTTTGAACGCTCCTCAGGAGAATTCTCAGAAGTTTTTGCACCGGACGAATCAGGTGAACGGCTTGATCCTTTCTGTGTGCGCGCATTGTTCCGCCACCATCGCGATCGCCAAACAGCCTCGCCTTCTGGAATTTGTGGAAACGCGCCACCAGTGCAAATGCGCTGCAAATCGGCGCTCAATCCAAGTTGCCTGACCCTTTTCCGAGCCCTTGAGCCCTTGAGCCCCACTCCCCCGTGGGGCCTTCCTTGTAAAAAGCGTCGCGCCAACTCCTGGCCCCTCCGCGCTCTTTCCCTCGAAACCTGCACGTGGCAAAGCCACACTCCCGCCCTCACCCCTAACCAGAACTAACCCAGTCGACCATGCCCATGTGGCCAAGTCTCGGGTACGAATTTTTTACACTTTCGATCGGCAATTCGCATACGCCGTTTCAATTTTCCTTTGCATCCAGCTACTCTGGATTTACTCTCTTCCAACCCCCACAGCCACGTCCGCGAGCGAGGTCCCTATGTTGAATCAATCCCACGACGGCTCCCGCAAGTTCTTGCGCCGCACCGATCACGTCACCGGCTTGACCCAATCCATCTGCTCGTCCTGCTACGCGACGATCGCCCGTGCCAGGCAGGACCGCGTGCTCGACCTGGTGGAATGGCAGCACGACTGCCCCACCCGCCGTCCGCTCGCCCGCATCGCTCGAGCCTAGTCAACCTCTGAGAACCAAGCGGGCCAGGCAATCAAAAAAATTTACAGCTCGACTGATGATTTTTCAGTGACTCCGGAGTATGCTGCTTCCCCTGTTGGACGGTACGCCCAGCATTGTGAGGTCTGTATGCAAGCGCTAACCTCTCAAGTACCTCCGGACTACCTTCACCGAATCGATCAAGCGACCGGCTTGATCCAATCCATCTGCGCACGATGTTTCGAAACGGTAGCGCGCGCCAGGCAGCCTGCTGTCCTGAACCTCGTTGAGTCGCAGCATGACTGCCCCGCTAAACAAGCGCGAGCCCAGGCCGCATAAACCATTTTCGAGATTCGCCCAAGCCCCATCGCCGCGGTGGGGCTTTTTCTATTTGTTCGGAAGATGTCTACCAGAGAACGCGAATCGTAAAGTGAATCGCCAAACCCGCTACCACCGCTACCAGCGTGCTCGCTAACGTGCCCACCAGGAAATATTCCGCCCAACTGCGGTTTTCCAACTCTCGCGAACGAATCAATCCCTTCGCCGCAATCAGGAATCCCAGTGCCTCGTAGCTGTGCACCGCCACCATCACCACCAGCAGGATGCGCTCGATATCCCCGATCAACCGGCCACGGTTGTATTCCTTGATGTCGAGCGCAAACTCCGCATCCGTGCGTGCCTCTTTATTCAGTGGCGGCAAAGTGCCAACCTTATCCAGCAATCCACGAACCACGTACGTTCCGCCGCGCACCGTGAACAGTCCGATGGCTGCGATGATCAACACCGCCGCACTTTTCGAGTTCGGAATCCTGCCGACCGCGTGTGGAGAAGCTCCCGTCCACCATGCCAGCCACACCACGCCGGCCACGAAGAAACCGTTGACCGCAACCTCGAACTCCGCCCCATACGCCGGACGCACTTTGCTCCGCAGCCATCCCACCACCACGCAAGCTACCAACATAAGGATGGCAATCGACCCGTGCCACTCCGCCAGCCAGTAACTCACGACGCCCGCCAGCACGCCTCTCACCGCCAGTTGCGCCAAGGCCGCGCGGCTTAATGGCGTCGCGCTGCGACGCGCACCGTACAGCTCCGGCAACGCGTATTGCGTAAACATCCATAGCAGCACGATCTGCGCCACCAGCAACATCATCCCCGCGTTTGTCAACGCCCATGCATGCATCGTCATGCGCCTTTGCCGATGGCCAGCAATGCGGCCGCGAAGCCGGCCTCGCCCTCGCGATACGCTTCCCATCCCGCAGATTTCACGTGATCATAAACCGCCTGCGGAGTCTGCCGCAGCCGCTCCGCGATCTTCACTTGCGGCATGCCCTGCCGCAACATGCCGAGCACCTTTAACTGTTGCTCAGTCCGTCGCGCGCGATGGAACCACAACAGCCGCGCAAAGCCGTTCAGCTCCGTCGCCGGGATTCCCTCTCCGCGAAACACGCCACCCAGCTTTTTCTTCGCCTTGGCTTCTTCGATCGCTGCCCGTGCCTCGTGCAGCGCCGGACCATCCAAATTGATAGCGAACTTCGGGATTACCGTATCGATCGTTCCGTACCCAAATCCCAGTCGCAGCACCCTCGCCCTGAACTCTGTCTCCACGTCCCAGATCATCCCGGGAATGGCGCTGGCGTCGCCAATCACTCCCTGGAACTCGTCGCCCAGCGTAATCGCAAACCGCGACAGCATCGCCCGCTTGTATCGTTCATTCAGCAGGTCGATGAACGCGGAGAACTGCGCCTGCGCCCGCGGCCGCTCCCCCCGGGTAATCGAGCGCGACCCCACCATGTCGCCAATCAAGGCAAAACACGGCTTACGGCTGATCGCTGTCTTCTTATTACCTTCCGCCATTCGGACCCTCTCCTTTGTTAAGCTTAATCGCTTGATTAGCCATTAATCAAGCTTTTACGCCTTATCCACTCCCGCCCATGTCACTCATGATCGAATAAAGCTTAACAGCCTTATATCCATAAAATCAAGCCTATTAACCTGTCGAGAATTCAGCCGCCCCGTAGTGTCAGCCCCTCCGGGCTCGTTTCACAAGATCATCCCATGTTGGTATACCTTAGTCCCCTTATTCTCCATCGATCCTGCAAGCTTGCCCGCTGTCTGCTTTCGTTTCCTAGTAGAACCCGAGAGTTTCTACGCCGACGCAGTTTTCTTGGAATCCGGTCATGTACCTCGACCTAGTACGCTTCACTTTCCTTGGTAAGGCTTTCGGTGCATGGGGAAATGGCCCCGCGTTGCTGATAATGGCTCTGTCACAACGGACACCAGAATGCAAAAGCGCAAATGTGAAGCGCCGGGTCCGGATTGCAGTGCTGAGACGTCTGCAAATCTATCTGGCTGGAGACGTTTCATGCGTACGCTACACCTCGTTCTTGCAATCGCTGCCTTGAGCGCAGCGAGTTCAGCAACCGTCACAATTTCTCAACCATCGGCCCCGACTGCCACTTCCCCGCTGAAAGTCTCCGCGACTTCCACCGGAAGCGTTCGCATTCTTCAACTCTATGTCGACGGAGCCAAAGTCCTGGACGCACAGCCCAGCACTCTGAACGCCTCCGTTCCCCTTGCCGTTGGTCTTCACCGCATCGTTGTACAGTCCGTCAGTTCGACGAACCAGATCAGCAAGGCTGTCACCTACGTCACCATCCAAACCCCAACCCCGCCCCCACCGCCGCCGCCTCCTCCAGGCACGACCTATTCCAATCTGCAGGAATCGACCAACTGGCAAACTTGCGGCAACTGCGGCAATGGCGGCGCCACCGGTAGGGTCGCTACCTATAACATGACGCGTGGTATCACCACCCCGGCGGTGGATAACACCAGCACCTCCGCGCAGTTCTCCATCGGCGGACCGTATCCCTACACCAACGCCTACTGGTACATCAAGAACACCGCGCCCAAAGCTCCCGTAAAGAGCCTGGTCTATGACTTCTATCTCTACGTGCCTGACGCCAGCGCGAACGCGCCACAAGGCATCGAGTTCGAATGCCAGCACACCGTCAACGGATACACCTACAACTATGCATGGCAGGCGGATTACGCGAGCAAAACGTGGAGGACCTTCGATTTCGTCAACCGCACTTGGGTCAACACTGTCATCCCGTTCGCCTCGTTTACTCCGGGAACGTGGCATCATGTCACTGCCGAGTATCATGCCAACGGAAACAACACCGTGCATGATGCCCTCAGCGTGGATGGCGTGCGCACCGTGGTCAACATCACTCGCCCGGCAAAGTACACCGGCCAGACCTATGCCTCATTCACCAATGCTTTCCAACTCGATTTGAATAAGACGCCCGTGCCCTTCGAAGTCTATGTCGACCAGATGAACGTCACCTTCCAATAGACCCCTTGTATCGAGCGAAGTGCGCCGTGAGTCTCCTCACGGCGCACTTCGCCGTTAGAGAATCGCCCGCACCGACGAATAAAACTCGCATCGTAAAATCTCCGCAGATGCTAAGTCCACCCATCAGCCGGAACCCACGCCGGTCAAGTCCGAAGGACGCCTCGCTCTTAAATCCCCTGTAAAGGTTTCTTTCGCGCACGACGTGTATCGAATTTTGCCCCCCAGTCTCGTCCTCCTTTTCCACCGACCTCCACAGCTATTCCCCCTTTTGCACATTCGAAACCAGTTCGGAAATTGACCCGATCCGGAACCGGGAATAGTGTCGGTCTTGCTCCTGTGGAAACCGACGCATTCCTCCCCCAACTCCGGAAGAAATCGGCCCATCTCAGGAAGGTTTTTCACAGTTCTGTAACCCGCTGTTTCGGCTAGGGATACAGGTACCAAAAGGGTCAACAAACAGGGGTACAATAACCATCAGGGCACAACAGGTTGTACTCTCCTATTGACAGGCCCCATATGGTGTCGTACTGTTCGTCACCCAAGGATGTTTTTCTTGGACGGGAAACAAGTTTTCCCGGACCGGGAATCGGCTTTCCGACGGCCTGCTCGTAGGCCCCGGAAAATGTGGATCGGAGCCAGAGGTGACTCCCTTCCAGCTCGTGAATCCGGGCATTGTAGTCGGGTCAAGTTTGAGAACTTTGCAGGACCTGGTTGTGTTCCTTTCCAATGTTGGCGCCTCGCATCAGCGGTGATGGCGAAGCGTATTGAAACACTCGGGGGCTTTCCGAGCGGGAGCCCCTTTTACCTCGCTGACCTTATATAAAGGTTAGCCGGCCGAGCAGGCCGCCCCGGCTACGAGTGGGGGAGTTCCTGGAGGGAAAAATCCCGGTGCTTTGCACCTGGTCTTCGCCGGCGAAAGCCAGCGATGTGCACCTCATCCTCAACCAGCCTTGTGAGCGATGAGAAGCGCCGAAGTCGAACGACGGCCGGAGAAAAAAAGGCAAACTAGCAGGAGAGATAAGAATCACATGGCCGAGACAGGACAAAAAACAGCGATGAGCACCGAAGCTCACATCAACTCCCCCCACACGCCAACCCAGCCAAAGAAAAAAGCTCCGGGCCTGACCTTCAAACGCCTGTTCACCAAAGCCGGCGTTTCTCCCTACGACGAAGTCGAGTGGGAGCTGCGCAGCGCTTCGATCACCGACGCCAGCGGCAACAAAATCTTCGAACAGCTCAACGTCGAGACGCCGAAAGACTGGTCGATGACCGCCACCAACATCGTGGCCAGCAAATATCTTCACGGAACTCTGGGCACCACCGAGCGCGAGTCCGGCGTGCGTGCGCTGATCAGCCGCGTCGCTGAGACCATCCGCGACTGGGGTTTTGCCGGCGGATACTTCCGCACCGGCGACGACGCCGCCATCTTCCACGACGAACTCGTGCACCTGCTCGTCCAGCAGAAGATGGCCTTCAACTCTCCTGTCTGGTTCAACGTTGGCTGCGATCGCATCGAGCCCAACGCCGACGGCGCCAACTGGCACTGGAACTTCCTGAAGTCGCAGGTCGAGTTCGGCCCGGTCGGCTACACCCGTCCGCAGTGCTCGGCGTGCTTCATCAATAGCGTGCAAGATTCCCTCGACTCCATCCTCAATCTCGCTAAGACTGAAGGCATGCTCTTCAAGTGGGGATCCGGCACCGGCAGCAATCTTTCTCCGCTGCGTTCGTCGAACGAACAGCTCAGCGGCGGCGGCACTGCCAGCGGTCCGCTCAGCTTCATGCGTGGCTTCGACGCCTTCGCCGGCGTCATCAAGTCCGGTGGCAAGACGCGTCGCGCCGCCAAGATGGTCATCCTCAACATCGATCACCCCGACATCGTCGAGTTCATCGACTGCAAGGCGAAAGAAGAAGCCAAGGCCTGGGCGCTGATGCAGCAGGGTTACGACGGCAGCGGTCCTGACGCCGAAGCCTACAGCAGCATCTTCTTCCAGAACGCCAACAACAGCGTTCGCGTGACCGACGACTTCATGTACGCCGTGGTGCGCGATGCCGAATTCAGCACCAAGGCCGTGAAGTCCGGCGACGTCGTCAAGACCTTCAAGGCCCGCGATCTTCTCAAGAAGATCAGCGAAGCCACCTGGCAGTGCGGCGATCCCGGCATGCAGTACGACACCACCGTCAACCGCTGGCATACCAGCAAGAACACCGCCCGCATCAACGCCAGCAATCCTTGCAGCGAGTACATGTTCCTCGACGACTCCGCCTGCAACCTTGCTTCGTTGAACCTGATGAAGTTCGCTCCCAACGGTACCTTCGACGTTGCCGCCTACCGACACGCCTGCGCCCTCACCATCACCGCGCAGGAAATTCTCGTCGACAACGCCGGCTACCCGACCGAATCCATCACCAAAAATTCGCATGACTATCGTCCGCTCGGTCTCGGCTACGCCAATCTTGGCGCGCTGCTCATGGCCGCAGGACTTCCCTACGACTCCGACGCCGGACGCGACTACGCTGCCTGCGTGACGGCTATCATGTGCGGCGAGGCCTATCTGCAGTCGTCGAAGGTCGCCGAGCAGGGTCAGCCGCTCGCGCCAGCCACGGCTCCTACGCAAGCCGTCGAGATCACCGGTGGAGCCTGCCCCGGCTGGTACATCAACCGCGAGCCGTTCCTCGATGTCATCCGCATGCATCGCGCCTCGGTCAACAACATCAACCAGAAGAACGTGCCCGGCCCGCTCTTTGAAGCCGCCAAGTCCACCTGGGACGAAGCTCTCGCCCACGGTGAGAAGCACGGCTATCGCAACGCGCAGGTCACCGNNTTCAAGCTCGGCTACACCTCCGACCAGGCCAACGCCATCGTCAGCTACGTCGACGCCACCGGCACCATCGAAGGCGCGCCGCATATCAAGGAAGAACATCTCCCTGTATTCGACTGCTCTTTCAAGCCGGCCAAGGGCACGCGCACCATCTCCTACATGGGTCACGTCAAGATGATGGCCGCCACGCAGCCCTTCATCTCCGGCGCCATATCGAAGACCGTCAATCTTCCCAAGGACGCCACCGTCGACGACATCATGGAGGCCTACATCCAGTCCTGGAAGCTCGGGCTGAAAGCGGTCGCCATCTATCGTGACGGATCGAAGGGCGGCCAGCCGCTCAATGCTTCCGGCACCAGCGCCACTGACAAGGTAAAGGTGAAGGCCGTCGAACCCGCGCCCGTCGCCGAGCCGGAAGATGAGGCCGCTGCGCCACCGCGCGCCGTGCGTCATCGCCTCCCCGACGAGCGCCTCTCCATCACTCACAAGTTCAACATCGGTGGACACGAGGGCTACATCACCGTCGGTCTCTATAAAGAAGGTATGCCCGGCGAACTCTTCATCACCATGGCCAAGGAAGGTTCCACCGTCAGTGGCCTCATGGATAGCTTCGCCTGCAGCGTCTCGCTCTCCTTACAACACGGCGTGCCGCTCAAGCTGCTCTGCGAAAAGTTCTCCCACACCCGCTTCGAACCCAGCGGCTGGAGCCATAATCCCGACATCGGTTACGCCAAGTCGATCATGGATTACATCTTCCGCTGGCTCCAGTTGCGCTTCCTCACCGGACAACAACAGGCGCTCTTCGACGGCCTGCGTCCCAAGTACATGGGCGCCCCCGCTCCCGGTGTTCCAGACACGACCACCGGGGTAGGCAACACGGTTCCACCGGCGAACGATCAGTACCGCTTGCCGGGAAGCCCGGTCACCAACCACGTCCACGCCGCCGATGCCCTGAAAGACCTGATCGACATGGGCGACGCCCCCAGCTGCCACGTCTGCGGCGCCATCATGACGCGGAACGGAAGCTGCTATCGGTGCAATGAGTGCGGATCGACCAGCGGCTGCTCGTAAGAAAGGTGGAGCAGGCCTTCAGGCCTGCATAAGCCAGACTAGACAGATGTCCAACATTAAGCCCCGCGCAAGCGGGGCATTTTCGGGAACGCTCTTATGAAACAGATTACCAAACCTGACGAACATGAAATAAATCGCTCAGGTAAAAGAATCCTGCGAGAGGTCTTGGAACCCCTGGGTTGGGTCGTCAACGACGTACAAGAAGACTATGGAATTGACTGCAATGTACAGATTTTCGACGGAACATCACCTACGGGTGCGTGGTTCCACATACAGCTAAAGAGCAGTTCTGCTCCAGCTTATTCCGAAAATGGCGGATTCATCTCCCAAGAACTCAGCGTTGCGCATGCCCGTCACTACGCACTCGAGATGCACGACCCTATCTTTTTGGTCGTTGTTGACGTTACCGAAGTGGAGATCGCCGGAGTCCTGGTGGCGTTCGAGTCCCCAAGGCATGGAGGGAGTCTATCGGCGGACGACAAGCTGCGATGTGATTGAGGATCGGTGTTGATGTGATGTCAGCGAAGAACTAGGTTGCGCCTGCGGCGCGGATTCTTAGACCCACCCTAGCCACCCTGCCAGTTGCTTCGGTTGGGACTTCCGTCAGAGAAACGGGCGCACCTCGACGGGCGCCCGACAGGCGACGGCAGCTTTGCGCCCCCACGCCAGTGCCTCGTCCAGGTCAGCGGCTTGCAGCACCCAGAAACCGCCGATGTGCTCCTTGGTCTCCAGGTACGGCCCGTCGGTGATGAGCACCTTACCACCGGGCTGCGCCCGCAGCGATCTCGCGGTGCGGGCCGGGGAGAGGCTGCCCACGAAAACCCTGACGCCGGCCGCCACCATCTCCTTGTTGAGCGCGCTGATATCGCGCTGCATCGCTTCGCCCTCGACGGACGGGTCGTAGTCGTCGGGGTGGTGTATCGCAACCAGATACTGCGGCATGATTTCTCCCTCTCCTGTAACGTCTTCGGGCGGGCCGGTTGCCCTGCCTTCACCATATAGTCGAACGGCCGGAGGGAATTCGACAAATCGTCCAGGAAATTTTGGCGGGTGGCCCACCCTACCGTTTCAACTTTGGGTGCCCCATCCTAGTTCGCCTCTTTTGGCGAGATAGAGTGGGTCTAAGAAGACGCGCCGCAGGCGCTCAATGCCTTTTGCCGCTCGCTGAGAGAACTCCAAACGTCTGCCCCAGAATTCTCTTCACCTGAAATCGAACACCCGCCCGCCGTCGCTCCATCTCCGTCCATGACATAGCCGAACACAGCCATTCCATACTGCCGGCGCGCCGACTCCAACGCCGCTTCAACGCGTCGCTTCGCGTTTGCTGAATTCAGGTACGGGAGACGACGATAACAACTGAAGGTCACGAAGTGCAGGTCGCTGGAGGCCTGATGCCGTTCGAGTCCCCAAGGCATGAGTGGAGTCTATCGGCAAGCTACACGGTGCGATGTGATGGAAGAGCGGTGTCGATATGATCTCAGCGAAAAACCAGGTTGCGCCTGCGGCGCGGATTTCTTAGGCCCACCCNNCACTATCGTGCTAAAACCGAATTCAAAACAGGGAGACAACCGAATGAATCGAAACCGCAACTGGACAGCCGTTTGCGTCGGATTGCTCCTGGTAACCGCTGGATGCAATCAGGGAAACAACAACGATCTCAACTACAAAACCGCCATCAATGATCACTTCAAAGCCTCGCCGGCTTGCCTCTGGTCCCAGCCGAAGAAGTTCCCGGTACAGGCCGCCACCTCCGACGACGCCAAGACCGAAGGCTACGACGCGCTCACCCAGGAAGGACTGCTGACCCGCACCACCGCCGAGAAGAAGGTCCTGATCATCGCCTCCAAGCAGGTCAACAACTACGACCTATCGGAGAAGGGCCGCACCTCCTGGACCCCCGATCCCACGCAGCCCGGCTACGGCAACTTCTGTTATGGCAACCGCGAAGTGACCTCGATCGACAACTCCACCCCCGGCACCAACGCCCAGGGCACAAAGACCGTAGCCGTCACCTATCACTACAAAATTGGCAATGTCCCCGACTGGGCAAAATCGCAGGAAACCATGACCGCGTATCCCGATATCGCAACCGCGCTCTCCGCAAATCCCTCCGACAACGCCAACTTGGTAATGGTCGGCGATCATTGGGAAGTTAGATAGTCGCCGCTGTAGTCTTTTCCGTTTTCCATGCCCTTCTGGTTGGAACGGCCCGTGACCACCGCCGTGTCTCCGAAGACGCGAATGTTGAGATCGGAGATCTCACGCGACTGGTAGTGGAACGATCCCGTCTGGAAGCCCTTCACGATCTCGGCCTTGGTTCGCAACTCCCCGCGCAGGGTGATGAAGGTGTAATCGTCAGAGGTCATGCGGTTAAGCGTCGCCGCATCGCCCTTTACGATCGCCGTGTTCCGCTCCTGCTCCAGCACGCGGATCTCTTCCACCGCCGGATCCGCACCTTTTGCCTTCGGATCCTGCGCCCAGCCCATCGCGGATACCAGGCTCATCATCAGCAAGACTCTCCAAACCATGTTCATCTCCCTCGCGCGGTTCGTTCCAAGCGCACGATTATGCCACGCCTGCCGCGAAACCCCGCGACAGAAGCGGAGGTTGAAGGACGAGCGGGTGAGGTTGTATAGTTCCGCCGCAAGGTCGCTCAAAGGAGTCCCGATGTTCTACCGAACTCTAGCCACCATGCTGTTGCTCGCCGGCACGGCCTACGCCGCCGATCCGGCCACGGACGCCTGTTCGCTGCTCTCCCCCGCCGCCATCAGCAAGGCCCTCGGACAAACCTACAGCGCTCCGGAAAAACCCGTCGCGCCACGGCCCTTCCCCAATACCAACCAGGGCACGGATTGCTTCTTTAAGTCAGGCGGCCACCAACTGTGGTTGCGCGTGTATGTGGACCCGTCGCCTGCAGCATCCACGGAACTGTTCGCGCGCCTCAAGCAATTTTACGGAGCGGGTAGTACCGATGTCTCCGGCCTCGGCGACGAAGCCTACCTCGATAAGCAACAAGCAATCCACGTGCGCAAAGGGAAGGTTCGTTACTACATCAACCAGAGCGAGTCCACGCCGACCCGCGAACAGAACGTTAAGACCCTGGCTACGCAGGTTGCCGGTCAACTTTGAAGGGGACCGGCTCTATCGTGGGTTGGTATTGGTATTCGGCGGATTGGTCTGGTTGGTCTGGTCGGGCTGCTGATCTTTGCCGTCGCCTTTGAAGAAGCCGGCGACTCTGCCGAAGAAGCCCTTTTTCTTCTTGTCTTGTTCGGCTTGTTGCTGCTGCGTCGCGCTGGTCGTCTGCGCCGGCGGCATATTGTTCACCGGGCCATTCGTGGACGGCGGCAGCACGGTTTGCTGGCCGTTTCCGCCAAAAATTTTTGAGAAGAATCCGCGGCGATCGCCCAGCGCCTGGTCGCAGGTCTGTTTCGGTTCCGTTCCCGCCACGAAAGATGCGGTATAGGTTTCCGGACACGACGGCGTTGCCAGTTCGTTCGTTACCTTGTCGAGTTCCACCTGCACCACGCCCGACGGCTGCGAGAATCCCTTCATGTCGGAGTATTGCGGCAACTTCTGCGCCCGCTTCATGAACTCCGCCCAGACCGGCGCCGCAGCGACCGCGCCGGACAACTTGATGTCACTGTAATCGTCGTAACCGACCCACACGATACAAAGCAGGTTGCTGCTGTATCCGGCAAACCACGCATCGTGCGACGTTCCGGTCTTACCCGCCGCCGGCGCTTTAAAGCCTTTTGCACGGACGTCGTAAGCGGTGCCGAAGTTGATCACACCCTGCATCATGTCGGTCATCACGGCGGCGACACGGGGATCGAGGACAGGCCGATTTTCGGGCTGGAAGTTGTCGACCACATCGCCCTTGGCGGTACGAACCGATTTCACCATCAGCGGGGAAATGCGCGTCCCGCTATTCGCGAACACCGTGTAAGCACCAGCCATATCGATCGGGGTGGCATCGTACGCGCCCAGCGCCATTGCTGGCGTAGCCTTCACGCTGACGATTCCGGCGCTCCGCGCGAGGTTCGCGACGTTGTCGTAGCCCACTTGTTCCGCCAGCTTCACCGTCGCATTGTTCAGCGACATCGCCAGCGCGTAGCGCGCGGTCACCTGGCCGTGGTACTCCGCCTTGTAATTGCGTGGCTCGTAAATCTGGTCGCCGTACATGAATGTAGTCGGCGCATCATCCACCAGCGACGCCGGCGTAACCGCCTGCGCAGGGTCGCCCGTGACTGCGGTGTTCATCGCGGCGGCATATACAAACGGTTTAAAGATCGACCCCGTCGGCCGCTTGGCGATTGCATGGTTCAACTGGCTCATGCCGTAATTGCGCCCACCCACCAGCGCCAGCACTTCGCCGGTGTGCGGATCAATCGCCACCAGCGCGACCTGCGCCTCCGGCCCCGGCTTTACTTGTGTCTCCGTCTTCGCGTTCTTCCCGGTACCGACTTTCACTTTGCGCGTGCGCAGCTTCAGCACCTGCTCATCGACGCCCTTGATACCCATCTCCACCGCATCGGCAGCAGCCTTCTGCAGGTCCGGGTCAACCGTGGTGTAAATCCGGTACTGGTTATCGTTGATCTCGTTCTCGCTGTACTTCGCGGTGAGGAAATCTTTTACCATGTCCACGAAGTACGGTGCGTCGCTCGCTTCCACGTTCGGCGGTGCGAGTTTCAGAGGCGTTGCCTTCGCCTTGTCGGCTTGGTCGCGCGTGATCGCGCCGGTCTCCACCATGGAATCCAGCACCAGGTTGCGGCGATCCAGGGCGCGCTCTGGGTGCCGATACGGCGAGAGATAACTAGGCCGCTGAATCACTCCCGCCAGCAGCGCCGACTCTGGCAGGGTCAGGGTCTTGATGTCTTTATTAAAGTAGGTGCGCGCCGCCTCGCCAAACCCGCTGATGCCGAATGAGCCACGCTGGCCCATCGGCACTTCATTAGCGTAGAGCTCAAAAATCTGCTGCTTGCTGAAGCGCTGCTCGAGTTCGATGGCGATCATCATCTCGGTCAGCTTGCGCTTCACGGTCTTCTCAGGCGTCAGGAAGAATCCCCGCGAGAGTTGCATCGTCAGCGTCGATCCACCTTGCCCGCGGCGACGATGCACCACGTCAGCAATCCCGGCCTCGGCCAGGCGGTAGTAATTCACGCCGTTATGCTGGAAGAAGCGCCGGTCTTCGATCGCCAGCACGGCATCAACCAGCATTTTGGGAATGTCGTTGAACTTTACGATTTGCCGCTTGGATCTATCTTCGCCCTGGAACAGCGCTGTGATCAATTGCGGCTCTAACTCGTACGCCGAAAGATCGCCGCCGTTCCCGGCGGCAATGCGCGAAATCTTTCCGTTCGCGAAGTAGATCGTCGCCGAATCCGAACTGTGGTACGACTGCGGCCCCGGATGGATCTCGATGCTGTTCTTGCTCGCTTCGAAGCGACCGATATCGCTCCCCTTGCCATCGTCGGCGTAGCCGGCATGACGCAGGCTCGCTTCAATCTCAATTGGCGATGCCTTGTCGCCTACATCCAGTTCTGCCGGACGCGCATAGATCTTCGCGGAAGGCGCAAAAATCTGCCCGCTCATCCGCTTGTCCACGATCTTCTGGTACTTCACGTAATAAAACGTGAACACCGAAAAGAAACACAGGCACAACACGATGAATGCGGCAATCGCGATCCGCATCTCGCGATCGTAGCGACGCCAACCTGTCGCATTCGAACGCGACTTCGCCGCCGCGTCTTTCGATCCGGAATTGCGGTTACGAAAAAAACTGGGAATTTTTATTTTGATAGCCACAATGCTTGAACAGAGATGCCGCTATAAGTCAGACGCCCTCCGGCGAGAATTCGTTACCTAAGCGCGCAAGATTGCTTTTCACTGCGCACTTCCGAGTAACGCCAATTCCTCCTTGACGATTACCATCCCGGAGGCAAAGCCTCTGGCCAGAGCAATGTCTCATTGTAAAGCAAACAGGGTCCCCGCTTAGGGAACCCTGCTGATTCTGACAAATCTTCAAACGACGGCTACATCGCCAAGGTATTGTTCGCCGAGGGATGAAATTCGAGATCGGTGGAATATCCGGGCATGTCCACGTGCACCGTGTAATTCACATCCACCGTGATCGTCTTGTTGAATCGCGTGATCTTGATCTGCTGCGGCGTAATCACAAGGTTTTCGTCCAGTGCCTTCTTGATGATCCGGGCTTTGATATCGTCGTCCGATTTCCCGTCGTTCTGCAGAAAACGTACTTCCGTCTTCAAGTCATCCTGAAATTGATAATTATTGAAGTACGGCGGCCCCACCACGTAGCAAACGTACATAAATGCTATGACGATGCCGAATGCCAGAAACGCCTTGATGCGTGCCATACGCAATGCTCCGATAGGTTGAAATCGAGAACCAAGGTTACGCGCCTGGTCTGATCCAAGCCGCTATCTTTTCAACGATTTCCGGAATCGTAGCATCGAGAGACTCGCGTGTCGAGCGGTGAATCACCTCAACTTTTCCCTCAGCATACTTCTTACCTACATTAACCCTCACAGGTATTCCCACTAGATCGGCGTCCTTGAATTTCACCCCCGGACGCTCGTCCCGGTCATCCAGCAGCACGTCAAAACCCGCGGCTTCGAGCTTCGCCGCGATCTCCTCCGACCCCTTCGCGAGCGTCTCGTCCTTCACGTTCGTGGACGTCACCACCACTTCAAACGGAGCGATATTCGCAGGCAGCCAGAAGCCGTTCTCATCATTGGACTGCTCGATCGACGAGGTCAGAATGCGTTCGATCCCGATCCCGTAACAGCCCATCACCGGCGTCACTTCCTTGCCGTCTTTATCGAGAACGCGCGAGCCCATCTTCTCGGTGTATTTCTTACCGAGCTTGAAAATATGCCCTATTTCCACGGCTTTTCCGACTTTCAGCGGATGTCCGCAGTTCGGACATCCCTCGCCTTCATTCACCGAACGCAGGTCGCCCGTCGCTGTGTACTGAAAGGTTTCCCCCGGGGTCAAATTTTTGACGTGGTACTCGTTTTTGTTCGCTCCCCCGATCAAATTCTTCCGTCCAACCAGCGCCGCATCGAGCAGAAGGATCGGCTTCCTCTCCTCAAGCTTCGTCGCCCACTCCACGTTCAACGGACCGAGATATCCCGCCGGCGAGCTGAACAACTGCTGAATCTCCTCCTCCTGCATCGGACGCACTTCGCGCCCCGTGACCATCCCTGACAACTTAGCCTCATTCAGCATGTGATCGCCGCGCATTAGCACCACTAGTGCTTGTTCTTTCGTTTCCTTCGAACCCGGCAGCGGCGCCATCATGTACGCCAAGGTCTTAATCTTGTTCTTCGGCGACACGCCGAGATACGTCGCTACTTGCTCGATCGTCTTCATCCCCGGCGTATGCACGAGCTCCGGCTTCCCATCTCCCGAAGACGCCAGGTCTTCCACCAGTTCCAGTTTGGCCGTCGCCTTTTCCGTGTTCGCCGCATACCCGCAACTCGAACAGCTCGCCACCGTGTCCTCGCCCGCGTCCGAGTACACCATGAACTCCTGCGATCCCGATCCGCCCATCGCGCCCGAATCCGCATGCACCACCACGTACTTCAACCCGCAGCGATCGAAGATCCGGCAATACGCGTCGTGATGTTTCTGATAGCTCACGTCGAGCCCGGCAGCATCGATGTCGAACGAATACGAATCCTTCATCGTGAACTGCCGTACCCGCAATAGCCCCGCCTTCGGCCGCGGCTCATCACGAAACTTCGTCTGGATCTGGTACCAGACCTGCGGCAGTTGCTTGTAGCTCCGCAGCTCCTTGCGCGCAATCTCCGTCATGACCTCTTCGTGCGTCATGCCCAGGCACAGTTCCGCACCCTTGCGGTCCTTCAGGCGAAACATGTTGTCGCCCATTACCGCCCAGCGCCCGCTCGCCTCCCAAAGCTCGCGTGGATGCAGCGCCGGCAGAAAAAACTCCTGCCCGATTTTGTCCATCTCTTCACGCACGATCTGCGTGATCTTCTGCACTGTGCGGTTTCCAAGAAACAGGTAGGAATAAATCCCGGCCGCCAATTGACGGATGTAGCCCGCGCGCACGAGGAATTTATGGCTGGCGACTTCGGCGTCGGCCGGCGCCTCTCGCAAGGTAGGAATAAACAGTTGAGACCAGCGATGCATAGTAAGGTTCACCCCCGCCCAGCGGTTTCAAGAAACAAAATACATGCGGGCGGAATCCTTCATTGTAACAAGCGTGCGCGGCAGGACTTCCCCACCCGTTCCCAGTTCCTGTCATCCTGAGCGCAGAACGCGCAGCGTTCGCAGCCGAAGGACCCCTATCACCACGAAGATCCCAAGGTCCTTGTCATCCTGAACGAAGAATCCGCATCCCAATGCGGATTCGCAGCGAAGGATCTTGCGGTTTGCGGGCACTTCGAAAATGCGAGACTCGACGTCCGCCACGCATTGCCGTACCCTGTTCCCCGTGCCGCCGAAAAAAGACAATCTCTTCAAACTCTTCCTCGCTCAAATCCGCCGCATCCCGCGCGGCAAAGTCGCCACCTACGGCGACATCGCCTACGCCGCCGGATATCCCGGCTACGCGCGCCAGGTCGCTTGGGCCTTGCACGGCGGCGGAAGCTCCGTCCCCTGGCAACGGGTCGTAGGATCCGGCGGCAAAATCCTGCTCACCGGCGAACACGGTTTCGAGCAACGCTTCCGTCTCGAAGCCGAAGGCGTTCGCCTCATCGGCCTGCGCGTGGATATGAAACTGCATCATCATTTGTTTTTTAAGAAGAGGGCGAGCAAGCTTAAGAAAAAAGCAACCAGGTTCTCGCTAACCAAGAAACCTGCAAGACCCGCCGCCAAGAACGCCAAAAAGAAAACGACGCCGAAGCGTCGCGTGGCCGCAAAACAAAGTCGTCGCAAATAATTTCAGCCCGCACCCCAGAAATCGAGTCGCGCAGCGACGCCAGATAATAGCCCACCACGTGAGTGGTGGGAACGTACGACAAAACCAGAGTCCCCTTCAGGGGACGGCACCCTAACGCGAAGGCCGCGACAATCCCGCCAACAACTTTCTCGCCAAGTTCTGCGCTTCACCGAAATTCTTCTGATACTCCAGGAATATCCGGTTCATCTCCAGCGAATGATCCGCGTCCAGGTGCGCGCGCAACATCATGTCGCGCATGTGCACCGGGTTCGGCAATGTGGCGTCTTCGTTCAACTCTTCCAGGGCAGTCGACGGATTGTAGTGATACATCGCAAACTCCTATTTCTTCGCGGCCGGCTCCCACAATTCAATGCGGTTGCCATCCGGATCCATGACCCATCCAAAGTTCCCGTACTCAGACTCTTCGTACTTATCGTCCACCGACGCGCCCTCGCTGCGCAACTTCGCAAGCAAATCCTTCAAACCTTCCACGCGAAGATTCATCATGAACGTCGCTTTGCCCGGATCGAAATACTTCGTCGACTCCGGAAAGATCGACCATACCGTGAATCCTTCCGCCGCGTTAGGATCATCGGCCCACTTGAACATCACCCCATATTCCGTGCGCTTAATCCCGAGATGCTTCTCGTACCACGCGTAAAGCTTCTCCGGGTCTGCCGACTTAAAGAACAATCCGCCAAATCCAGTAACACTCATAGTCACTCCTGAAACTCTAAGTTCTGTCATCCTGAGCGAAGAACGCGAAGCGTTCGCAGTCGAAGGACCCCTATCACCACGAAGATCCCAGCGTCCATGTCATCCTGAGCGAAGAATCCGCATACCAATGCGGATTCGCAGCCAAAGGACCTTGCGTTTCGCTCGGAGAAAATCTCTACACCATCTCCGTTCCCCAGAGATCATGCAGGTGCACCACCCCTTGCAGCACCCCCGCCGCATCTACCACCGCCAGCGAGGTAATCTTCCTCTGCTCCATCAGATCCAGCGCCGCTGTCGCAAAGGCCTCCGGCAAAATCGTTCTTGGATTCGCGGTCATGCATTCACCCGCCGTCAACTCCAGCCCGTCTTTGCCGCGCTTCTCCAAAAGCCTTCGCAGATCGCCATCACTGATAATCCCCAGTAGCCGATCACCCTCCACCACCGTCGTCACGCCCAGCTTCTTGCGCGACATTTCATAAATCACCGCTGGCATCTTCGTATCCGCCGTCACTCGCGGCACCGCATCGCCGCTGTGCATCAACGTGCTTACTCGCGCCAGCCGCTTGCCGAGCTTTCCGCCGGGATGCAACTCCGCAAAATCCTTTTCTTCGAAGCCCCGCTTTTCCATCAATGCCATTGCCATCGCATCTCCCAGCGCCAGCATTGCTGTCGTCGACGCGGTCGGAGCCAGTCCAAGGGTGCAAGCTTCTTTCGCGATCGAACAATCCAGCGCGATATCCGCGGCTTGCGCCAGCGTCGATCGCTTCGCACCATCGGCATAAAGGTCGTCGCAGGTGAGAGAAATCAGCGGCACATTCAATCGCTTGATCGCCGGCAGCAGGTTCAGAATCTCTTCCGTCTCGCCGCTCGCCGAAAGCGCGATGACCACATCCCCACGGGCAATCATTCCAAGATCGCCATGCATCGCCTCTGCCGGATGCAAGAACAATGCCGGGGCACCCGTCGAACTGAAGGTCGCGGCAATCTTCCGTCCAATCAGTCCGCTCTTCCCCATGCCGGTAACCACCACGCGCCCGGCGCAGCCATCGAGCAGGTCCACCGCGCGCTGGAAATCCGCCGCCATCGGCCCTGCGATCCGCTCCGCCAAATCATGCAGCGCAGCCGCCTCAATGCGTACAACGTTCTCGCCAGTTTTCGACATGGTCTTCAGCAAACAGGATGGTAACAAAACGCTCTCAAAATACCTATGCGCGAGGTTCAACGTAGATCATCGACCTCCGTCGCTCCAGTGCCGCAGGCACGGAATGTAATAGCCCAGCACGTGAGTGCTGGGAAGCTAGCTCAACACGACAGAGTCCCCTTCAGGGGACGGCATCCGATGCGGGAGATGCCGACATCACCTCGGTAACCTGTATTGTCCTTCCACCCGCGCGGCCTCGTTGGTACGATGTCCGCAATCCATGGACATCGCCTACATCGCGCAGGGCCGTATCCATCTCAAACGTGGCGACGCCGCGCCCAAGATTATTGAATCGCAATTCGGACAGAACGTGCGACAGCGCTCCATCGATCTTGAAAAACGCAATGCCTGGAAGACCCAGGGCACCGGTTCGCAATTCATGCGCGGAGGCATGTTCGGCGCGCGCGCCAATCCCGAAGACATGCGTATCGTCGTCAACGGCCTCACCCGCCGCGGCGATGACTTCATCTATTCGCTGGAGACCTCCGACATCGGCGGCATCTTCCGCCTCAGCAACGATGGCGTAAACGAACAGCGTCTGCTTCATACTGCCGACTATCGCGTGCGCGAAGTCATCTCCGATGAAAAAGGCGAGCGCCTTGCCTGCGTCTTCGATCATCGCGGCTACAGCACCATCGCCGTCATGCGTGCCGACGGCTCCGAACCGTCCGAAGCCACCGAAGGCGACAGCAGCGACATGGCGCCCTCATGGGTACAGGGCGCAAGCGATCGCGTCCTCTTCCAGTCCGCTGGCATCGGCCGCAATGCTGCAGGCATGGCCATCGCGCGCGGACCCTTTGCGATTCACGAACTCGATCTTGGCGCCAGCGAAGTGAAAACGATCCTGGAAGACTAGAAAAGCGACCTGATGAGTCCCAAGATGGATTCTCGCGGACAGCTTTTCTACATCCAGCGTCCGTGGAAGAGTCCGTTCGCGAAGCCGCCGTGGTGGCGCGGCGTTCTTGACTTCCTGCTCTTCCCTTTCCGCCTGCTGTTCGCGCTGTTCCAGTTCTTGAATTTCTTTACCGTCCGCTACACCGGGAAAACCCTGACCAACTCCGGCGGAGCACAGCAACGCGAAGCCGATCTGAAACAGATGATGATCTGGGGCAACATGATCGACGCTCGACAGGCCGCCCGTAATCCCGGCAACGATGATGCTCCCGACCTTGTTCCCAAAGATTGGGAACTCGTCTGCCGCGATCACACCGGAACTACTTCCACTCTCGCGCGTGGAGTCCTCAGCTTCGATCTTTGCAGTGATGGATCGTTGCTTTATACGAACGGCAGCGCCGTCTACCTCCGGTCCGTCGACGGCAAGACCGAACGCGTCGTAAAAGACGGTCTAATCTCGAAAGTCATCGCCCTCGCCTAATTCCCGGCGCCATGCGGGTGATGGGAGTCCACCTGCGAGGGATACGTCCATCACAGACACTCTCCCCGCCACACTGCTAAGCTTCACTTTCCAACAGCAATCGATCTTTGAAAACTGAACCTTCGGGATGCCTTCCGGCACAAAACAAGCACCTAACCTCTTTGTTTTGTGGATTTTGACACCTAACTATCTTTGTTTTCAAGATTTTGCAGAAAATATACCGCCAACCTAATGAAAACAAAAGATCGATGGGGGGAGGGGGGTACCCTACCCGAGATCTCCGGCTCGCGCCCGCTCTGCGATGTGTTCGGCCGCGCGATACGCCAGCGCTTGGATCGTCGCCGTCGGTTGCTGCCGCCCCGAGGTTACGAAGTTGCTCCCGTCCACGATGAACAGGTTCTTCACATCGTGCGCGTGGCCGAACGAATCCACCACCGAGCGCCGCGGATCGATCCCCATCCGGCACGTTCCCATCAGGTGACGCGACGGCATCACGTTGACCTCGGCTGGTTCCACTGGGAACGACCACACTTTCTGCGCCCCAGCCGCCTGCAGAATCTCCCGCTCCCGTTCGACCAGCCATTTCATGTTGGTCACGTCATCCGGATGCCAGTCGTACGTGATGCGAACCCCCGGCAGCCCCCACGCATCTTTCAACTCCGGATCGAGCGACACATTGTTTCGCTCCATCGAAAGTGAAGTGGTATGTGCGAGCAGCGTCATCGTGCGGGTGAAATATTGGCCGACCGCTTTCTTGAAATCGATCCCCCACTTCGGCACATCGTCCGGCATTCCCGAGAGCGCGAAGCCCGCCGGATAAAAATCGAAGCGCGCATCGATAGCCCCGCCGCCATAAAATCCGCGCCTTTTATCAGCGTCATAATAATCCTGCAGCACGCGGGTGACTTGCACGCTCTTGAACTCGTTCAGCGGATGCTCGAACAATCCGCACGATTCTGTGCCGTTGTCCCACATCAAATTCTTGCCGACCAGGCCGCTCGAATTCGCGAGCCCCTGCGGAAACAATTTCGATTTCGACATCAACAATAACTTCGAGGATTCCACGCCGTTCGCGCACAGCACTACGACTTTCGCCGGCTGAAAAACTTCACGCTTCTGCTCATCAAAGTAGATCGCGCCGGTCACATGTCCCTTCGCGTTGGTTTCGACCTTCCGCACATACGAGTTCGGACGAATCTCGCAGCGCCCCGTCTTCTCCGCGATCGGGATCACGCTCACCAGCGTGCTCGACTTGGCTTTCATCTCGCAGCCAAACAGTTCGCACATCCCGCAGTGCGCGCACGCCCCGCGTCCTCGATAAGGCTGTGAAAGGATCGCCACCGGCGCTGGATAAGGATGCAATCCAAGCTTCTTAGCGCCTCGCTCGAAGAGCACACCCGACGACTTCACCGGCATCGGCGGTAATGGATAAGGCTTCGACCTCGGCGCTTCAAACGGGTTTGCGCCGCCGAGTCCCGAGATCCCAATCTCTTCCTCAGCTTTCGTGTAATAAGGTTCGAGATCGGAATATCGAATCGGCCAGTCGGCGAACGATGTGCCGGGAATCTCGCCGTAAATGCTTCGTTCGTTGAAATCGCTCTCGTGCAGCCGCCAGTAGTTCGCAGTGAAATGTACGGTTCCACCGCCGACTTGGCGTCCATACTCAATCGCCTTCAACGGCTTGGCCACTTCGTTCTCGTGCTTGCGATAGGTGATCGGCTGCAGCTTCGTATTGTTGGTCAGCGCATTCTGCACCGCGTACTTGATCTCGTCGTGCCCGAAGTCCTGCTCCGTGAGATAAGGCCCTTGCTCCAGCACAACGACGCTGAACCCGGCAACTGCGAGTTCCTTGGCCATCACGCCGCCCGCCGCACCCGAACCCACTACCAGGAAATCGACAGTCTCCGATGTTCGAAACTGTGCGCCTCTCACTTGGCCTCCGCATCGTAGAAGCCAAACGGCGGCTCGAAATAACCGGCATCATCGAACCCGATATATTTCCAGCCCACGTTGTTGCGGTTGCCGCCATATTCCGGGCTGCCGAGCCACGCCAGCACGGTGTGAGTACGAAGCAGGGCGAAGAAGTCCGTGGATTCGATCGCATGCAAAAGTTGTATTTGCTGCGCAGGTGTCAGGGTCGCGAACGATGTCGATCCAGGAAACATCTGTCCGTGACGGTGATCCAGATCGGCGAGGCCATCGCGATAGGCTTGCTGTTTATCAGCCGCAAACGTCTTCAACGCACGATCGATGAAGTACACAGCCCCCGCTTCTGTCGCCCCTGGTCCATCGTCCGACGGAACGATCTGCGCAGCAATCGCGCTGACGTCCTGCGCCGTGCGAGCATCAAGGTATTCGAAGCCAGCGGGTGTCGACTGCGCGACTGCGCTATGTGCGTGCTGCTGCGCGGAAGCAATCACCGCCCAGCCAGCCACACCAAGAGAGCCGAGGATCCAATCACGACGAGTGATGTTCATGGAGTGCTCCGCATCTTGCCCGACCGGAGCCTGCAACGCAACGGGAATTTATGGCTAGTCGCTATGAGCCTCGTCGATGACGTTCTTAAACTGGATCGTGCTGACGTTGCAGGAGAGGATCGGATTGCCGAGCATGTCGCAAAGTGGTTCAGCACAGCAACTAGCCACCATCCTGCCATTCTTCAGCGTGGTGAGCGGCGAGACGAGTGTCTTCTTAGGTGGTTTTTGAGCGTGGTGCATCTGCAGCCTCAGTACTTTGAACTCTAGGATTCCATGAGCCCTACCGCATTTACACAGCACCGCTGTCATTCCTCTATCTTAAGACAGGCGGCAATCCCAATGACAAGGGTACGAACGTTCCTGACGAAATCGGCTGCTTACGCATGACAACCTACGAGATCCATCGCAAGCAATGGGTACCGCAACCGCTGGAGAAGATCTTCGAGTTCTTCGCCAAGGCTGAGAACCTTGAAGAACTGACTCCGCCGTTCCTCCATTTCCAGATCACGCTCGCTCCCCCGCGCATGGAAGCAGGCGCGCGGATTGAGTACAAGCTACGTGTCCACGGCCTCCCCATCCATTGGCGCACCATCATCGAAGAGTGGGATCCGCCGAAGCAGTTCGTCGATCACCAGGCGAAAGGTCCGCACGAGCTGTGGCACCACACTCATCGTTTCTGGACGGAGAACGGTGGCACGTGGATCGAAGACACGGTCCGCTATGCACTTCCCTTTGGACCGATCGGCAGGATCGTGAACCGCGTCATGGTCTCGCGGGATGTGAATGCAATCTTCGATTACCGCGAGCGGAGAGTTCGCGAATTGTTCGGGTAGCGTCAAAACCAAACCACGGTGATACCGCGATTCTTGCGCCCGAGATCAGAGTCCTGCTTCAGTATGGGATAACGCTTGATGCGAGACCAGGTATCGCTGTCGCTGACCGCCCAATTCTCGCCGAAGACGACAGCGGCAATCTCGCCACGCTGCTTCATCTGTTGCAGAGAACTCCCGACAGCGAGTCGAATCTCGCCGCCCACACCGCTCGATCCGTAACCGTGAATCAGCTTCACACCCTTGTGTCCTGTACGCCGCGCTGCATCCAGCTCGCGCATCATGTTCTGCCGCGCCTGCTCGACGGTCGGCAGCCCTTGTTCCAGATTGACGATCTTGAGCACGCTCACTGGCCGCGGGCTCGCAGCTTCGCAATCTCCGCCTCTTCGATCGGCGGGGTCGCGCCCGATTTGCTGGCCACCCAGGCTCCCATGCGGTTCGCCGCGTCGTTCATCGTCGCCAGGTCCGACCCGCGCAGGTAATGATGGACCATGGTTGCAGTGAAGGCATCGCCCGCACCCACCGTATCCGCCACCTTAACGAGATATCCCGCATGCTCGTGATGTCCACTTGGACTAACCAACATGCTCCCCGCACCGCCGCGAGTAATGCAGACCAGCTTCAATCCGAAGCGCTCGCACATCCATTCCGCTGCGCCCCGCTCCGCCAACTCAGGCGCGTGTAAGGCTCTCATCACGAGCGGAACCTCCTCGTGATTCAGCTTCAGGATGGTGGCCGACTTGGCCGAGGCTTCTAACACGTCCGGCGAGTAAAACGCTTGGCGCAGGTTCACATCGAACACGCGCACCGAACCCTGGCGAGTGGCTCGCAGGAACTGCTGGATTGTGGCGCGCGATGCTGGCTCACGTTGTGCTAACGAGCCAAAACAAACTGCGTCTGCACGAGCGGCGAGTGCCTTCAGTTCGGGAGTCCACTCGATAAAGTCCCATGCTACGGACTTCGTAATCTCGAAACGGGGTTGGCCGTCGCTCCCAAGTTGAACCTTCACGGTCCCGGTCGGATGCATTGTGCAGCGCTGCAGATGAGAAGTGTCGAGACCAAGGCTCTTGAGTCGGCTTTCAACTTCCGCACCGAGCTCGTCGTCGCCGATGCGGCTGGCAACCACACCTTCTTCACCGAGCAAGCTGCTGATGTATGCGAAGTTGGCGGGCGCGCCACCTAACTGCTTGTGGGTGGGAAACACATCCCAAAGCACCTCGCCCAAACCGACAATGGTGAGCTTACTCATGCGCCTTCTGCCCTTGCCATACGGATCGAAGACTCCAGATTCGAAGCGATACGACCTTCGCCTGCGGGGAATCCCAAAAAACTTCGATTTCCTTACTTTCTTCAGAAGGATAGATGCGGTCGGTAAGCACAGCTTCGCCGCCATTCACGAATGCCTCAACACTCGAACGGTCGAGGTAGATGTGCAGTTTCCGCTCTTTCGCGTTTAGGACGGGCGCAAGATGACGACCCGCAAAGTCTTTCGAAAAGGCTGCCTCTCCGGAATGGGTGCGGTCGATGAACGCGGATTTCTCAGACGGGGAGAAACCGACCAGCGTTTCCTGCTGCGGCCCCTTCCTAAGGCGAACGCCCATGGTTCCTGTCGAGGCGGACTGGAATTCGATTTCAACTTCCAACAGCTCGCCATGCACCGCAGCCTTCTTCAGGCGCTGATTCGCCTCATCGACCGATATCGAGCCCGTGTCGAGTAGCTTTTCGTTCCTCAGCTTTTCCGTCTCGGCAATCGGCGTTTGCACCATTCGCAGCTGCCCTGCAACGTTGCGAAGATGTAGTTCTCGCGGCAGCGATTGCGCGCCGCGCCACAGCACGGTTGGTTCTTTATTGGCGTATTGCCAGTTACCGATCCATCCCATCCACACGGTGCGATCGTCGCCGGCAGGCATCGACGAGAATCGATGCGTTGCATAAAAATCCTTGCCGTAGTCGGCCCACAAGGTCGGGGTTTCATCCGCGGTGAATTTCTGGCCATCGAAGGAGCCAAGCAGGTAACGCGTGCCAGTTCCCCCCGCAGGCGCACCGGGATTGCGATTAACCGCCAGCACCCACTTAGTCTCTGACGTACCCTCGATCGACAGCTCAAACAGGTCGGGACACTCCCATTGACCCTCGGAGTCTCCAGCGGGGCCAAAGGTGGATTCCAGCTTCCAGTGCTTCAGATCCTTGGAGTCGAACAGCTCGAGCTGGCGTTCATCGGCAAGCACCGCAACCATTACCCATTTCTTCTGTGGCTCGTACCAGAACACTTTCGGATCGCGAAAGTCCGGCTTATCAAGATCGGCGATCGGATTTCCCGAATACTCCGTCCATGTACGTCCGCGATCGTTACTGTACGCAAGATGCTGGTCCTGATGTTCCTTACCTTGCGCATCTTTGGCGGCAGCGGTGAAAATCGCCAGCAAGCAGGATGGATCGCCTTCCGACACGACACACAGACCGCTCACATTGTTACGGTCGATAACCACGCTGCCGGAATAGATCATGTACTTCCCAACTGCTTCTGGGATCGCGACCGGCAGGTGCTTCCAATGCAGCATGTCGTCGCTGACGGCATGGCCCCAACTCATGTGTCCCCAGACGCTGCCTTCGGGATTGTATTGATAAAAGAGGTGATACTCGCCCTTGTAAAAGACAAGTCCGTTGGGATCGTTCATGAAATTCTTAGCGGGCGTGAAGTGATATTGCGGACGCCACGGCTCGTCGTATGCGGATTGTGCGAACGACGGCAACGACGCGAGGCAAAGCGCGCACGCCAGGAATCGAAAAAGCACGCGACTCATGCGATTCCGAGCCTCTTCTGCATCGCCTCCAGCGTGTATCCCTTGGTCTCGGGATAAATGAAGAGCACGACGAAGAACTGCAAAACCATCATGGCAGCGAAGAATGCAAACGGAATGGAGCCCGAAGACGCGGCAAGCAACGGGAATATTCCAGAGATAAACGCATTCATGATCCAGTGTGAGAAGCTGCCGAGACTCTGGCCGCCGGCGCGCACGCGGTTCGGGAATACCTCGCTGATGTACACCCAGATGACCGCGCCTTGCGAAAAAGCGAAGAAGGCGATGTATCCGACGAGAAGCCAGATCAAAAGCCCCTGGTGCCGATTGGTGTGAAACACCCACGCGACTCCGGCAAGGCAAATCGCTGTTCCAACCGAACCGATGAGCAGCAGGGTCTTTCGGCCAATGCGATCAATTACGCTCATGGCGAGCATCGTGAAGAGCAGGTTTGTGCCGCCGATCGCTACGGCTTGCAGATCGCCCGAGACCTTGCTGAAGCCGGCGTAGAGGAAAATATCATTCAAGTAATACAGGATGGCGTTGATACCTGCGAGTTGGTTGAACATGCCGATCGACACCGCGAGGAAAATCGGGAATCGATACTTCCACGAGAATAACGATTCGCCCTTCACATGTTCGGCGTCGATAGATTCGATAATGTCCTGCAATTCTCTTTCGTAGTCTGCTTCACCCGTGATGCGCAATACTTCCCTTGCTTCGGTGATGCGTTGCTTCTTCACCAACCAGCGCGGACTGCGCGGGATGCCGAACAACATGATCAGGAACAGAGCGGCTGGAATCACCGGAACGCCCAGCTTCCAGCGCCATTCCGCCGAACCGAAGCTTCCGAGACCGACCATGTAATTGGAAAAATAGGCAAGCAAGATGCCGAGCACGACGTTGAATTGAAACAAGCCCACGAGGCGACCGCGCCACTTAGCCGGGGCAATCTCGGCGATGTACATGGGACCGAGCACTGACGATCCGCCGATTCCAAGGCCTCCGATGAACCGGAACAATACCAGCACGTCCCAGTTCCAAGCCAGAGCACAGCCCAGTGACGAGACAATATAGAGGAGAGCCATGATGCGAAGACTGTCGCGACGGCCGAAGCGGTCGCCAGGATATCCCGCGAGCACGGAACCAATTACTGTTCCCCAGAGCGCCGCCGAAACGGTAAAGCCCAACAGTGCAGGCGTGAGCTGGTAGGTTTCGCGTAGTGCTTGCGTAGTGCCGGCGATCACTGCCGTATCGAAACCGAAAAGAAGGCCGCCAAGGGCAGCCACGATCGTACTTTTCACAAGAACTGGGTTCAGCGACAAGGGGTTTCCGTCCAGTCAATTTCTTCGGCTGATTCAGGCGTGGTGTGTTCCCGTTGAGCCGCGCGCTGAGCCACGGCGAACATACTCCTACATGCTCGCGACGGGCAACTGTTTTCGCATGCTCTCAACGCCGCAGCTTGAAGTTTCCGCATAGCGAGATCGAGGTGTAGCCCGACTAAATTTCCAGTCTTTTTTTCTCTCCGTGAAAGGTGAGATCGCCGCAGGTATTCCGATCGATTACGGGTTGCATCTTGAAAGGAATGGCTGAAAATATCAATCGCTGTTGGCCTGGATGCACTGCCGTCCCAGGCAAGAAGAAGAACGAACAGGGCAGCTGCCGCCCGAGAGCAGATTCCAAACTCACGACGAAGGAGCAAGCCCTTCCGGAGGAAACGTAAGCGGCAACTGGATCGATGGGAAGATGCACATCCGGGCAAAAGCAGGAGCGCAGCGCAACATCTTGGCAAACCTGCAAAGTGGAAATCGACGAAGAAGGCTACGCGGTTGGCTAAGCGGACTCGGACTTAAAAAGTTGCCGGCTATAGATTCTGCAGAGTGATCCTGCGCCAGCAGAGACTTGTTCTGGTTTCGAAGGCATCAGCCACGAAATAAATGGCTTATCCGGCTTTTTCGGGCGAGTTATTTGTTTTTTTCATGCCCTTTAGAACTAGTCACTTCGGTCCAAAGCTGCATCTGAATAATTTTGTGCCTTTGTCTCACTCGTTGAGCGTGAGGCAGAATTGTGTCTGCCGGGATCCAGCTCAATTGGCTGAATGGATGTCTAAAGAGAAAGAGAATTTCTGGAAAGCGTGGGACGAGCGCCTGGTTGCGCTGCGTCAGATTCCCCCTGTCTTAAGAATCGTCTGGCAGTCCGGACCAGCAATCGTCCTGTGGGGAATCATCGTCCGCATCATAACCGCCCTGCTGCCGATCGGACTTCTGGCGGTTAGCAAGCGGATCATCGACAACATTGTTACCGTGGTCGAGCGCCACCAGCCGATCTCGCCGACATTCTGGTGGCTGGTAGCCGCTGAGTTCGCCCTCGCAGTTGCGAGTAGCGTGCTTACCCGACTGCTGGATTACCTCGACTCCGTTCTCGCCGACAAATACACCCGTCACGTCAGCATCGAGGTTATGCGACACGCGGCGCAGCTCGACCTTATCGCCTACGAAGATCCGGTCTTTTACGATCGCCTGGAGCGCGCGCGCGTGCAGGCAACCGACCGCCTGGGCATGATTCAGTCTATCGGGCGCTTGTTGCAGCAGGTTGTAACCGCCCTGTCACTCTCGATTTCTATCGTCTATTTTTCGCCTTGGCTTTTGTTGCTGCTGGTAGCGGGCGTGATCCCCGCCTTCTTAGGCGAAAGCCATTTCGCGTTCCTCGGGTATGCGAAGAATTTCATGCAGACCCCGATCCGCCGCAAACTCGATTACCTCCGCATCCTCGGAGGCAGCAAAGAGGCCGCGAAGGAACTCAAGCTATTCGGTCTGAGCGGCTACCTCACCGAGCGTTTCACCAAGCTCTCCGATCAGATCTACGACCAGAACGTCAATCTTTCCGTGCGCCGACTCCGGGCGGGCACATTCCTGTCGATCATCGGAACCTTGGGCTATTACTCGGCCTATGTCTGGGTGATCTGGCGGACGTTGGCAGGGGCACTCTCCATCGGCACCCTGTACTTCTTGTCGGGAGCAATCCTGCAGGCCAGCAACAATATTCAGCTCGTCTTCTCGACCCTCTCCAGCATCGCGGACCAGGCACTCTTCCTTACCGATCTGCTTGCGTTTTTCGACATGAAGCCGACGATCCGCTCGAAGCCGAATGCATTAGCCGCACCGCGTCCGTTCGTGCGGGGCTTCGAATTCCGCGATGTCTCATTCGCATACCCTGGCACCACCCGGCGAGTGGTCGATCACCTGAGTTTCACCCTCGGTTTGGGCGAGCGGGTCGCGCTCATCGGAGAAAACGGTGAAGGTAAGACCACGGTCGTCAAATTAATGTCACGACTCTACGACCCTACCGAGGGGCAGGTTTTGCTCGATGGCGTCGACTTGCGCGAATACGATCTCGAAGACCTTTATCGGGAGATGGGCGTAATCTTCCAGGATTTCATGCGCTACGAGATGACCGCCCGCGAGAACATTGGAGTTGGGCGCATCGAACAGGTAGAGTCGACAGATCTCATTATCGACGCCGCCCACAAAAGCCTTGCCGACGAGGTGATCGCGAAACTTCCAGAAGGATATGAGCAGATGCTCGGACGCCGCTTTCTCGATGGTGTAGACCTTTCCGGCGGTGAGTGGCAGCGACTCGCCCTGGCTCGCGCGTACCTACGCGATGCGCAACTGCTTATGCTCGACGAACCCACCGCAGCACTCGACGCGCGCAGTGAATTCGAAGTCTTCGAGCGTTTTGCTGAGTTGACGAAGGGTAAAATGGCGCTCTTCATATCGCACCGTTTTTCTACGGTACGAATGGCTGATCGCATCCTCGTACTCGCCAATGGGCGTATTGCGGAAGACGGAAACCACAGCCAACTGATATCACTTGGTGGACGCTACGCTGAAATGTTTGAATTACAAGCTGCCAGCTACCGTTAGCTGCAAGATGGGACGGATATGACGAACGACCTGAATCTTGGCGCGAGCGAAGCCGCAGAGGATCTCCGGAAATTGGAGAAGCCTGCGGCGACACCGGGCCTTGCCTCCAAGGCCGTAGAGTGCGCCCGCGAAATGTCATGGGTGCCTGGCAAAACGTCGCAGCTTTTTGCCGAACGCTTGAAAGCCCTGGACGAGCAGATGCAAGAGGTCCTCTCTTCCACTGAAAGCGAGCACCTCGATGTCGACGAGCGACGGTGGCTGCGTGAGAATCGTGATTTCCTGCGATCCGAAGTGGCCGCACTGCAAGAAGCCACCGGGGCTCTCGAACGCACCGAACATGTTCGACGCGGTGCTGGAAAGCCTGCGCCTCGAGTCCTTGTCCTCTCCCAAGACCTGCTCGCTACCGTGCGGTATCGGTTTGATGATCGTGTCTTCACCGAATACCTTCGTGCGTTTCAGAATGTCGTCGTACTGCGATTGAGTGAGTTGTGGGAACTTGTGCCGGCACTGAAACTGGTCCTGCTCGAACGCGTTGCAGCCCGCACCACTCGTTCATCCAACGCCACAACGGTTGCCGAAGGCTCAGTCGGCGACTGTATTCGCAGCCTTCACGCAATTCGTGAAACTCCATGGGAGGAAATTCTCGAACCTCTGATCGTTTTCGACCAAGTCCTCCGGCGTGACCCCGCTGGCGCCTATCCGAAAATGGATCCCGAGAACCGCGATCAATATCGCAAGCTGATCGTAAAACTGGCAGAGCATTCGGATCACTCCGAACTTGAGATTGCGGAGATGGTGCTCACGCTCGCCAGCGAATCGCTACGCAAGCCCTCTCGCAATCCTCGGGTCGTCACCCGTCGTTCGCATGTCGGGTATTACCTGGTTGCGGAAGGTCGTGAACAACTCGACCGTCGCGCCAGTGTCCGACTGCCCTGGCGCGATCGTTTCCAGGCATTTTTGCGCCGACACCCTGACGAGTTCTATCCCCTCGGCGTCGAAGTTCTCACCCTCGGGATGATCCTCCTCCTATTGTGGTGGGTGAATTTCAGTTCGCTTTGGAGCACCCTCATCGCAGTGCTGCTGCTCCTGATCCCTTGTAGTCAGAGTGCCGTCGAGATCATGAATTTCTTGACGACCTCGCTGCTCGATCCCCAGCTTCTGCCCAAGCTCGACTTTTCGCATGGCATTCCTGACAACTGCGCCACCATGGTTGTGGTGCCGACATTATTGCTAAATGAGAAGCAGGTCCGGGAGACCGTAGAAGAATTAGAAGTTCGCTACGTCGGGAATATGAGCGCGAACCTTCACTTTGCATTGCTTACCGACCTTGGAGATTCCACCGAACAGCCGCGTGAAGACGATCCTCTGGTCGATCTCTGCGGCGGACTTGTGGGGGAGCTGAACCGAAAGTATGCCGGAAAAGGCACCGGCGGTTTCGCGATGTTCCATCGCCATCGTGTTTACAACCGTCGTGAAGGTCTGTGGATCGGCTGGGAACGCAAGCGCGGAAAACTTCTCGACTTCAATAAGCTCATTCTCGGGAGCTATGACAGCTTCCCTTTCAAAGTCGGCGATCTTTCGGTTCTTCCGAAGATCCGCTACGTTCTCACGCTCGACTCCGACACGCAACTCCCTCGCGGATCGGCGCACAAATTGATTGGAGCCATGGCGCATCCGCTGTGCCAGGCCATCATCGATAGCGAAAAGAACATCGTGACCCAAGGCTACGGCATTCTTCAGCCCCGGGTCGGCATCAGCGTGCAAAGCACCGCCCGCTCACGCCTGGCATCGATCTATTCCGATTGGACCGGCCTTGATATCTACACCCAGGCCGTCTCCGATGTTTACCAGGATCTTTACGGAGAAGGCAGCTTCGTCGGTAAGGGACTATACGAAGTGCGCACCTTGCATCGCGTGCTCGACGGCCGTTTCCCGCGCAACCAGATCCTCAGCCACGACCTAATCGAGGGTGCGTACACGCGTGCCGGCTTAGCTACAGACGTCAAGATCATTGACTCTTATCCTTCCCATTACAGTGCCTACGCGCGCCGCAAGCATCGCTGGATGCGCGGCGATTGGCAAAATGTCGAATGGCTGCTCTCCAAGGTGCCCAATGAAAGTGGCCGCTGGGTACCCAACCCGATTTCACTGATTTCGCGCTGGAAGATTCTCGATAACCTGCGGCGCACCATGGTGGAGCCGGTCACGGTCGCAGTGTTCCTGCTGGTGTGGAAACTCTTCCCCGGCAAACCTTTGTACTGGACGCTCGCGCTGATGGGTGTTCTCTTCGCTCCCATCGCGGTGCAATTCATAGTCGGCTTGGTGCGCGCCGGGCTCGCCGGTAACTTCGCTTCCGTCAAAAATTTGTTCGCATCGGTCGCAACCGGCGCAGCCGGAATTCTGCTCAGTTTTGCCTTCCGTGTTCACGATGCACTTCTCTCCACCGACGCCATCTGGCGCACGATCTATCGCCGGTTCGTATCGCGTCAACGGTTGCTGCAATGGGAAACCGCGGCGGAAGCAGAAGTCGGCAAGAAAAAGCGTACTCCCGTCGATCTCTATCTGCTGTGGACGCCAGCGATCGTGGCCGCCATGGGACTAGCGCTGTACTATACCCGCCGCCCTGCATTCTGGGTCGCGCTTCCCATTCTTATGTTATGGGGATGCAGCAGCCTTATTCCTCTCTGGCTCGATCGGCCTCCTCGCGTGGAGAAGCCCGAGCCTTCGCGCAAAGATGAGCTATTTGTGCGTCGTGCTTCACTCCGTACCTGGCGATATTTTTCCGAGTTCAGCACCGAAGAGCATAACTGGCTGATTCCTGACAACGTACAGGAGGATCCGCCGCAAGTCGCCGCGCGCGTCTCACCGACTAATCTCGGCTTGCTACTCAATGCTCGCCAGGTCGCATGCGAACTCGGCTACCTCACCGTCCCGGAGCTTGTCACGCTCACGCGTCGCACTCTCGACACGATGAAGCGCTTGCAACTCCACCGCGGTCATCTAGTCAACTGGTACGACACACGCTCGTTGGTTCCTCTCGACCCGCGTTTTGTCTCCAGCGTCGATAGTGGAAATCTCGCCGCATCCCTGGTTGCGCTGAATCATGGCTGCCGTGCTCTGTTGGGCAAGCCCCTGCTGTCGCGTTCGCTAGTCGAAGGCTATAACGACCACATCCGCGCACTTGCTGATTTCAATGTGCTCTCTTCATGGAAAGCGACGCGCGCGATTCGCACCCGCAAGAATCAACCTCTGTTAAAGCGGGTCGCCTCGGTTATCGCAGATCCCCTGGTGAGCGAAGATTCCAAAGATGCCAGGACCGGCGCTCCCTGGTTCGGGGAACAGCTGCAAACTCGCAGGAAGATGTTACGAAACCTGCTTCACGACTATATGCCGTGGCTCCTGCCGGAATTTGAACCAGTGCGCCGCGGCCTGGCGATCGAGAACTCGGCGATTAATGTGCCTCTCTCGAAGCTTTCGACCTTTTTGCGCGGTTTGCAGGAAGAACTTCAATCGGATGCCTCTCATGGCAGCGGCTCCGATGAAGAAAGAGAATTGCGCCGCCACTTGCTGACGTTGGTGGTCGAGGCTCAAGGCCGCACTGATTCTCTGCTCCAAGAACTGCTCCGAGTCGCGGATGACGCCGATGCCTGGTTCGCCGGGATGGATTTCGGCTTCCTGCTCGACCAACGACGCAAATTGTTATCCATAGGCTATGACGCGAGCGCTGGCAAATTGCACTCTGCGTGTTATGACCTTCTCGCCTCAGAGGCACGGATCGCTGCCTTCATCGGAATCGCCAAAGGCGAACTTCCCCAGGAAGTGTGGTTAAGACTGGGACGCAAGCATGTTGCTACCGTCGATGGCCCAGCGCTGATCTCGTGGGCTGGAACGATGTTCGAATACCTAATGCCCGCCATCTGGACAGGTTCCTATCGCGACTCCGTGCTCCTTTGCAGCATGGAACGCGCGGTTGCGGAACAGCAATCTTATGCTGCAAAAAAGGGTGTTCCCTGGGGAATTTCGGAGTCGAGCTTCTCCGATCTTAACGAGGAGGGCGTGTACGGGTATCGCTTCTTCGGTGTGCCGGATCTCGCGATGCAGAGCTCCGAGTCCGAACGCGTGGTGATTGCCCCGTATGCCACCGCAATGGCTTTGAGCGTTGACCCCACCGCTGCCCTGCGAAATCTTCGTGTCATGATTAACCACGGCTGGTTCGGACAGTACGGCTTCTATGAATCCGCCGACTTCGGTCCTGCGGAAGCTCAATTCCGTTCCGCACGCCTGGTCAAATCCTGGATGGCCCATCACCAAGGAATGATTCTTCTATCGATGGCGAACTTCCTGCGCGGCGACATCGTCCAGAAGTGGTTCCACAGCGACGTCTATGTGCAAGCCACGGATTTGCTCCTGCAAGAGCGTATGGCCGTTCTTCGCGCCAATCGACGGAAGAGGAAAAAGAAATCGCAACCCGCATCTTCTCCGACTCCAAAAAGTGATTCTGGCTTAGAGACGGTTCGTGGCGCCGATGGTAACCAGCCGCAAGTCTCCCGCAGATCCTGACTGAACGCCGGACGAAGCTTTGTCCTCTGGGAACAAAACACCATGCTCGTGTCTTCGCGGCTATTGGGCGGTTTCCTTAAAGTATTTTCTGTACTTCGCCCAACAGAGTGGAAAGGGCGACCTTACGTGCACGCAACCCCAGGTTTGGTCGGCTGGTTCATTTTAGGTCGTCCCCAGTTCACGTTGGTCGGAAAATCAGTACAGAAACTTGAGCGCGAATTGCACCAGCCTTGGTGGTTCTGCCGCCAGAATCTGATTGAATGTCGGCGAACTGATATCGCTGTTGGGCAAGTGGAAATTGGTGTGATTCAGAATGTTGAAGAACTCCGCACGAAATTGAAGCTCTTTTGATTCCGCCACGCGAATGTTCTTGGAAGCGGAGAAGTCCCAATTCGTGTAACGCGGTCCTAACGCGATGTTGCGGCCGGCGGTACCGAATTGCTGCACCGGCGAGTTGGGGTCTGGGTTAATTCGCACGAAAGCATCCGCATTAAGCCATGCACCGACGGTACGCGGCCCTGCGTTTGGATTCTGCCCAGCTACCAGGTCGGGACGGTTCGCCGAAAATCCCGTGATTTCAGGAGCCCCACCTTGCTCCGACACATCCCTCGAATCGAAGACGGTGAAGGGCGTCCCACTCATCGCGGTTACGATTCCGTTGAGTTGCCACCCACCTAAAGCATGCTGATACCAGCCTTGCTGCTGTTGCCAGAACGGAAGGCTCCACTGATAGCTGAACACGAAGCGGTGACGCGCGTCGAAAAGTGAAGGGCCGCGCTCGGCGGCGAGGTTGAAAGGATTCTGCGCGAGATCATTCTCCCCGGCTACTTGGATCGAGCCGGATCCGGAGATGTTAAACGAAGAGACATCGTCGATCGCTTTCGAGTAGGTGTATGACGCGAGGAAGGAAATTCCATGGCTGAAGCGCTGCTGGAGGCTGGCTTCCAAGGCGTTATAAGAAGAATTAGCGATACCCGAAATCAAGCCCGTCGAAGAAAACTTGCACGTGCTTGGAGGGTCGGCCAATGTGCATCCTGAATAAAGCCGCCGTTGGTCGGCGTTGTCCGTGGTCGAGATCGGATTGCCGCTCGAGTCCACGCCAGGGATATAGACGGCAGGATTGCCCTCTACAAAACGCGGCAGCTTGGTCCCCTTCGTCCCCACGTAGCCGACTTCCAGCAGCAGGTCCTTGCTCAAGGATCTCTGAACGTTGAGGTCCCAATCCTGCGTGTACGGTAACGGCAGGTTCGGAGCCAGGGTCAGGTTCGTGAGAGGCGTTGCAAAGGAATTGGCCGGCGGCGGATTGCCGTTGTAAGGATCGGCAAAGTTGAGTGGCTGGCTCGGACTAAGACTGATCTGTTCCGTCTGCAGGTAGGGCGGTGCGCTGATCGGGGATTGCAGTGGACCTCCCTGGCCCGTGTAGTAGGGCTCATAGAAGATTCCGTAAGCCGAAGTGACCAGCCAGTTTCCGCTTCCGGTTGGATCCCATGCCACGCCTACGCGCGGAGCAAAGGCTTTCTTAAACGTAGGGATCAATCCCGCGGGTACGCCTTTGTCGCCCGGGTAGAGCAATCCCTCCGGAGCGTTGGGCATAACGGTGGATTGGCGTCCAGGTATCCAAAGCGTTTGTCGGTTATGAATTTCGGTGTATGGGAAAGGCAGATCGTAGCGCAAACCCAAGTTTAGGGTGAGCCGCGATGTAGCTTTGTAGGTGTCTTGCACATAACCGTTCAGCGATTTGCCGTTGATCCCGCGACCGAAATCGCCACGTCCCTGCAGGAAGAAAACGGGTTGACCTACCAGGAAGCTGGCAAAGGCATCGGACAATGGGAAGGGTGCGACCACAAAGAATCCGTTGGTGGCAATGCCTTGTAGCACGTTGATGTGCTGGTGTTCGAAGCCACCGCCGAATTTCAACTCGTGTCGGCCACGAACCCAACTCAACGATCCACTGTAATCGTAGACATTCTCAAAGCTATTACGCGGTCCGGTGATGGGATCGCCTACCGTCGTATAACCATTGACCTGGATAAACGGAGGCCCAACGGCAACGTCAAGACTGGGCTGGTAAGTAAAGCCGAGAGCGGATGGCGGGGTGTGGTTCGTGCGTTCTCCGAAAAGGAATTTGTTGCGCAGGAAGGAAAAGCGCAAAACGCCAACCATGGATGGAGTGAAAGTATGCGTTTCCTGGGCAACGAAATCTTGTGCCCGATGATTCTCGCCTATCGGGAAGCCCGGTACGCTCGCTCCCGCGGGGGAGAGCGGATCAAAACCTGTGTCATCACTGATCATGTAGCGAAAGTTCAAGGCATCGTTGACCGACAGATAATGGTCTATTCGGAGTCCGCCTTCGTCCGAGTCATCACGCTTGGTTTGCGTGGAATTAAATGTGTTGAGTCCGCTGTTCGGCAACGGAAAAAGGCTCAAGAGGTTTTGAGCGAACGAGTTCAGGAAGGGCGGTGGCAGCTGATTGAACGGGAACGCGGTTGGCGGATTCGTGACCAGAAGTGCGAGTTGGTGGGCAGGATTACTGCAGAAGCCAGCGCTGTTGAACGATTCACCCTGCGCAGCGTTGCACAGCTCGGAAAAATCTCCGCTTCTTTCTTTCACGGAAGGCACTGTGGCGCCTGCGGTTTCACCCTGGCGGTTGCGAAAGCCCTCGTAAAATGCAAAGAAAAACGTCTTGTCTTTTCGAATCGGGCCCCCGATGGTGGCGCCGAATTGATTTTGCTTCAATGGTTCGGTCGTCTGTGCAAAGTAATTCTTCGCATCGAATGCGTCGTTGCGCAGGAACTCCCACAACGCTCCATGGACTCGGTTGGTCCCTGATTTCGTAACGATATTCGTGGTCGAACCGAGACTGTTGCCGAATTCCGCGCTGGCATTGTGGGTGAGGATTCTGAATTCGCTGATCGCGTCCACCGGCGGCTTTAGGACGAAGCCTCCGTCCACGCCATTGAAGTTATTGGCACCATCGATAAGAAAGTTGTTCGACTCCGGACGCTGACCGTTCACTGCGTATGACTGTCCTTCACGCAAGGAAGATCCGGCTTCCTTCAATCCCGGCGTCAAAGGGACAACACCCGGCTGCAATGTGCCTAGCTGAGAAAAATTGCGACCATCCAGGGGAAGATCTACGATCTCGCGTTCGAGAACAACCTTGCCAAGGCTGGTTACCGTGTCCTGGATCATCTGAGCGTCAGCGGTAACTGCAACCTGCTGGGTTTCGGCGCCCACCGCAAGGTGAACCGTGATCGTCGCAGTCTCGTTAACATTCAGGGTAATTCCTTGCTGCAGATACTTCTGGAAACCGTTGCCCTCTACGGTCAATTCATAGTGCCCGATCGGCAACTCCAGCAGAACGTATGCGCCTGTGCGATCCGTTGTTGCAGTCCGCGTAAATCCAGTTTCCGTCTGCTTTGCGGTCACCGAAGCGCCTTGCAGGACAGCGCCACTGACATCAACGACAGTTCCCCGGATGCTGGCAGTGATTTGCTGTGCAAACACGTTGAGTGCAAACAGCATTAGGACCGGCAGGCACAGGATTCTTCCAGAACTCCACATAGGTCTCCGCCTTTTCAGTTGAGGATCGTGACTAACATTTGAGACAAGCGACGAGCCGTTATATTTCCCAGGTCCGGGAAACCCCACAACGCTAAAGTTGTCGGATTATTTGAGCTTTTGGCTTTGGTGGCAATGATATGAAAGTACTAGTCGGATCCAATCTCTCGTAGTCAACCGAATCTCGCGCCTGCGGCGTGGCCCGCGCAGGGAATCAATGTGCGGGCGCTAGGATTTCACTCTCGGATCGATTCGAAGGGCCGTCTAGACTGGGGTGCAGACCGTCGCCTTCGGCCCAACAATCTGTCGCCTATCAAACGCGAGAGATCGCACAAACCAGTCCGTCCCCTGCACGTTGCTCGGAGGTAAATTCGGCTGTCAGCGGAGTCCTTTGACGAATGCAAGGTTCAGGCGAACTCAGACGATCACGTCTTCGCTGCAGGCGGCTCTTCAAAGTGCGCTTCATCGCGTTCTTCCGGAACTGAACCTCTGACAGCGGGCGTTATCAAAAAATATGCAACGCCACCACCGCGCGCGATGACATTCGCAAGAAATAATTGATTGACGAAAGATTTTGAAAGGGAGTAGCCTTTCATTCACTTCCGAATAGGAGCCGCCCGATGATGCGTATTCCTATGTCAAACCAGGCATGCATTTTTCTGGTGACACTCTCCCTTTCTTTCGCTGGCGCCTTGATGGCTCAGTCAGCTTTCCAGGCGCAATTGCGGGGCGTGATTACGGATTCTTCCGGTGCGACCGTGGCAAACGCGACGGTAACAGTGACGGAGAGTGACACGAACCAAGCACACGTTGCCAGGACCGATTCTTCCGGTAGCTACATTATTCGGGCGCTTCGTCCTTCCGTTTATTCCGTCCGAGTGGAAGCGACGGGCTTTCGTCCGGAGTTGAAAGAGCGAGTGGTGCTGCAGGTCGATCAGGAGTCGAGTCTCAACTTTACGGTTCGCCCGGCGGGCGTAACCGCAAGCGTTGATGTGACGGAAGCGCCGCCGGTACTCGATACGGACAGTGCCTCACTGGGCACGGATATTACAAACGATTATGTGAAGCAGATTCCTCTTCCCAACCGAAATTTCTTCGGGCTGGTTTTCTTGAATGCGGGGGTGAGTGAAGTTGCAGGGTCAGGAACGAACGACAATTATCCTGCCGGCACAAATTTTGTTTCGAATGGTCAGCGCAACGCGACTGCAGAAGTTCGTCTCGACGGCTCGCTGATCAGCGCGCCGGAGCAAGGCGAAGGCGGCAACACAAATGTGTACTACGAACCCTCGGTCGAGGCCGTGCAGGAATTCAAAGTACAAGGGAGTGCGTATTCGGCTGAGTCCGGCAATAACGGCGGCACCGTGGTCAACATGGCGCTGAAGAGCGGCACGAACAAGTTTCACGGAAGTGCGTGGTGGTTCGGTCAGCGCAGTTGGCTGGACGCAAATGACTTTTTTAGCAATCAAGCCGGACTGCCCAAACCCGACCACTCTCGCGACCAATACGGTTTTTCCGCGGGCGGCCCTATCAAGAAAAACAAAACGTTCTTCTTCTTTGATATCGAGCGCCAGAAAGAGGCCGATCCGGTCAACATCGTGGCCACAGTGCCCACCGCAGCCGAGCGTAAAGGAGACTTCTCCAACACTCTGATCACGGATCCGAACTCAGGCGATGTTGTTTCCAACTTGATTTTCAATCCGTTCGACGTACATAACGGTACGAGAGCAGCGTTTTCGGGAAACATGATTCCAATGGCAAATCAGGATCCAATTGGACAAAAGCTGCTCAACCTGTATCCTGCACCGAATCAGCCGGGCAACTCCGATGGCACGAACAATTTTCGGGACAATACCATCGCCTCATCGACGGGCTATCAGTTCGACATCAAGGTCGATCACCAGCTAACGACCAACGGGCACATCGCCGGAAGGTACAGTCACGGAGGCGGATCTTTCAGCACGCCGACCATCCTGGGGGACGGTGAATTCAATGATGGCATCAGCGGCACGTCAAACGTAAACAATGCTGGACTGCAGTACGACTGGACGATTTCTCCAACTCTGTTGTTGAGCTCGCGCTTTGGCGTAGATCGAGTTTCGCAACCCGGCCACAGCAACAGTTATCCGACCGCGGCGTCCGTGGGGTTCCCGTCCGTGCTCGCGAACGCCAATCCCGGGATCGATCGCATGCCCGCACTCCTCACCGATTCGCCTTGGACATCACTGTTCGACCAGTGCTGCGCGGACACCTCCTTCGCGCACACACTCTACTCTTATTCCTCGGTCCTATCGTGGTCGCACGGGAAACATAATTTCAAGTTCGGTGGAGAGCAGAGGCAATTCTTCAATAATTTCCGGCAACCCAGCTATCCCACCGGCTACTTCCACTTCGCTCAAACGGTAACCGAACAAAACGTAGGTGCGTTCAATCCCGATGAGGGCAATCCCTTCGCGGATATGCTTCTCGGTATTGGCGACTACGGCGGCATATCGATATATCCCGCGGTCGCAAACAAGTCGATGGAGACAGCCTTTTATGTGCAAGACGAGTGGAAGGTTTCATCGAAGCTGACATTAAGCCTGGGTCTGCGCTATGAGTGGAGTACTCCCTACACCGAGCGCCACAACCAAATTCAATTCAGCGATTTCAGCGGCAAGAGTGGGATCAGCATACCAACCCTGAACTTCAACCAGGATGGCGTGAATGTCACCGCACCCTACGATGGATCGAATCTGCTTGGCACCACCGCATTTGCGAATTCCGATACGCGGCACGTTCCCGTCGACCGTAACAATTGGGCGCCCAGATTCGGTTTCGCCTACGCCATCACGCCGAATACAGTAGTGCGCGGCGGCGCGGGCATTTACTACGGGATGAACGTCGCCACCAACTTCCAATACGCCGGAACTGCCTATCGGAAAGATGGCAATATCAATTTCAGCCTGAACAATTTCCAAACCCAGTATGCGACCTTCGAAAATCCCTTTCCTGCTGGTCTTCCTGCGCCCGAGGGTGCGCAGTACGGCCCACTCGCGATGTGGGGATACGGCAATCAGAACGATCTCGGCACCTCGCAGGCACAGAATGCAGACATTTACCAATGGAGCTTCGGAATTCAGCGGCTTCTTCCCTGGCAGACGGTCGTCTCCGTGGATTACTCCGCGAACCGCAGCACGCACCTGCCGTGGGGCGGCGCAGGTGGGCCTACCACCCGCAATCGCAACTACATTCCCTCATCGCTGCGGAGCCAATTCAACACCCAGACGCTCTACAACGATCTTCACAGCAACGTGAACAATCCGTTTTACTCACTTTTCCAGGGACCCACCGCGATCTTCAACCAGCCGGATTCCATCTACAACAATTCGACGATTCCCTTGATAAATCTATTGCGCCCATATCCCCAGTTCGATGGGCCTTTCGAAGGATTGCCTTTGCTGGAAGCGTCTTCCTTCTACAACGCGCTTCAGATCCGCTTTCAAAAACGCATGTCCAATTACATCAGCTTTGAAGGCGGCTACACTTTCTCCAAGTCAACTGACGATTCTTCAGTTGGGCGGAACGGCTGGGTTGGTTCGCTTGCCTCTGATAATCCGCAGACGCTCGACAACCTGCAGTCAGAGCACTCAATTAGCGCCAACGATGCTACGAATCGGCTTGCGTTTGCGATTATCGGAGACCTTCCCATAGGACGGGGACGATGGATTGGTTCAAGCATGAACCGCGTTCTTGATGGAGTCCTGGGGGGGTGGACGCTTTCCAGTATCGTGACGCTGCAAACGGGCCAGCCGATCGCTATCGGCATGTCCCAGCCGACCTTGGATGATGGCACTCAGCGCCCCAACGTCATTTGCAATCCAAACAGCGGAATCAGCCCGCATCAGTCCGCATTTACCGGTCAGAGCGTATTCAACGCGGCATGTTTCGCCGACCCGGGATACGAGCAGGCCGGAAACGCGCCACGGTATTTTTCGAATTTGCGAACGGATGGCATTCACAACGTGGATTTCTCCTTCGCGAAGTCATTCGTACCTCGCGAAGGGATGAAGCTTGAAGTTCGCGGCGACTTTTTCAATTTCTTTAACACCCCTCGTTTTGCGTTGCCTGACACATTGTGGGGAGATTCGACCTTCGGACAAGTGAGTTCTACGCTTGGCAATCCCCGGCATGGGCAATTCGGCATTCGATTTGAGTTTTGAGACTTCACCGTCATCAGATTTCGATGCGCCTCGTCGAGAGGCGTTCTTTGCCTGCAATGGTGAGCATATGCAAAAAATAGTTCCTACAGTCCTTCTATTTCTCGCCTTTTCTACCTTGGGTTTCGGACAATCCGCCGAGCAGGATTGGACGAATCACGTGCGCATTGGCGCATACGGCCTCGGTAGCGACAATGCCAATGCCATTGTTGAGGACGCGAGCCGAAGCCACGTCTTCGGGATCGAGGTGGATAACGATATCCCCGGGCGCTACGAAAGCTATTTGGATCCCGCGGAAAAATTAGCAAACATTCGTGCGGTCGCGAAGAAAGCGCATGAGAAAGGCAACTATGCGTTTGTCTACATTGCCGGCACCGAATGCATCACCGCCAATGCCAGTTCCACGAAACATTCCTTGGCAAAGGATCACCCCGACTGGCTTCAGAGAAAAATCACCGGTGAGCCTGCGGTCTTCGGAAGTGATGCAGCTTTTTGGATTACCAAGGGCGACGAAGATGTGTGGGTGAGTCCTTACGCCATCAAGTGGCGCAAGCTCTACATGCAACGCGTTCGAGAGATTGCAGGAACCGGCATTGACGGCATTTATGTCGATATTCCGTATTGGATGACGCACTTTACCGGATGGGAAGACACGTGGGCGAGCTTTGACGATTACACGGTTGCTGCGTTCAAGCGTGATAGCGGCCTCGATGCCCGGCACGACGTTAAGCTGAATGACTTTTCCGATCCCAATTTCCGCAAGTGGGTTGAGTTCCGCATTTCGACGATAACTGGCTTCCTGCAAGAAATCGTTCAAAACGCCAAGTCGGTGAACCCAAAGATCAAAGTGATCCCGGAGATCTACCCCGGGATTGAGCAGGAGGCCATCCGGGTAGGTGCGGATGTTTACAGTCTCTATCCCGTGGTTGACGCGATTGCCCATGAATACGAGTTCGGCGATGGCGATCACATGGCGTCATCTCGCTCGCAGTTGGACTGGTTCAACTATCAGGTCGGGATGCACACCTTCCGCGCATTTGCGCAAGGCAAAGCCACGTGGATTCTGAATTACTCTTGGGATGGAGACAAGAACGTCGACGCGAAAGAAGCCATGAAGAACCTGGCGATGTCGGAGATCATGGCGGGCGCGAATTTCTGGGATGCGCCGGGACACTCGATGGCCGGATCGAACGATCTCGCGACCCGCACAAAGATCTTTAGCTGGATTGAGGCCAATGACAAGACCTTCAATTCACCTCGCAAGCCGCTGCATCCGGTTGGAATCTATTTCTCACCGGCTACCAGGAATTTCTATCCCAGTGAGTTCCTCCGCTCGTATCGCGGCGTTCTGATTTTCCTCATGCAGAAACACCTGGAGTTTCAAGTCGTTACTCCCCGCACGCTAAGTGCTTTCCGGGGAGACACCCTGGTGTTGCCTGATGTCCATGTTTTTAGCGCGCAAGAAAATGAAGAGATTGATGCGTTTGTTAAGAGCGGAAAGCGACTGATCGTTACCGGCGATCAAAACGCAACGTTGGGACGAAGCGATGCGAACATTCGTCGTTTTCCTTCGTGTCCTGGGGAGGCCTATACGGAGGCGTTAGAACGTTCGTTCGCCGCCGCGAATCCAGACTCGCAGAAGACTTTTCTCGAAGCTTTGAACCCTTCAAGTTCCATCGTCATTGAAGCGTCTCCGTTGGTGGCGACCTCCATCTCGCAAGTTGACGGCACTCCGCACGTGTTCTTCGCGAATTTTGCTGGGCTGCAACCAAAGGAGGTCGCATCGCAGGTTCCGCAAGAAAATGTTCGAATCACGGCAGAACGCGCCGGCGAAAAGGGCTACTTCTTGCCATTTCTAGGCGAGGTTCAAGAAATCCGTGGAGTTCGCTCCGCACGAGGCACAGTTTTCACCCTGCCTCCGATTGCCAAAGGCGCAGTCTTTTGGTGGAACGAAAACTGATGAGCGCTGATATCCCCTACATCCTGACTTTAGAATCGCAGCCCGACGGAAGGCGGAACACTTTCGATGAAGCGAAGAGATTTCCTGAAAAGCGGTGCCGCCCTCGCCTTGGCCAACAAGCTCGGCGCCGATAAGGCGCACGCATTTGTTCCTGCTCACAACTGGGACAAATACAACTTCGGCCCTGGCCCTGTTGTTTCCGATCGGCTCAATCAAGGGCCATTCCCTCAGTATCCGCCCGACGCCGTCATCCCCACCGATGATGTAGTCATGACCACAACGCCGTCGGACGAAGTAGTCCCCAACTTCGGTAAGGGCCTGATCACATACATCACCGCGGATATGGGCACGGACGAAATCAAGTCCGACAATGTTTTTCAAACCATAGAGGAGCTGGTTCGATTTCCGTTGGGTCAGCAACTATACATTCGTCCCACGTGGCGAGAAGTGCAGCCCCGTCCTGGGAAGCTTGAGCTGCCCGACTACATCAAGCTCGTCCTTGAGTTGGCGAAGAACCATAACAAACGAGTTGGGCTTCGAGTTCAGATGAGTGCTCCCGACTACACTCACGCGCCGGCGCTACCCGATTTTGTTCTCGACGAAGTTCCGAAGGTCGACCTCGTTCTCAGCGGGACCGAAAGCAAAGAGTCCGCGGAACGATACCTCCGCAATCCTCACGCCCGTTATCAACCTCGCTTCGATCATCCTTTCTTCCAGCAGGCATTCAAAGACCTGGTGGGCGCGATGGCTGCGGAATTCAATGGCAATCCCTACATCGAGTTCATTGACACTTTCATGTATGGATTCTGGGGAGAGGGACACACCTGGCCCTTCGGCAACAATCCTTTTCCCGATTACAAAACAGCCGAACGAACTTGGATTCGCATGCTTGAAGTGCAGCTCGAGTACTTCACGAAAACTCCTTTGCTCACAAATACGCAACCCGACTACAGCCGGGTTGGAAACTCGGAAGTCCTCGATCGGTCGCTGCGCAGCAATAACTGGCTTCGCAGCGACACGATCTTCATCGAGAACGAGCAGATTGAAGCGCTCAGCAACCGTCCACCGTGGATCGGCGCCGTTCTCGAACAGCCCCTTCCGGGCAAGCCGCCCGACCCCAGCCAAGTGCAGGAAGGTATTTCACCCGTCGAAAACATGCTTTCTCACATCATGGACATCGGCGCGAACTATTGCTCGCTATGGAATTTTCATCAGATCAATCCCAAGACGCTGATGAGTTACTACGAAGCGTCGCCAACCTGGTTCGACCGGATCAATCGCCGCATCGGCTACCGCGTGCGACCGTCGTTCATCTGGAGTTACGACGATACCAGTCACGTCGGGCTCATCGTCGGCTTTGCGAACGACGGCATCGCTGGCGTCCCCGGAGTCTTGCGCGTCACCGCGGAAACCGCGGACGGTAAGCCACTCAACAGCGGCTGCCTTGATGCTGGCTATCCTCTGCCGGGAAAAATTCGCCAGGCACAGTTCGTTCTACCCATGGGTACGAAGTGGCAAGGTCTGAGACTTAGAGCCGAGCTTGAGGTGAAAGGCGTGCGTTATCCGGTGCGCTGGGCTTGTCACCAGCAACTGAATGGCGATGGCACGCTAACGCTTCGACCGAACCTACGACAGCAGGTCTGAATCCAGCCATCAGAGCGTTGCCGATCGATGGCGTCCTTATTTTTTCTTAACCTGAGGACTGGATTGCATCGCACTCGTGGCATTCAATGCACTTGCTGTCCGGGGTATTTTTTTCCAGCGGAACGGGATGCGTCGCGGCCGACGCAGAGACTGCGAAAAGAAACATGACCGAGACCAGCCAGATTGATCCACTCCAGAGCTTAGGAAATCGATTGCGCGAGTTTGCAGGTTCAACCTTGCATTCATCGCCGTGGCCGAACGTGCTCAGGACCGTCCTACTCGCCCGTGCCGCTGCTAATTTCGGAAATCTCAAGGTTGTCTCCAATTACTTCTATGCATTTCGCATACCGCTCGCTGCCCCCGCCGCGATTTTGTGTAAGTCGATGTATTCGAAACTCTTCCCTGCTCCAGGGACCTTTCGTTGCGCTTCAGCTTTCCGATAACTTGGGCATTCTCGCGCAAGAGCGAACGGCAAATTCCGCAGCTGCTTGCGGGTGGCGAGATCCAAAAGAACGCCGACATATCGACAGGAATAAGCAGTCTCAATGCCGCAAAAGCGTGCCACCTGCCTATCAGAAGCTAGTCCGCGCGAGATCAGTACGACACCTGTCACAATCATTTGTGACCTCGATCACAAAGACTGAGATCGAAGCATTCATCGATTTGGAATCGTCTGTTCATGTCAGCCGTGTGTCAAGTGTCTAATACGGGTTGCCATCTGGACCGATGACCGGGAAGCCGTCCCATGCTCTTGCCATACGGAATTGCTCGATAGCAGCGTCGCGGTTGTAGTCAAAGAGAAAGCGCCCGTAGTTGTAGCGCAGGACGCGATCATCGGGATCCTTGCGAATCGACCACTGGTATTCCGCAGCGGTTTGTTGTGGATTTTCCTCTGGCATCTCTGCTGCTAAAGACAATCGCAATACCTGCTCAGAGTGGTTGAGTTGGGTTGTGAACGGAGGCCGTTGCAGGCGTTCGAACATTTCGCGTGCAAGTCGAGTGCGGTCATGGCTAGTGAGCGCCAGCAGTTGCTCACATTCACTTTCGGAAGGAACCTCCTCTGCTCCCATCGCCGGCATCAGTTTGCCCGCTATTTCAAGGAACATCATCCGCGCGAGCAGGTAATTTCCTTCGGGCGTCAGGTGCACATGTTCGTACACCAGCTCTGCGCCGGAAATTCCATCGGAACTTGCCTTCGCGAACTCCTGGTCGGCATCGACCAGTTCGGCACCAGAAGAGTTCGCCACCGAGCGGTTGATGTCATTGATGCGACTATCGGCGCGGAAACGCAGCGAATCGAGTTCACGGGCTCGCAAAAAGTGTTCCCGCGCTCTGGAGTTGTCGCCGAGCGCTCGCAGGCAACGCGCGATCCGGAATTCCAGTTCAGCATATTGATTGTCGATCTTTGTGGCCGCGAAGTACGCCTGTAGAGCTTCCGCGTAGGCCGTTGTGCTTTCTAACCCGGCACCTTGCTCTACCAGCGCGTTCCATGAGCGCAGGTCCTCCGGCGAAAGTCCCTCGCGATGCAGCGATGCAAACGGCGCGCAATCTCTCAAGTTCGTCGCCACCGTTGCAACGATAACCCTCGCCCCGGAATTGCGTGCCGCGGCGATGGTGTCGCGCAGGTTGACCTCATAATTGGAGTAGACGTACTTCATCAACGGCGAGGTGGCGGGGACTTGTTTGTCGAGGAACATCTCCATGCCGCCCCACTCGCGTTTCTGCGTGCCAAGCTTCGTGAGCAATTGGCCGATCCGCGTCGAGTGGTACAAGATGCTGCCGCGTATCACTGGCAGGCTCATCCCCGAAGCGGTGAGCGCGGTTCCCGGGCCGTACGGCCCGACCACTTCGTTATTGCCCGAATAGATAATGAATATGTCGGGCCGATGGCTCGCCAGTCCCTTGGCAATTGGCAACAGCACATGTGAATTTATCGCGACGCTGCCGGTGTTCACGATTTCGAAATTCATCGCAGGATAGCGGCTGCGTAACATCACCTCGAGATAGCGACTGAATCCATACGCAGGATCCGGATCGCCCATCGCCGCCGACTCTCCAAGCACAAATATGCGAAACGTACCCTGCGGTTTGTCAGCGGGAATCGCATACGCCTGTGGCGTCTTTATCATGCCGGGAGGGAAAAAAGGCGCTGGGAAAAATAGGTTGTAGCAAGCAGCAGGCCGATCCCGCATCGTGCACGGGACAGTGAGGCTGGTATCAAAGCCAACATCGAAAAGCCGCAATACGCCTTCGGTAATACCCAGTAACAGGAGCGCGAGAATAACGCCCGCCACACGAGGCGTCCAGAAACGCCGCCCCCGCGAAGGCGTTTCGGTTTCAACTTCATTCGGCGTTGTCATGCTCCCACCGGACTCATGCTCAGAGGACGTAACAGGGCCGGAAAGAATCTAACTCCGCGGGCCTAATCGCGTCCTTAAATTTGCTTCCAGCCCTGCAGGTCCCTCTTTTGAAAGATCGGATGCCTTGCGACACCGATCTTTCCCGAGGAAAACGAAACCAGAACAAATTTGCGTGGACTCTGCACATCGGCCCTCGTTCACGCTCTAGGGCGCCTTCGAGGGTAGGCCTCCGGGGTGAGTCCACAGAAATACCTCATCCCGAGTGCACTGCGACTGCCAAACGGTACCAGCTCGCTGTGACTCGCATTTCGCCTTGATTTCAGAGATTTACAGGGACCATACAAACCGCTCAGATGCTGCCCCGCGCTTCAACCGGGTCTTAGTTCGCACGCAAAGAGAGTTTTGCCCCTTGGATGTTGAGCTAGGCGATGGCAACCGACCCGTCGGCTTTATAGGTAGCGTGGTTGTAGATCACGAGACACGTTCGTCGCGGAGACTGTGTTCGATCGGAGGGTGGCGTTTCCTCCACCAGAGTTGGCTCCGCCAATAAAGCTGTAAAACGTTACTCACGTTTACCAACCCATCTGGCACATCCGTTCCAGGATGCGCGCGCTGTAGTTATTCATGCGCTCGGGACGTCGCTTCAGGGGAGCCGGCAGAATCGCCGCGAGCTGTGCCGCCTGTTGTCTGCCGATATTCCGGGCCGAGGTTTTGTCGTAGTAACGACACGCCGACTCTGCGCCATAAATTCCTGGACCCCACTCGACCACGTTGAGATAGATTTCCAAAATGCGCTACTTGCCGAGAGCGACTTCGGCGATCGGCACCAGGGTGAACTCCGCGCCCTTGCGCAGAAAAGAGCGGCCTGTTCCGAAGAATTAGGTTTTTTACGAGTTGCTGCGTAATGGTGGACCCTCCGCGCATGCGACCGCCCTCCATATCTTCTTCAGCAGCAAGTTGAATCGCGTGCCAATCAAAGCCATGGTGCTGGTAGAAGCGCGCATCCTCCGCGGCAAGTACCGCGTGCTGGAGATCGGGCGAGACTTGACTGAGCGGAATGAATTTATAGCGTTCGTGATACGGAGTGTGATGAATCCACGCTTGCAAGCGGCGTTGGATGTGCACCGCGGTTGTCGGCGGGTCGATCCACCGCGCGGCCAGAAGGGTCAGCGCAGCAAGCGACCAAATCAGCGCTACACAGATGACTAGCCATAGAACAAAACATCGGAAGAAGGATTTCCGACGCGGGGTCCTGGGGGGTGTGTAAGGCTTTTCAGTCACATTGCAGAATACTAGTAAAGCTCGATTGCCTCTCGAAGAGATCGACCGGATGACTTCCCATCTTCCCGACACAGCAAAGAACTTGTACTCACGCGGAAGCAACGCGATGGAGAATGGGTTTGCGAAGTGACCGGGATCGGAACTTCTGCCAACAGGATGTGTGTAATTTGATGGTGGCCAGGGACGGAGTTGTTCCTCAAGGGGGCGTTGAATAACCGTAAGTTATTGATTTTGGGAAGGGACAGAAGCCTTAAAAAGGCAAGAAGCGACGGTTTTTCCTTCAATTTTCCCTCAAAACCAATCTGCGAGCGCACCGTTCCGGGCCCAATACAGAATAGAACAACTTTTCGCGCGAATCACCGGCGTCGTAAGATCACCGTGCGAAAAATGGGGCGAGCTAGGCTCAAAATTGTCTCGCACCTCAACACTGAAACTAAACGCTGGTGACCTGCCGATTACGAATTGCAGAGCACCGTCTGAAACGGCTTGAAATCTAAACGACTGACATCAGCCTCGGTTCGCACAAAGCGTTGGTTGCGTTGGTTATTTTTGAGTAAGTTAGAAACGGCACGACACAATTACGGCACAACGGGTGGAGTGCTTCGCATGTCCCAGGCGAGAGTAGAATCTCATCGTCGAATGTCAAAAAGTATCACCATCGAAGAGGCTGTCCAGATCCTCCAAAGCGGGATCTTTGATGACTTCCTTGGAGTTGTCGAGGATCACCAAATTGAATTCAAGGGTTCGCCATATCGGCTCGATCACGACAAAGAGAAACATGAGTTAGCGAAGGACGTCTCGGCACTCGCAAACGCGCAGGGCGGCATCATTTTGGTGGGGTTCGCGACGACAATTTCAACGGGCGAGGAGCTAGTGACCTCCAGAGAATATGTCGAATCGGCACGCCCTTTCGATCCCGCTTTAATCAGCATCGATCAGTATCGGAAAATACTGCAGGACTGGATTTACCCTTCAGTCGGCTCGCTTGATATTCGGATATATCACTCGTTTTCCGATAGAGAGAAGGGCGTTCTAGCGATTCTCGTACCACCTTCCGCAATTGAGCAGAAGCCATATATTGTGACGCGCACAGTTGAACCGTCGGGCAAAGTTCGTGGAACATTGATCGGCTTTTACGAGCGAGTGCAAGAGAGAATACCGCCCACATCCGCTGAGGCACTAAGGGACTACTTGAAGGACGGACAGCGATTCGTTGAGATTATGAGGCGGCTCGACACAATAGAAGCGTTTTTGGGAAGGGAGTCAGCACCGGTTGTACCTATCTCGCCAAGTCCGATTGTCCTCGACCAAATCAACAGAGTCGCAAACGCGTTTGGGTCATCAGCGGTCACGGAAGGCCCAAGCAATGAGGAAACTCGTTCCCGTGTAAGCGAAGCAGTGAAGGCTATAGGTAGAGAGGGTCGCGCAAACATGATACTTACAGCAACTACTACGACCAAGATCACCTTTCCTTCGCTGTTTCGTTCTGGATCCGAGCCGTTGGTGAGACTGTTGGAGAATCCGCCGATGCTGCGGCCAGAGGGATTTATAGTGACCCCCAAAAGCGACATTCAATCGGAGATTGTGCATGGCAAAGCTCGGAGAGTCGCGCTGAAGGGCTTAAGCTCGCAGAACTCTGGCAGGACGGACTCCTCATCGCTGTTGGCGAAGGAGACGACGACATGCTCTGCTGGTTTATGCGTAACTACAAAGACATGAAGCCTCCGCTGCCCATCAGAAACTTTGTTCTCGCTGAAGCGACCTTGAATTTTTGTAATCTCGCAATCGACGTATTCAAATTCGCCGAGCCGCGACCAGAAAAGCTTTCTCTAGAACTAACGCTCGAAGACATGACGGAGAATGGGGTGCCTTGTACGCTCTCATCCGCGCCAGATAACGGCCCGCATTACCACCGGTGGAAAGGAAATACGAGGTCAGCCCCCAGCGACCCAATCAGCAGTGCTTACTTACTCGATTTTGCGAGTGCCGACGCCGAGATAGCCGCATTCCAACTTGTGGGCGGACTCTACCTAAAATTTGGGTTCAACCTTGATGAGGTTCCGTACAAGCACCGCGGGGCCGATGCCGAAGACCGGATCAGCACGGATACTTTGTTCGTTCGCCCTCAACAGTGAAGCCCCGGAATAATTTATGCGCGTCATCGTCGACAATTGCGCGGTTGACCGCTTCGCTGCGGCTGGAATTGATCCGGTTGCAGACTTGCACGGGACTGAATTACAGCTCGTCTATACTCCCGATCTGCGGAAAGAATACGAAGCCGCTCTCGCATCCGCGAATACTCATTCCGGCGTCAAGAATCTGATCAAGAAAATTCTCGACGGTGGATCACCTTACGGTTTTTTCGGTTTCGGAGGCGGCCCATGCCTTGGGTTCGACCAGGGGATCTGGGCGAGCGCCGACCAAGTACAGGCGATTGACTCGATACCACCAAAGCCCAGAAAGAATGGCCTGCCCGGAAGGCGCACTGATGCCCACCTCATCGCTCTTTCCAAGTCCGCGGTAGTGATCACAGACAACTGGCGCGAGACACATTGGAAAAACGTACCCGGCGCATGGATGGTAGTGCAGTGGTCGGAGTTCGAGAGAATCCTACGTCGAGAAGGCAACACGGCGGACGCCATTCGTTGTGTCCTGCAATTGGGGTAAGAGCCTGAAACCTGTGCCAGAGGCGGAACTTCCGCCCTAGCCTGTTGAAGCCCCCCGGAACTTCCGCCCTGCCGTCTCCTCCAGCACACGATGATCTATCAGCATCCCGATCTCGGTCCGCTCAGGGACGTGATTGACGTGAGAAATGCGAGGGTAATGTGATCGTCAACGACACAATTTACGACACAATCGCCCAGACAACAAAAATGCCCACCGTTGCGGGGTGGGCAAAATCTTGATTCGCTAGAAGTTAATGGAGCCGACGACCAGACTTGAACTGGTGACCTGCCGATTACGAAAGCGCTCAGTTTTGCGTATGTTATTGTGAGATGGAAGTCGTTGTATCGAAGTTTCGGGTGTTTCGGGGTGTTCTGGGATGGCATTGTGCAACACTTGTGCAGCACTTCTGACTAGCCGTTTTGGCACTGGTAGCAGGCGGGCACCCAGCACCGCATTGTTGGGTTTTGCATGGCGTAATAGCATGGCCGTGCCGGCGAACAGTTAGAGGAATTCGCCGACATTGAAACTAGTAATCCGGTCGGAGGTGAATCCGACCAAATCTCCACCGCCCCCAGTACTAAGCTTTCGCCCGTGCGTTCTACGTATCCTGCTTGCCTCAACCAGCGTCAGGATGTCGCACCCGGCTGTTACCATTCAGGCTCGCGAGGAGTCCGGAATAGCGCCGCTGCGGGCCCCAAGGGCCGCGATGCCCAAGCCGCCACTGACGTCGTCTTGCGCGCCGAGATCCTCTCTTACTCTCGCTCCCGCGGCCTCTTCGCCGGCGTCTCGCTGGAAGGCACAACCTTGCGCTCCGGTGGCGGCGCCAACGAAAACCTCTACGGTCGCAAACTGACGGCTCGCGAAATCATCCGCCAGGGGCACCAGCCTCCGCCTCGAAGCTGCTCTCGACGCTAAACAAGCATTCGCCAGTCAACAAGTCCAAACCAAAGTCGCTGCAAAACTAATACGGGTGTCCCTCGATAAGAACGAAGGCCTTGTCAAGGCACACGTTTCCTGAGCGGTGCGCGAGCACCGCTTTTTTGTGCTTCGGCGAGATGAGGGTTTGCGGAACCAAGGCTCTGAGTCTCGCTACGAATCACATTGCGGTGGACACGGTTTCGTTCCACCAACCATCGATACGGCCTGCTACTTCGGCCATGATTACTCTATGCGAACATCCAGTCGCCTGCGCTGGATGCGAGAGCGCCCATTCAATCCTGCGGTCTAGCTTGCGCCGACCAGGGGCACCCGCGGGCTGCTCTCGATGCGAACGATCTCCGGATACGCCGTTTGGGTGCGCAGCATCCAGTAGAGTCGTATGGCCAACTTGCGTGCCGCTGCCACTTTCGCTACGCCCTTCGGCTTGCGATGGCAGCGCTGCAAATACTGTTTCCTCAATCCTTCGTCATAACGGCAGGCCGACTGCGCCGCCTCCACCAGCAGCATGCGTAGAAATCCGTTCCCTTGCTTGCTGATCGATCCCAGGTGCTGCTTGCCGCCCGAGCTGTACTCGCGCGGAATCAGCCCCACGTAGCTGGCCCGGATCTGCGCTGCGTCGCCTACCCACACCTCGTGACCCAATCCCTCCAGCAACTCCAGAAACCACTGGCTGTTGCCGCAAGCCTCCACCCCGATCAACGCGGGCACCGGCAAACTGCGGTAAAACCGCTCAGCCTCGCCATCGCCATGCACCAGCTTGCGCTCGGCCACCTCGCCGGTGCTCGCATCAAAAATCGCCACCTGCTGCCACGCCGGATGGAAATCACACCCTACAATAATCATCGAAGGCTCCTTCCTCCTCAGTGCCTTGTTTCCGCAAACGACAAAAGCACTCTAGAGTGAATCGAGCCTTCGTTCTTATGCAATCAATCCTGAGCGCAGCGAAGGGTGGGGGTTTTCTCTTCATGATCATCCACATTGATTCAAAAGGAACGTCGTGGCGACAGGAGAAATGCACCATGCAATCCCCGCTCCCTTCCGCCTGAGCGCGCAGCGCGAAGCCCTGAGCGAAACCGAAAGGGAGTTCGGAGCGGAGCTACCTTTTGTTTTCCGCTTTCTTGCCAACCCCTCGCTCTCGACTTACCATCCTGAGCGAAGAATGCGGAGATCTTCCGCATTCGCAGCGAAGGATCTTGTGTCTCCCGTACGTCGCCAAGGAAGACTCGGTCATGGCAACCGAAGGCAGAAGCAGGCGCTTTTAAACGCAAGCGCCATGATGCGTAATAGCACTAAAGTGTGGTATGCTAGACTAAATTTACACGAGCCCACAGTGCGCCTTCATTCGGCGTCTGCGTCCTTCGCTTAGAGAGCGCCGCTTGCATCGAGTTCCAATCAAACCGTCACGAATTGCCAAAATTTCGACGAGAGTGTTTCCTTCTGCTCTCTGACACCTGCGTTTGATCCTGGCCGATTGAACGCTGAAGGCACGATCCTTATAACCCCCAGTGCTTTGCTCCCGGCGAGTGAATCGCGGAGCAATTTTCGAAAGGCTGCGCCTGTGACCGTGCACCTGGTAAATCCCAGTGACAATTCATTCGGTACGGCGGTAATCACACCGCGATGGCTGTTTGTATTGGCTGCAGCCACTCCCCGCAGCGTGGGCGATCCCAAACTTGTGGACGAATCCCTCGAACAGCTTGACCCTTCCACGATTCAGCCCGGCGACATCGTCGGTATCAGCGTTCACACCGGCAACGCCCTCCGCGGATACGAAGTCGGTACCTTGGCAAGAGCCCGAGGCGCGTGGGTCGTGTACGGCGGCATTCACGCCACGCTCTATCCCGAAGAAGCCTTCGATCGCGGCTGCGCTCACTCCGTGGTTACCGGCGACGCAGATTTGATCTGGGCCAAGGCGGTGAACGATTGCCTGGCGGGAACTCCCCAACGCATGTACGAAGGCGGCAAGATCGAAGGCGATCAGTTCATCGCCGCGCGCTGGGACCTGGTCAACCCCGACAAATATATGTGGGCCTCCGTGCAAACCATTCGCGGATGCCCGAAGCACTGCTCGTTCTGTTCGGTGTGGCGCACCGACGGCCAGAAGCCCCGCCAGCGCAATTTCCAGAATGTGATTGATGAGATCGTCGATCTCCGCCGCCGCGGCTTCCGCTTCATAGCGCTCGCCGACGACAACTTTTACCCGGTCACGCTCACGGACCTCCGTCTGGCCAAGGCCCAGAACAATACCGAGAAATTACATAATCTCGAACAGATCCGCGAAGAACGCTTCCGCCTGATGGCGCAGTTGGCCAAGCTTCCCCACGACATGGTCTTCTTCACCCAGATCACGATGGAGGCGGCCGAGGACGAAGCTTTCCTCGACGCCATGCGCGAAGCCAATATCAAGGGCGCGCTGGTTGGCGTCGAAGCCGTCACTCCCGAAGGCC
>PLWX01000302.1 GCA_003151155.1 Acidobacteriaceae bacterium
GGGATCCTGGCTGTTGTAGCCGACGCTGATGTGGCCGGGGCGTCCAAACCAGGGCTGGTAGGCGGCAAGCAGCACCGGGCTGCTGGAGGGCACTTGGAAGTTCTCACGTAAGGTCTGGTTGATATCGGACTTAGGACCGTTCTTGGCGGAGGAACAACCCAGGCTCACGGCGAGGACAGCCAGCAGGATTGTGGGAGCGAGACGTTTCACGTTCAAAGAATGCATGCGTTGCCTGGAGATGGGATTCAAGCATAGTTGGATGTCAATTTCAGCAGGAGCGTTGGACAGAGCTGCACGTGAAGAGTAGCGCGGAAGTGGGGGTTATTCCTGAAGGTTTAGATCAAACGACTGGGGTGCGCCGGCTTGCACGGAGATGGTCTTGCGGATGGACTGGTAGCCCATCAGCTGGATTTCCATGACGTAGTTGCCAGGATTCAATCCAAAGTCGACGGGCGTGCTTTTGACGACCGTTTGGCCGTTGATGAGTACGCTGGCGCCGGGCGGGTTCGTCTTTACCGTGAGACGGACGCCGCTTACCTTGTTGCCGAATATTTTGCGGACGCCGGTAGTTTGCGCGACTTTAATTTCAGAGGTGCTTCCGGCTTCGAGGAGAGCCATTGTGCGCGAGAGTTGTTCGCCGGATTTAACAGTGAACGAATCGGTCGCATCGAGATAGCCCATGCGGCGAAGCGTAATGGTGTGGTTGCCGGGCGCGACGGAAACTTGCGAAGGCGTGACATGCCCGGTGCTGACACCGTCGATCAGGATATACGCCGTGGTTGGATTACTGATGACATTCACCAAGCCGCTGGGCAATTCCAGTTGGACGCTGAGATTCGATTGCGCGCCTGCAGTAATCTGCACGGACCGCGCAGCGGTCGTATATCCGTCTTTACTGATGGTGAGGGTGTGAACGCCGGGAGTTAACGAGAATATCGTTTGCGGTGTGCTGAAGAACTGATTGGATTTTCCGTCGACGAGAACTTGTGCGCCTGCGGGTACCGTGGCAATCATTACGCTGCCGGTGCCGGGAGCATTGGATGTCGTTAACGCGGGTAGGGTCGCGTTGACGACGACAGGGCGAGTGTTGGGAAGCTTGCGCGCTGCACGATGGTCGGGCTTGCGGGATGTGTGGGGCAGTTCGGGCGCGAGGGATACGACTTCCGCGATGGCAGCTGCGACGGGCGTTGCCGGCGCCGGTAGCGCCACAACGGCGTTCGGAGCTGGCACTTGCGCCTGTGCGGGCGCCGACTCTGACGCGGGAGCGGGTACTGTCGGCTCCTGCTGCACAGCGGTCGGGGCGTGCGACGTTCCGGAAAACGAGAGGGCGATGGTTCGACCGATGAAGGTGGCGAGAATGATGCCCAACAACGAAAGTGCGGCGATCCAGGGATCGATTTTCTTCAAACGTTTATGCACATTCGTCTTCGCTTTTTCTGCGAGGAGCAGCGCGGCTTCGCGCGCGATTTCTTTCTTGTTGGGAACGTACGGTTCAGGAACTACGACTTCAGGCGCGACTTCTTGCGCGGGCGGTGGAACGGGTGGAACCGGTGGCTTCCACTGCACGGGTTCCTGCAGATCGAGAACGCTCGGTCTCTCGATGCCGCTCGAGATGTGGTTCTCCGACGGTGCATATGGATTTCGGACCGGCGCAGGAGCGACTCCCGCCGCAGACGCGTTGATTGCAACCGGTCGTGAAGCGATAGGTATGGGAGGTGCGATCGATGGGGCCGCGGGCTTTCCGAAGGATTTGTAGTCTTCCAACGCCCGGACCATGTCAGGGCCGGACTGGAAGCGGGCGGCACGATCCTGCGACAACGCCTTCATGATCGCCGCGTTGATTCCCGGCGGAAGTGAAGCATTGAACTTGATCGGTTCGGGCAATTCCTGCTGCGCTTGAAGCGCAAGAGATTCCCAGCTGTCGGCGGTGAAGGGCAGCTTGCCGATTGCGATCTCGTAAAGCATGACCGCAAGGCTGTAGAAGTTGGTGAAACGATCCGCGGGAGCTCCCTTGAACTGTTCCGGCGCAAGATAAGCCGCGTTGGGGTGGAAGGGTTCGGTCACCGGATCGTTCGAACGAAAGAGACCAATGTCGAGAATCTTGGTGGAACCATCAAACTGAAGCGCGACGTTGTTCGGGTGCAGGGCGTGATGAACAAGGCCGTGGGCGTGAGCGGACTCCAGCCCAACACACGTCTGGCGTGCGAAATCGATGAGATCCCATGGACTGAGGCGATCGCCGCTGGCGAGAGTTTCGCGGAGCGTGCGGCCATCGGAGAAACTGCTCACGATAAAGAATGCACCGTCGAGTTCACCGGAACCAATGACTTTGGCGATATTTGCGTGTTCTAGAGTTTGCGCGGAACGCGCTTGCAAGAGCAGCTTACGAAAATTGTCTTCGGAGTTCGGGAAATCGTTCGGCCACAGGGTGCGAATCGCGACTGAGATGCGGCGCGCGGTATCGACGGCGCGGTAGCAACCGCCGTGCTCTGCCTCGCGAAGCGGGGAAAGCTCGAAGTTTCCAATATT
>PLWX01000051.1 GCA_003151155.1 Acidobacteriaceae bacterium
TCCAGCTTGCCGTGCTCGAATTCCACCGTCTTGTTTTCAGGAAGGAACGTCACGCGTACCAGGTTCTGCGGATTGATGCCTTCCACCGTGAGCGTATTGCCTGCACTGCTTTTCTCTTCTGCCATATGTCCCTATTTCTCGAATTCTGCCGGAGCAAACGGATGCGGCGCTGACGGGCCTTCTTCCATCCCCGTCTTCGCCATGTCCTTGCCCTTCAGTGCGGATGTGACCGCGGAATCCATCATCAGCTCCGCCAGTCGCGTGGTCGCTTTATTCAAGGCATCGATAGCGGTGCGAATTGCCTTGTAATCGTCGGTCTCCTTATCGGTGCGCAACACAGATTCAAGCTCGTCAATCTCTACCTGTTCCTCCGTGCTGAGGAATGCCCAGGCATCGCTGCGCCGGCCTTTGTCGAGTGCGCCCAGAATCGTTTCCGCCTCATTGCGCGCTTCGATCACCTGTCGCTTGGCGAAATCGTCTTCCGCGAAATCAAACGATTCGAGAATCATGCTCTCGACCTGCTCGTCTGTCAGCCCATATGTGGGCTGCACCGCGATCTCGGCTTCTTTCCCGCTGCGTTGTTCGCGAGCGGAAACGTGCAAGATCCCATTCGCATCGATCAGGAACTTCACTTCGATCCTCGGAATTCCCGCCGGCATCGGCGGTACGCCTTTCAGATCGAATCGTGCCAGCGACCGACAATCGCTCGCCAGTTCGCGCTCGCCTTGTACTACGTGGATCGCAACGCTTGTCTGACCTTCTACGCCCGTGGTGAAGTGTTCGGTCGCCGATGCCGGAATTGTGGAATTGCGGTGGATGATCTTCGCCACGACTCCGCCGAGCGCTTCAATGCCCAGCGAAAGCGGCGTCACGTCGAGCAACAGCATTTCCTTCGTTGCTTCCGAACCACCGGAAAGAATGTTGGCCTGCACCGCCGCGCCGAGTGCTACCACTTCGTCCGGATTGAGTTCGCTGTGTGGTGTGCGCTGAAACATCTTCTCCACCAGCTCGCGCACCTTCGGAATCCTCGTCGATCCCCCCACCAGCACGGCTTCATCGATCTGGTCCGGTGTGAGATCGGCATCTTTCATCGCCTGCTTCACCGGACCAACCGTGCGCTCGATCACCGGCTGAATCAACTGCTCATACTGCTCCCGTGTGATCTCGCGCCGGTAGCGCTTTCCGCCTTCGAGTTCGACATTAAGCTTTGCGCTCGCCTGCGACGACAATGTGATCTTCGCGTCGATCACCGCTTTGCGAACCGCTTGAATCGCTTCCGATTTGCGCCGAATGTCGACTCCCATATCGCCGGCGATATCCAACACCGCCGTCGAGATCAGAAGGTTGTCGATGTCGTCGCCGCCCAGGTGGGTATCTCCATTGGTCGACATCACCTCGAAGATCCCGTCGTGTAACTTCAGAATCGAAATATCGAACGTACCGCCGCCTAAGTCGTAAACGGCAACGGTGCCGTTGTGTTCCTTGTCGAGCCCATAGGCGAGCGAAGCTGCGGTCGGTTCATTCACCAGTCGCAGGACTTCCAAGCCAGCGATCCGCCCTGCATCTTTCGTAGCCTGTCTTTGAGCATCATTGAAGTGCGCAGGAACCGTGATGACCGCCTTAATCACCGGCGCACCAAAATACCGTTCCGCGTTGCGCTTGAGTTGCCGCAGGATGAACGCCGAAATCTCCGGCGGCGTATACGTGCGCTCGCCCAGGTGAATGCGAATGACCTCGCCCGCGGTCAGGTCTTCGGCCACGCGAAAAGGGAAGAGCTTCAACTCGTCCTGGATGTCTTCATATCCGCGACCCATAAGCCGCTTGATCGAGTACACCGCGCGCTCCGGAGTTTCGATCAAATACTTGCGCGCCGCATTACCGACAACAATCTGCCCAGCCTGGTCAAGAGCCACGATCGACGGCACCAGGTTCGTGCCGTCTTCGCCCGGAATCACCACGGGCCGCTCGCCTTCCATGTAGGCCACCAGCGAATTCGTCGTCCCTAGATCGATCCCTACTACCCGTTCTTCTGCCATCAGTATCCCAGGACGTCGTTGACGTCGCGAACGAGGTTGCGGATGTACGTGCGCCGGTTCAACAGATCGACCATCTTCGATGTCACCGATCCCCGCGCGTCTGCGCTCGCGTCCTCCGCGGCCACTGCATCCCACTCGTCCCAATATTTTTTTAGTTCCTGATCGAGCGCCTTGTAGCGCGCCTGCAACTGCTGCCGCGTCTGCTCNNTGCATGTTCAACTCGAAGACTTCTTCCAGCATGTCGGGCGGAATCGCCTGCTGCTTTTGCTTGCCGCTCGTCCGCGCTTCTTCCGTCGCTGTCTTCGACTGCTCTCCGAACTGAATGCCCTCCGTCCGCAACAGGTATTCCGTGCGCGAAATCGGGTCCTTCAGCGTGCGATATGCGTCATTCAGCTGCGAAGTTTTTTCCAGGCTCCATTGCTGCTCCTGTGATTCCGACTGCGCGTAGCGATCGGGATGCAGCTTGCGGCTCAAGTTGTAAAACTCGCGTTCCAGCTGCGCCAGGTCGACGTTCAGCTTTCGCGGTAACCCGAAAAACGAAAAGTAATCCGTCGGCACCGGAGGCTGCACCGAACCGCAGTTATTGCAGAAGTGCGCCGCCCGCATGTCGCCGCACGACCAGCACTGCACGTTGGTACGTGCCGCCGAGTCGCCATTCAACACCGGTATCGCGGAATAGGAATTTTGCTTTTCGTCTGCCATTTTTTTTTCGAATTGTCATCCTGAGCGGAGTTTCGCGCGAACTTCGCGAAACGCAGTCGAAGGATCTTGCATTTTGCCGGGAGCTACGGCATTGCTTCTACGCGAACGAGCTCCCGCACCCGCAGCTCTTCGACGCATTCGGGTTCACGAACACGAATCGCTGGTTCATCAGCGTCTCTTCATAATCCAGCGTCATGCCGTTCAGGTAAATGAACGACTTCGGATCCACGAAAACGCGAATCTCGCCGTACTGAAAAATGCGGTCGCGTTCTCGCGGCTGCGTGTCGAAGCGCACGTTGTAGCTCAGCCCCGAACATCCACCGCCCTGCACTCCCAGCCGCAAACCACCCTCGGTCGGCGGCACGCCTTCCTTAGCCATGGCGATCCGCACCTTATCGAGAGCCTTCTCGGTGATCTGGATCCCTTTAGCCGGGGCCGTCTGCGTCTGTGGAGTTTCTATCGTCGTCATGTTGTTTGCCTCGCGCCAGCCCAAAACTTGCTAGCCGTCACTTTGCTCTCTCTTGTTGTCATCCCGAGGAGCGCAGTCGGGTGATGGAGCGACGTGGGGACCTGCTGTTCCGCGTCGCTACTGCTGCCCGTTCTTCTTCTTCCAGTCACCGATCGCCGCCCGAATCGCGTCTTCCGCGAGCACCGAGCAGTGGATCTTCACCGGCGGAAGCGAGAGTTCTTTCACAATGTCGGTGTTCTTAATCGACAGTGCTTCATCGACGGTCTTGCCTTTTACCCACTCCGTCGCCAGGGAAGACGATGCAATCGCCGAGCCGCAACCGAAGGTCTTGAACTTCGCGTCCTCGATGATGTTCGTCGTCGGATTGACCTTGATCTGCAGCTTCATCACGTCGCCGCACTCCGGCGCGCCTACCAACCCGGTTCCAACCTCGGCACTGCTCTTGTCGAGCGAGCCGACGTTGCGCGGGTGAGAATAATGATCGAGAACCTTGTCGCTGTATGCCATTCTCAACTCCTTCGGAACTTTTTTGATGATGCTATGCGTGAGCCAGGCTTGCAGCCGAGTCAACCACGCGCTCTCTTGTTGTCATTGCGAGGAGCGAAGCGACGTGGCAATCTGCTGTTCGCGGCGCTCTCCCGAATCTCTTAGTGCGCGCTGCCTTCCGCCGCCCACTGCACCTTGCTGATATCGATGCCTTCCTTGTGCATCTCGTACAACGGCGACAACTCGCGCAACCGCTTCACCACATCAATCAATTTCGCCGCCACGTAATCGACCTCTTCAACCGTGTTGAAGCGGCCGAATCCAAACCGGATCGAGCTATGCGCCAAATCGTCGCCCGCACCGAGTGCCTTTAATACATAAGATGGCTCCAACGTCGCCGAGGTGCACGCCGAACCGCTCGAAACAGCGATATCGTTGATCCCCATCAGCAACGACTCGCCCTCAACGAAGGCAAAGCTGATGTTCAGATTTCCCGGCAACCGGTGCTCCCATGATCCGTTGATGTAAACCTCGTCGAGTTCGGCGAAAATCCTGTCCTTCAAACGATCGCGCAAGCTGATCAGGTACGCCGCTTCTTTCTCGCGTTCCTGGTTCAGGATCTCGCAAGCCTTACCCAAGCCCACGATGCCCGGAACATTCAGCGTNNACCTTGCCGATCGCCTGCACTGCGTCGGTGTGGAAGATCACGCCCTTCTCATGGCAGAGCGCACCAATCTCGCGAATCGGTTGCAGCACGCCAATCTCGTTGTTCGCCGCCATGATCGATACCAGGATCGTCTTATCGTCCATCGCGCGCTTCAGGTCTTCCAGGTCAATACGGCCATCCTTCTGCACCGGCAAATAGGTAACGCGGAAGCCGTCCTTCTCCAGGCGCTTGCAGGTATCGAGCACCGCCTTGTGCTCCGTCACCTGCGTAATGATGTGGTTGCCCTTCTCGCGATACATCTGCGCCACGCCTTTGATCGCAAGGTTGTCGCTTTCCGTTGCGCCCGACGTAAAGATGATCTCCTTCGACGTCGCCCCAATCAGCTTCGCGATCCGTTCGCGTGCCTGGTCCACCGCCTGCTCCGCCACCCAACCAAATTCGTGATTGCGCGAAGCTGCGTTGCCGAACTTCTCAATAAAGTAGGGAACCATCTCATCGAGCACGCGCTTATCCATCTGCGTGGTCGCGTGGTTGTCCATGTAGATCGGCAGCTTCACTCCCTGATTGCCATTTCCGTTCGTGCTCATCAATGCGTCTCCTGAAACCTGAAACTCAAAGCTGCTATTGCAGCGTTACCAGATCGCTGACCGACTCTTCGTGTTCGGTCATCTCCCAAATCGTTAATCGTCCGAGTACTTCTTCAATGCTCTTACTGACTTTGCGCAGCGGTTCGCGCACCGTGCACCGCGAGGTCTGCTCGCAACTGCCTTTTGCGGTCGTGCACGAAGTCATGAACAGCGGACCTTCCAGCGCTCGGATTACATCCAGTGCGCTGATCGATCGGGGATCCCGTGCCAGCGTGTAACCCCCATTGGTTCCTTGCTGCGACTGCAACAGCCCGGCCTTGGTCAGCTTCTGCAGCAGCTTCGCCAAAGCCTCTTGCGGAAGGCTGTACATCTCGGCCAGATCCTTTGCGCTGCACGCCCCAAGGTCGGCGTGTTCCGCCAGGTGCCGCATGGCAATCAATCCGTAATCCGCTTTTTTCGTCAGTTTCAGCATCGATAGTTGAGGTGTTAAATATCCGACTCATTTAGTCGGAGAATCGATCCAAAAAGATGGCCGGAACTCCGACCTTTTTCGTCGTAATTGATTATAGGCCCCTGTCCCCCCACCGCGCAACCCACTCCGCCCCCAGGTAACCAACTTGGGACCATCCCTTTCGGTGTTGCAGATTAAGGCTTATTCCCCATTGCGCGCTGCTGCCGTTTCTATAGTCTGGCAAACATGCGCGCCCTTCCTATGGCGATCCTCGGCATCGGTCTGTTCAGCCTGCATTCGGCTGCTCGCGCTGAATCCAGTGCGGACGTTGCCAAGTCCGATCCGCGACCCGCTATCACCCAGCGCGCTCCCAAAGAACCTGGCTACTCCGTAATTGCCGGCCTCGACGGCGAAATCTACCCCGTTTTCGCCAACTATGCTTCGCTAAAGAGCGCCGACCAGCGCAAGTGGGGAACCGTTGCGGTCACCGTCAACAATCCCACGACCGAAGTTCTGCGCGCCCGTATCGCCGTCACCATCCAGGGTTGGAGCGACGAAGAAATCCAGCTTGCCCAGTTACAACCGGGCGCAAGCCGCACCTACATTTTCGCGCCTACGTTCCTGCCGCGCTTTTATTCCAATCACGAGATTGCCGCTGCGACCACCATGGTCTCGGTCAACGACCTCGCGGGACGTTCGCTTTACTTGCAGACGGTGCCGGTCAAAATCCGCTCTGCCGAAGATATGTATTGGGGCTCGAAGTTTCAGTACGCCCCCTTCATTGCTTCCTGGATAACGCCCCACGACGAGCGTGTCGAAGAGATTCTCCGTCAGGCTAAAGAATTCATGCCCGGTCGCCGCCTTCCCGGCTACGAGCCTGAGAAGTCCGTCGATGGCCAGGAACAGATGACCTACACCGAGGCTCGTGCCATCTACAAGGCGCTGCAGGAAGCCGGTGTTTCCTACGTAAAGAGTTCCATGACCTTGGGCGACCATCAGGATTCCAGCGAGCGAGTTCGCATGCCCGAAGTCTCCCTGCGCGACGCCTCCGCCAATTGCATCGACGGTGTCGTGATCTATGCCTCGCTCTTTGAAAATCTCGGCATGGAGCCTGTCGTCGTCCTCGTTCCCGGACATGCTTATGTCGGCGTACGAATGTCGCCTAGAAGTTCCAAGTACCTCTACATTGAAACTGCAATCACCGGACGCGCGAGTTTCGAGGAGTCGATCGCTTCGGCTGGACGCGGCGTAACGTCTTATAAGGCTGCGGATACCCTTCGTGTCGCCGTTTCTGAAGCCCGTTCGCTCGGCATCTTCCCCATGCCCGCTCCCGTGGAGTCTGCCCGCCCCGACACCCGCGAAATGAAAGCTGCCCTGCAACTCGGAATTGCCAAGTCCCGCCCTTGAAATCAGGTACTTTGGATTCGTGAATTTCTGAAGTCCCTGCTTGACAAGCCTTCCTGCCGTTTTAAAATACCTCGCATTCCTTTTACGGAAGAGGCTCCGGCCGTAGTGGTTTTTCGGTATGAATTCGATACGACAAAATCTTTCCGCTCAATCGCAAAATAAGCCCATTCCACAACCTTGCCGCCATCCACGCGTCCAGATCGTTTCGCGGGATGAAGACGCGGAATTTGTCGAGTGCCTCGAGTGTCGCGAGATCTTCGAATCCAGCGAGTTCAAAGATATGGATATCGAGGAACGCAATCCGCAGGAAATGTAAATTTCCTGGCGCCACCCCATCCAACTGTTCTGCTGTTGCGTACTTCCGCAAACCTCCAGGGCTGGATCGTCCCAAAGCGGCAGTGCCGACTGACAATCCCCGTTTTGCGAAACATAAATTCGTGATTCCGCGCTATAACTTGTGCGTGTGATGGCACTTTGCTATTGTCGGTGCACTCTCTGGGATATCGGGCTCTGGCCTGGGTGCATTCGATCAGTCGAGCAAGCGTTCGAATGGGAGAAAGAATGACGCGAACGGCCCTCGTTGTGGACGATTCCATGTTGATCCGGCATACCGTGTGCCGTTTTCTGGAAGAACGCGGCTACAGCGTGGAATCGGCTACCAACGGCCTTGAAGCCTTGGAACGCCTGCGGGAATCCCGACCCGATGTTCTCATCACGGACATGATGATGCCCAAGATGGACGGTACTCAGCTCATCAGCGAGCTGAAGAAAAATCCCTCCCTCGCAAGCCTTCCCATCATCGTGCTTGCCGGCCGCCAAAGCGCCGCCGGCCTGCCTCCCGAAAATCGTGCCAATGCCACTATCTGGAAAGATATCGACATCGTCGGCCAGCTGGAAAAAGCCTTGGACGAAACTCTTCCGCCTAACGGTTAAGCATTCCTACCTGTCATTGCGAAGGATCCTTGGGCGAACTGCGTTCGCAACCCACTGCTTTCTTGTCAAGTCACAAAATCCCGCGTTTTCCGCATAACCGAATGAAAACAAGCTAAATAGACTTCACCGGGATGTGTCCGGTTTACCCCTTTTAACCTGCTACTCTGAAAATAGGAGAGAAATCAAGATTCTGCCGACGATGCGTCTCGCTTCTAACCCCTGTGTTTTGAATATTTTGATATTTAACTCTTTTAGATTCAGTAATTTAGCGGAAATACACGGTCTAACTTGCTGAAAACAAAGAAATCGGGGGAGGGGGAGGGTAAAACCTAATGCTCGATTTTCCCGAAATCCTGACACAGATGTTCATCCGCTTCAAAGCGGAGTGACCTGACCGTGCTGTCCTAACTTCATCGGCTAGACTACGACGCCCGCTTGCGAAGGAGCTCCCGAGTTTTCTTACGTTGCGCAAGTTTGTGTTTCCGCACGCGGTGATATCGCGACTTGTCGCCATTGACACTGGACATATTTTCGCTCCTGGATGATCCCACAGCCTCGAGCGCGGCTGGTTCAAAACAACCCGCAAGACTACGGATGCTGATCGTACGCCTGCAGAGGTTGAGCGTGTGAGTTACTTTCCATCGTTCCTGCGCAGGAAGGGCGACTATCTTCACTACGCGTCCGCGGCCCTTTGTGGCAGGAAGATCGAGAAGATCTCAATGCGCTGGGTATGTCGCGGTTTCTTGGGTGCGCGTATTCAGTACCGTGAAAGCTCCACTCGGTGCAATCGAGAGATAAAGGTTGTTGCCCGTGTCCGGCCCTTCCAGGTTAGCAATGTGTTTCTCGTCGGTGTTACTGGCGCCTGCTTCTACGGAGTAGTGCAGTTGCCAAAGGGTCTCTAGCCCTGGAATCTTGCGGATGGTTTCGATGGTCGGTGTCGAGCCGCCCTTCTTCGCGCCGTTATCCATGATGGCGACCCGAGGTTGAATCGCATCGACCAGCGCGGGACTGTTGCTCTGCTCGAATCCGTGATGCGACACCACCAGCACATCGATCTTACCCAGCCGATTCGTCGGACACATGAGTTGCATCTCCTTGTCCCAGGTGAGATCGCCGAGATCGAGAATGCGCGTGTGATGGAACGTGAGAACTACGCCAAGTGACCGGGCGTTTTCGGAGGTATCCGCCGCCCGCGTTTCGGAAGCAGAGCAGAACGAATTCGCTTCACCCGTACCGTGCAGAGGTTTCGCGATCATCTCGCCATCGGCGGTAATCACCTCGACCTTCAGGCCTTTGATCGGAATTGTGTCGCCCGGCTTGGCGGTGATGTGCTTGTACTTCCCGGTCGCCAGCACCTTTTGATACGACTGGTACCGGTCCTCCGTGATCTCGTCATTGGGTTCGCGGTTCGGACCGTGGTCAATAAACGTGCCCACCGGAATACGCTCGACCAGTTGGGGAACGCCGCCGGTATGGTCGTCGTGATAGTGCGTCAACAACACGTAATCGATACGGTTGAGCCCCGCACTCTTTGCTGCGGTCACGATTCGGTCAGCGTCCCGGCCGTTCTGTCCCGGCCATCCGGTATCAATGAGCAACGACCGCCCCTGAGGCGTAACGAACAGCGTGGCTTGGCCACCTTCAACATCAACGAAAAAGATACGAAGGTTCTTCGCCGCATCCTTTGCAAAGGCAGATACCGAGAAAACCACAAGAAGAGAAAAGAGAACGGCAAGGCGTTTCATGAGGAGTGATTTTACAGAAGATCCGAAGCCCGTGACGTGGCCCCTCAGCGCAGAACAAAGCCCCTCTTTTTGGAGAGGGGGCTTTGTGAGCAATCAAACTAGGCTATCGATGTCCGCCGTGACCGCCACCGCCGTGACCGCCGTATCCTCCGGCATGTCCGCCACCATAGCCACCACCGTGTCCGTATCCGCCACGCGCATATCCTCCACTGCGTGCGTAGCCGCGACCGCCGTAGTATCCATGTCCGCCGTAGTATCCGCGTCCACCGCGGTAATAGCCGCGATTCCCGTAATAACCGCTCCCGTATCCGCCGCCGTAGTAATAGGGCGCTACGTACCCGTACCCATAGCAGTTCGGCGCGTAATAGCCCGGTGCGTAGTAGCAATTACCGTAGGGCGCGGGCGCATACCCGGGGCCTATGCCGATCCCGAACGACACTTGCGCGTTCGCCTTCTGCGGCGCGATGATCGCCATCGCAAAAATTAAACCGAATAATGCCAGTGCCGCTTTCTTCATCATGGTCGAACCCTCCCACTTCTATGGATGTAAACCCGGCCTGAGCGGAAGGGTTGCGCGATTTCCGCAGAAAAATGCTACCCCCAGATCAGATGAATCAGAGCAAGATGACTGCGAGGCCGATACGAACCATGGTTCGTTCCTCTTGGGGTTCAGTTTCAAAAGACACGAAAAACGAGGGCAGGATGGGAACCTACCCTCGAGGAGGAAAGAACACGCAGGGAAGCGTGTCCCATGCGTCGCTGGTCGAGATTGTTGCGGCTTCGAAAATCACAGCGCATGGCGAAAGAGTGTGCATCGAGAACCAAGAATACTGGGTATTCGACGAAAAACTGGACGCTATCGGACCTGGCACTCAACAGCCTCGGTGCGGCATGGCTAAATGATCATGGCAACTCAAAGAGGTAAAGAAATGAGTGTCCGAAAGCGTCTGCCGCAACCTGCCATAGCGGCTATCATGAGTTCACCCCGTATGACGTTGGATTGGCAAACCTGTTCCCGGGCGCGGCTTTCGCGGGATGCGCGCTTCGACGGCGAGTTCTTCATCGGCGTACTGACCAGCGGTGTCTACTGCCGTTCCATCTGCCCGGCGCGTACTGCCAAAGAGGCCAACGTTCGCTACTACCCGACCGCCGCAGCAGCGGCTGAGGCAGGGTTTCGTCCATGTCTCCGGTGTCGGCCCGAATGTTCGCCGGGAACCCCCGCCTGGCTGGGCACCCCGAATACGGTTTCACGCGCGTTGCGCTTGCTGAACGAAGGTGGGTTGGAAGATGGAGGCGTGGAGACCCTGGCTGAACGGCTAGGCATCGGGTCGCGTCATCTTCGACGGTTGTTCCTGCAGCATCTCGGGGCTTCGCCGCGAGCGGTTGCGCAGACGCGCCGGCTGCACTTCGCAAAAAAGCTGATCGATGAGACCAACTTGCCGATGAGCGAGATTGCCATTGCGGCGGGGTTTGGCTCCGTACGCCGTTTCAATGCAAGCATCTCAAAAAATTACAAGCGCACTCCTTCGAGGATACGAGCCATCGCCCGCCAGGCCGAGGTCCTGCCTGAAAACGAGTATCTGTTCCGCTTGCGTTATCGCCCTCCATTCCATTGGCAGGCGATGTTGAGCTTTCTGGCCGCCCGCGCGGTCCCGGGCGTTGAAGCTGTCGTAGGCCAAAGTTACCGCCGATCGATTTCGATTGATGGCGAAGAAGGGTATTTCGAGATTACTCACGATGAAGAGCGCCAGGCGCTGCTGGCGCGAGTGCGATTCGGGGATTCGATCGCGCTCTTCCGCATCATTGAAAGAATTCGCTCCATGTTCGATTTAAACGCGGATTGGGCGGCTATTGCGAAAAATCTGAAGAGCGATCCGCTGTTGGTAAAGCGGGTGGAGTCCACTCCTGGACTCAGGGTTCCGGGCTGTTGGGATGGATTTGAATTGGCGGTGCGGGCAATCTTAGGGCAGCAGGTTAGCGTGGCGGCAGCGACCTGCATTGCGGGTCGCCTGGTTCAATCGTTTGGAAAACCGTTGGCGAAGGCGAATGGTCTTACTCATTTATTTCCCACCCCGGGTGAGCTTGCCGTAGCGCGTCGCGATCAACTGCCTATGCCGACCAAACGCGCAGAAACGATACGGTTATTGGCAAAAGCAGTGTCCGATGGGAAAGTGAGATTCGACGATTTGATAAGCGTCGAACAATGTTTGGAAAGCTTGTGTGAAATCCCAGGAATTGGCAGGTGGACAGCACAGTACATCGCAATGCGTGCTCTCGGAGAGCCCGATGCTTTTCCATCCGGAGATCTGAGCCTGCAGCGAACCCTGGGAACCAGGAACGCTGCGGAACTCGAGCGCCGCGCGGAAGCTTGGCGACCGTGGCGAGCTTACGCAACCATTTATCTCTGGAATAGCGCGCATCCGAGCTGAGTTCTAACGAAGGCGGAGGTTGGCTTCCGCATTGAGATCCGGCGCAGCGAAATCACCCGCCAGGAATCGTGGATAGGCGGCAGCAGCGATCATGGCTGCATTGTCCGTGGAGAGCGGCCGCGACGGGAAATATACAGGCAGCCCCTTTTCGGACCCTCTGCGCTCGAAAGTCTCGCGAAGCTCGGCATTCGCAGCAACGCCTCCAGTGACGAGCAACGTGGAAACATTATTTTCAGTGGCCGCATGGAATGTCTTCGAGACAAGATCATTGACCACCGATCGCTGGAAAGACGCTACCAGGTCGAGCGTCTGCTTATCGCAGAGTCTCAAGTACTCGTCGGGCGTAGGTTTCGCGATCGCTTTCAGGGCAGCGCGGCGCTCTTCAATGGCGGCACGCATGTTGTTCAATTCGACGTAGCGAAGGACGGCGGTCTTAATTCCGCTGTATGAAAAATCCACCCGCGATTCAGCGTCGGCGTGCTGGTTCTTCGGATTGCGGTCACGGTGTTTCATCTGCGCGAAAGAAAACTTCACGGCTTGCGGATCGCCATGTTTCGCGAGGCGATCGATGATCGGCCCTCCCGGATACCCGAGTCCTAACAGCTTTGCAACCTTGTCGAAAGCTTCGCCGGCGGCATCATCGCGGGTGTGACCGATGTCGCGGTAAGTCCACGCGGCATCCTTTTCCTCCGCCAGGTAGAGATGGGTGTGGCCGCCGCTGACTACGAGCGCAAGCACCGGGAACTGCACCTGGTGGTGGCCGTGCTGGCGGAGTTCGAGCAGCACCGCGTGAATGTGGCCTTCGAGATGGTTCACGCCGATGAGTGGTTTATCGAGTGCGAACGATAATGCTTTTGCGTAGCTGATACCCACGAGAAGCGCGCCCGTGAGCCCGGGCCCGCGGGTGACCGCGATAGCGTCAATGTTGTCGTAGCTCCGGCCGGCGTCTTCGATAGCCTTGCGCACTACGGGAACGATGGCTTTTAAATGTTCGCGCGAGGCGAGTTCAGGAACGACGCCCCCATAAGGCATGTGGGTGAAGATTTGCGAGAACACCACGCTCGAGAGAATCTGCTCGCCATTGCGGATCACCGCTGCGGCAGTTTCGTCGCAGGAACTCTCAATGCCCAGTATGAACGCGTCGGCCATGATGATTTCATTCTAACTGCTGCGCCCTCAAGACGGCAGGTGCTCTGGGGCGACGCAATTCAAGGTCGGAGCACTCGCCCCGACTTCGGCATCTAAGGGGTGGCGGAGTTTTTATAGATCCCACATCTTTTGGCGGGGATGACAGTCTCGACAGGTTTTCTGGATCGCGATCGCGGTCGCTCTCCTCTTCATCGTCTCAGGACTCTTTGGCCCCGGTCTCCGATATAAGATCGCGGCGACTCGTTTGCACCGAAGCCGAGAGGCACTGATCGCTTCCGATCATCTGCCATTGGTCGCGGAGTTCGAGGTAGGAAAGGCGAAGGAATGAAAGTGCTTTTATTCGGTGCCACAGGAATGGTTGGGCAAGGCGTGTTGCGCGAATGTCTAGCGGACCCGGCGGTTGAGTTGGTGCAGACGCTCGGACGCACGGCGACCGGAATAAAAAATGCGAAATTGAAAGAAGTCGTGCACGCGGACCTGTTCCAGTGCGAAAAGATCGCCGATCAATTGACCGGCTTTGACGCATGCTTCTTCTGTCTCGGCCAGACTTCGAGTGGGATGAAGGAAGTTGATTACGAGCGGGTGACGTATCAACTCACCATGGCGGCTGCAGAAGCTCTCAGTCGATTGAATCCGGCAATGACATTCATCTATGTGTCCGGTCAGGGAACCGATAGCTCAGAGCGCGGGAGCGTTATGTGGGCGCGGGTGAAAGGCAAAACGGAAAATGCTTTACTCCGGCTGCCATTTGCGGGCGCTTACATGTTTCGTCCCGGCATCATTCAACCGCTCGACGGGATCACATCGCGAACTCGGCTTTATCGCCTGTTCTATGCGGCATCGAAACCGTTCCTTCCGATATTGCGGTGGGCACTGCCGAACGAGGTATTAACGACGCGGCAGATTGGTAAGGCGATGTTGCATGTGACGCGATCGGGCTTTCCCAAGCGTGTACTGGAGAGTCGCGACATCCGCGTCGCGGCTGAGTAGAGCTTCCAGTGCAGTTTCCGTTGACGATCCTGGCCATTGCACATACCATGCTTACCTCGCGCGAATGATCGACCAGACCGTCTCACATTACCGGATCATCGAAAAAATCGGCGGTGGCGGCATGGGCGTCGTCTACAAAGCCGAGGACCTTGAGCTGCGACGGTTTGTCGCTCTCAAATTCCTGCCCGATAACGTTTCAAAGGACCTGCAAGCGTTAGAGAGATTCCGCCGCGAGGCGCGCGCTGCGTCCGCGTTGAACCATCCCAATATCTGTACGATCTACGAGATCGGCAAGCACGAAGACCACACTTTCATCGTCATGGAGTTTCTCGATGGCATGACGCTCAAACACCGCATCAGCGGCAGACCGTTGGACACGGAGTTGTTGCTGGGGATGGCGATCGAGATTGCCGATGCGTTGGACGCCTCTCACTCCCAGGGAATCATTCATCGCGACATCAAGCCAGCGAACATCTTCATAACCAAGCGCGGTCATGCCAAGGTGTTGGACTTTGGCCTGGCAAAAGTAGCGCTCGAAGATGCCGGCGTGACCAGCTCCGGGCTCGCCGCAGGGGCGCAGCAGCACTTGACCAGTCCTGGGACGATGATCGGAACAACGGCGTACATGTCTCCGGAACAGGTGCGAGCACGCGAACTGGATGCACGTACCGACTTGTTTTCATTTGGAGCAGTGCTCTACGAAATGGCGACTGGAGATATTCCGTTTCGTGGTGAAAGTTCGGCCGTCATCTGTTCGGAAATACTATCGACTGATCCAGTGCCGCCGATGCGTTTGAATCCAAACATCCCGCCGAAATTGGATGACGTGATCCTGCGTTTGCTGGAGAAAGACAAAGATCTGCGCTACCAGCATGCGTCGGATCTGCGTTCGGATCTGCAGCGGCTAAAACGAGATTCGGAAACCGGGCGCACCTCTTCTTCTTCGCGATCTGGTTCGAGTGCCTCCGCGGGAAGTTCCCCGTCGCAACTTGCATCACACGGAGAGCCTCCATCCGCACCTTCTCAATCCCAATCGGTGGGCGGTGCGGCGGTTGCGGTTGCCTCGGACTCCACGCACAAGACGGCGGCGGTCAATCCACCTTCAGAAGTGACAGCGGCACCGTCGAAGTCCGTTCCGTGGAAGGTTGTGGGTCCGATTGCAGTGGTGATCGTAGCGCTCCTTGCAGGTGTGTTTTATTGGCGAAGCCAGCGAAAAGCGCCGGAACTGACAGATAAGGATCAGCTGATCCTCGCCGACTTCACCAACCAGACGGGTGACCCTGTGTTCGACGCCACGCTGAAAGAGGCCCTGGCGATCCAGTTAGAGCAGTCGCCAATGCTTCAGTTGGTAAGCGACGCGGAACTGCACAATAACCTGCAGTATTTGGGGCAATCGAAGGATCAGAAGATTACCGGAGAATTGGCCCAGCAGATCGGTCAGCGATTGGGTGTGAAGGCGTATCTCGCCGGCACCATCGCAAGCTTGGGCAGTTCGTATGTGATTTCGATCAATGCAGTGAACTGTTCCACTGGCGAAATCTTTGCGCGCGAGCAGGAGACTGCTCCCGACAAGACGACTGTCCTCAAAGCGGTTTCGACAGCGGCAACCGCATTGCGCGCGCATCTCGGCGAATCGATGGCATCGATTCAGAAGCTCTCGACGCCGTACACCAATGTTACGACCTCGTCTCTGCAGGCGTTTCATGCCTTCTCGCTTGGCGAGGACCAGCACCGAATCGGACGAGATTTTCCGCAAGCGGAATCTTTTTACAAGCAGGCGATTCAACTCGATCCTACCTTTGCGATGGCGTTGGCGAGGCTCGGCGTGGTCTACGGCAATGTGGGCTCGGCAAGCAAGTCCCTGGAGTTGTTGAAGAAGGCTTACGATTTGCGCGAGCACGTAACCGAACGCGAACGGATGTACATCGAGTCGCAGTATGCGTTGCAACAGGGCGACATGCCGAAAGCGTTAGAGTCCTACAAGTTATTTGTAACTACCTACCCGCGTGATGCAGCCGCCTGGAATAACCTCGCCACGGCGTACGGAATAGTAGGTGAACTTGAGCAATCGGCGGACGGCTTCAAGAAGACTTGGGAAATCGCGAAGTGGGACAACGTGGCGGCCAACAACGCAGCGAGCGCGTACATCAGCATCGACAAGATGGAAGAAGGCGAGCGTCTGTTGCAAGAAGGAGCGGCACAAGGCGGTGGGGACGATATCAATTTCCTGTCCGCTGTGGCGACAGACGGTTACCTTCGTGGGCGTGCTGACTGGGAAACGGGTATGGCCAAGACGGCCGGGCGCCCCGACGGTTTTGCGGTAGAGACGACGACTGCTGGCCTGTACTTTGATGCAGGCCGGATACGAGAGGCCGACCAGCATTGGGAACATGCGGCACAACGCGCCGAACAGCAACACTTGGCCGATACCGCCGGTAGCATCTATGCGATCGAAGCGACTTACACCGCGCTGATTGGAAATTGTGCGGGTGCACGCGAAGCGGCGCACCGCGCGTTGGCAACCGATCGATCGGCAGTCACTGTGCCACAAGCTGCACTCGGAATGGCGTTATGCGGCGACGGCCCGGCGGCCCTGAAAGAAATGGAACGGGTGGCGGCGGAACAGCCAATGAACACGCTGGTGACCCAGGTCTTTCTCCCCGAGGTGAAGGCCGCCATCGCCCTTTCGCAGCGTCATTACGATGACGTGGCGCGGATCCTCGAGCCAGCCGCGGCTTATCCCCTGGTTTCAAAGCTACCGCAATTGCTCGGAGCGGCTTCTCTAGAAGCGCGTCATCCGGAGCAGGCAGTCAACGATTATCGGCCATGCTTACGATACCGCGGCGCGACCGTCGGCGAAGGCGCAGGTGGAGGGCAAGCACCAGACTACGCGCTGTGTTTGTTGGGCACGGCGAGGGCACAAGCGCAATTTGATAAGACGGCAGCGGCGAAAAGCTACCAGCAGCTATTAGAAATCTGGAAGCACGCCGATACCGATTTCGCGCTAGCCAACGATGCTAAGCGTGAACTCGCGGCGTTGGGAAAGTGATCTCCTGCTAGCGGTAGAACTCTCGCAACGCATCGACAACGCGTTGCTGTTCGTCGTCGGTAATCTCGGGGAATATCGGAAGAGCCAGCACCTCTTTGGCGGCGAGTTCGGTGTGGGGCAGGTCCCCTTCGCGATAGCCGAGATAGCTGAAACAATCCTGCATGTGTAGCGGAACCGGGTAGTAGACTTCGCTGCCAACGCCGCGAGCGGTGAGGAACGGACGGAGTTCGTCGCGGCGCTTCACGCGAATCACGTATTGGTGATAGATATGGTGAGCTTGCGGCAACGTGCACAGCAGGCGCACAGGTTCTTTCGCAGCCCAGCCGCCGCGAGACGCAGGCGCCGCGAGACGGCAATCGACCAGCATCTGGTCGTATCGGGCGGCAATCTCTCGCCGCCGCGCATTCCACCGGTCGAGATACTTCAGTTTTACACGCAGCACAGCGGCCTGAATCGAGTCCAGCCGGCTATTCCAACCGATTTCCTCGTGGTAGTAGCGCACTCGGCTGCCATGATTGCGCAACCGGCGTACATGATCGGCCATCTCCGCATCGTTGGTGGTTACGAGTCCACCGTCTCCGAAAGCGCTCAAGTTCTTGGTTGGATAGAAACTAAATCCTGCGGCGTGCCCCAAGGTTCCGGCACGGCGTCCCCGCCAGCTGGCTCCGAAGGCTTGCGCGGCATCTTCGACGATCTTCAGGCTGTGGTCACGGCTGAACCGCTCGAAGCGATCCATGTCCGCACACTGCCCGTAGAGATGCACCGGCATCGAGGCCTTGACCGCCGCGGCGCCTGCTGAATAGAGCTTGGCTTCGACTTGGCCCGGGTCGAGGTTCAGTGTGTCGGGATGAATGTCGACGAAAACCGGACGCGCGCCGCAGCGGATGATCGAACTGGCGGTGGCGAAGAAACTAAAAGAAGTTGTGATGACGCTGTCCCCGGCGCCCACGCCACACGATTCAAGGGCGAGCCACAGAGCGTCCGTGCCTGAGGCGCAGCCGACAGCCGCCTTGGCCCCGAGGAAGCTGGCAGATTCGCGCTCGAAGGCCTGCACCGCTTCCCCGAGTACAAGGTGTTGCGACTCGCAGACCTCCTCGATGGCGGCATAGATTTCTTCGCGAATCAACGCGAATTGCCGCTTGAGATCGAGCATCGGAACGGGCGCGACGGTGGTAGTGATCTCGGACATCGGAGCCAAAATTGTAACAAGAAAAGCAGGCTGCCAAGGTACATCTCTGACCTGAGAACGGCTCGCGCGTGCAGCTCTGCTACCTCACATTCGCGAACAGCGGGTAATGTGAGGCCACGCCCATCAGAAGCAAGAGCGGGAACGACAGCACGAAATTGATGCGGGAAACGAGGAATGAGAGGCGTGCGGCTTTCTGAGCTTCTGGCGGCAACGGAGTGCCGTTGGCGAGATTGATCGTCGTCCAACGGATGATCTTCTTCTGCATGCGCCACAATAGTCCCCAAACATTGAGCATCATGAACCAGCCCATGCCTCCCCCGACGCCGATCGCGAGCATGCGATTGCTCTCCCAGCCATGCTGATTGAGAGAAATATAGAAGAAGGCCGCGGCGACGATGATGATCGTCATGAACACGGTGAGCACCGGGCCTTTCTTAAGGACCTCGGCAGGCGACATAAGAATGCCCATTTCCAGAATGAAGGCCACGGTCCAGATACCGAAAAAGCTCCCCATCGCGGCACCCGGCTTTACTGCGGCGTTGTTAGCATCGCTGACAACGATGCTGGACCAATACCAGACACCCGCGAGAACCGTGACAACCGAAGCCCATCGAAACCACCAGAGGGCGCGAGGCATCAGCTGGGTGACGACGAAGCCTTTTTCGCCGGGTTGAGCGGTCTTCAGCAGTGGCGTGTTCACGAGATTGAAATAATAGAGGAGTCCGACCCAGGTAATTCCCGCGATGAAATGCACCCAGCGAATGAGGAGAAGCAAGAGTGCCTGGCCCGCCTCTAAGTTCAGCTGTGGGGTCGGAATAGCGGCTAAATATGCGGCGATCATGAGATCTCCTCGGGAAACACCGGTGAATTGAAACGTTTATCGGACTGGGACGTCCATCCCAGAACGGTGCAAGCGCATTGTAAAACAGCCTGGTTCAGCTGGCCGAAAAGTTGCATTTGCGCGAGGGGAGCCGTATCGTACATGTGCTCGCGTTGTCGCATTTTTTACGGCGTGAGAGTGCAGACCACATCACAGACCCGGGAGAGCTCCGAAAGGGCGTAGCGGAGACGAGAACCGGGCTGGGCTGACCAGAAGAAGGAAGGCGAATTATGGAAAACAAGCCCGCACAAAACATTCAGGATTCATTTCTCAACACGGCCCGGAAAGACAAAACGATTGTCACGATTTACCTCCTGAGTGGGGTGAAGCTGACTGGCCGTATTCGTTCCTTCGACAAGTATTCCGTCGTGTTGGATACCAACAACCAGGAACAGCTGATCTTCAAGCATGCGATATCTACCGTGGTGTTGCCGAGACCGGCACATGGCGGCGAGGTGCGGCACGCGGACGTGAGGCCGGTTGGCGCGACGACGCCGGCAGCACAAACGGAAGGTTAGTATCGCCCGCCGTAAGCGACCGGGTAGCGACGAGAACTCGCTAGTTTTGGCATACGAGGCGCAGCGCGAACGTAACGCGACGACCGGGCCGCAGCAGGAACGGGCCTTTCTGGTTGGCGTGGAATTTTCGAGCCGGCGGTTTCGCAATGGGCCGCCGGAGCGTAAGTCCGAAGCGCAATCTCCCCTACCACCGAGTGCGAAAATCGCGCGTAATGCGGCTGCCGCAGTGTCCGCGGCCGACGCACACTCCGAAGCTTTGCCCGAAGATGCGCTGGAGGAACTGCGAGAGCTGACGCGCAGCGCCGGCGCTTCGGTTGCGGGCGAGATGCTGCAGCGACGTGATCGCCCGGATCCCGCGACGTTGATCGGAAGCGGCAAACTGGAAGAGTTGCAGGGCGCGATCGCCTCGACCGAAGCCGATCTTGTAATTTTCGACCACGATCTATCGCCTTCGCAGCAGCGGAATATCGAACGTGACATCCACGTGCGGGTGATTGATCGCACCCAGCTGATCCTCGACATCTTTGCGCGACATGCACGAACCAGTGAAGGTCAGTTGCAGGTGGAATTAGCGCAACTGGAATACCTGTTGCCGAGGCTGGGTGGCAGGGGCGTGGAGATGTCGCAGTTAGGCGGCGGCATTGGAACCCGAGGGCCGGGTGAAACGCAACTTGAGACCGACAAGCGAAAAATCAATCGCCGGATCAAGATCGTCAAGAAGCAGTTGGAAGACGTGCGCCGCATCCGCCGCCAGCAGCGGGCGCGGCGCGAGAGCGTACCGGTGGCGGTTGTCGCGTTGGTTGGATACACCAATGCAGGCAAATCGACGCTCTTCAATGCCCTGACGAAGGCGGGTGTCTACGCTTCGTCGCAGATGTTCGCCACTCTGGACCCGACGTTACGTGGGGTGACGCTGCCCTCGAAGCGTCAGCTGTTGCTGTCAGACACAGTGGGTTTCATTCGCAATTTGCCGACGACCCTAGTTTCGGCATTTCGCGCCACCCTAGAAGAGGTGCAGCGGGCAGCGCTGCTACTGCACGTCGCCGATGCGACAAGCCCAGTGGCACTCGAGCAGCAGCGACAGGTGGAAGAAGTGCTCGGCGAACTTGGAGTACAGGACAAGCCCCAGATTCACGTGATGAACAAGGTCGACCTGCTGCCCGATTCGAAGCGGCATGCGCTGCTCGACAGTGCGAATGTTGTGCACGTCTCCGCAGCGAAAGGAATCGGTCTGGAAAGTCTGCTCGCGGCGATTGATGCCGCAATTACTGAGGATGCGGTGCAGTCAGTGAAACTGCGAATCCCGCAGTCCGATGGTAAAGCGCTCGCGCTTCTGGAGTCGAAAGCGCGAATCGTGAAGCGGCAATATCGCGGTGACAACGTGCATCTCGAGGTGGAAGCGCCCGAGTCGGTAGTGCGCAAGGTCAAAGAATATGTTGTTACGAAAAAGACTGGCTAAATACTGATCCAGCCGTTGCGAATCAGCAACAAGCTTAAACTTCCAACAATCAGCCAAAGAATGATTCCGTGCAGCAGCGGACGTACCCCTACGCGTTTAAGCGACGCCGGAGCGAGGCTGGCGCCGATCAGGAAGAGAGTTGCATCGAGGCCAAGCTTCGCCACGTAATTGATCGCGTGGTAGATGGGCGCCCCGCGCGTGAGATACGTATTTGCGACCGCGGCGAGACAGAAAAACAGGATGAACCAGGGCCACTGGATCTCCACGTGTTCGTCCGATGACTTGTTCTCTCGTCGGACCACGGCCGCGGTGCCCAGCGTCATGGGAACAATCCACAAAGCGCGTGCGAGTTTCACGGTCGTGCCGATGGCCAGAGCGATGGTGCCGTACTTCGCGGCGGCACCAACGACCGAACTGGTGTCGTGAATCGCGAGAGCCGCCCACAGCCCGAACTGATTCTGCGTCAAGTGCAGTTTCCCGCCGATGATCGGAAAAATCAGGAGTGCGACCGAATTCAGGATGAAGATCGTTCCCAGCGATACCGACATCTCATCATCGGTCGCGTGGGCAACCGGACCTACAGCCGCGATGGCGCTGCCACCGCAAATTGCCGTGCCGGTCGAGATCAAGAAGGCGTGACGCGGTTCCACCTTGAGTGCCTTGCCCAATGCCCATCCGCAAAGCATAGCGAACGTGATACCGAGGGCTGTATAGATAAATCCGGAGCGCCCCGCGCGTATCACCTGCTGCAAGTTCATTCCAAAACCGAGGCCAACGACAGAGGCCTGGAGCAGGTATTTCGTGATGTCCTTAGATTGCGTGGCGTACGGGTGATTTGCAAGGAAGGCAAAGATCAGGCCGCAGAGGAGGGCGATAGGTGGGGAGGCCCAAGGGGAAGCAGCAAAAATCAATAGAAGGAAAAAGAAAACTTTCGCCATCACGTTCAGGGGGATGATAGCAGGCAACATAAAACGGGCCTGCTGCCAAGGAGCGGTGACATTTCCTTGGCCTCAGGCCTGTTCGATCCTGAAGTGGATCGGAGGTGATATATCCATGCTACCCCCATCTGATGTCATGTCAAGCGAACTCGAGGGTAGGTTCTCAAATTGGCGAGAGGAGCCATAGCGGCATCCCTCAGAGGTGGTATTCCTGATTCGCTATCTCACTGAAAACACTGAGGCTGAGCGGTTTGACGCCATAGGTGGGTAAACAGTACACTAATGTGTTTCAGTCCTCTATTTTTCTTCTGTCATAGGACTCAATCAACAAAGAATGGACCTGATTCTCAAACAACTAGGCCAATTACTGCTCGGAGCCATCCCTACCATTGTGCTCCTGCTGACCTTGTACGCCTTGTACCACGTACTCGTACATGTTCCGCTGCAGAAAGTCTTGGCAGAGCGACATGCGCGTACCGAAGGTGCAGTGCAGAAGGCGCGGGCCGACATCGCAGCGGCCGAGGCAAAAACTGCCGAATACGAGCAGAAGCTGCGCGATGCGCGAACTGCGATTTACAAAGTGCAGGAAGAGCGGCGAAAACATGCCGACCAGGCGCGCGCGCATGCGATCTCGGAAGCGAGAAACCGCGCCGAAGCCAAGGTAGCGGAGGCGCGCAAGGGTATCCAGACTGAGGCGGCGACGGCGCAGGCCAGTCTGCGAGCGGAAGCGGAACGCCTGGCGAATGAAATTGTGAGTGCATTGCTGCGGCCTGCCAGCGTTGGGACGCGTCCGGTGCTTGGCGGCCGATCATGAAAAAATATTTCCATTCTTTTTTACTGGTGCTGACTGCCTTTGCGGTTCTGTCCTTTGGGGCTGCACACGCACTAGAAGCGAAACCTAAGACAGCCGAACCGGCCTCGGCGCAGGGCTCCGAGTCCCATAATTCGAATGCGGGGCTAGGGCGCGAACTCGTAAAGGAAACGAAGATTTCAGAAGGCGAAGAGCCCAAAGAAAAAGATCAGACTACAGGCTTGAAGCACTCATCGTCGGTGAAGTGGATCGCGGAGCACACCGGCGTCAGTATCGAAACGGCTTATTGGATCGCAATGTTCATCAATTTCGCGATCATCTTTGTGGCCATTGCCGCTTTAATGAAATCGCAGTTGCCGAATTACTTCCGCACGAGGAACGAGGCGATTCAGCACGGCATTCTGGAAGCGCGGGCCGCCAGCGAAGATGCAAAGCGCCGGCTCAGCGACATCGAGTCGAGATTGTCGAAGCTGGACAGTGAGGTGGCGCAAATTCGGACCTCGGCAGAACAAGAGTCGGCTGCCGAAGAGGGCAGGATACGTGCCGCGGCAGAAGCCGATGCGAAACGAATCCTCGTCGCAGCCGAGCAGGAAATTGAAGCCTCCGGACGTCAGGCGCGTCGCGATTTAAAGGCCCTTGCTGCTGATCTCGCGGTCGATCTGGCTGCTCGAAAGTTTCAGATCGATTCAGCGACCGACGAGTCGCTGGTTCGCAACTTTGTAGCGCAACTTGGAAAGGACGGGCGATAGATGGCATCCGTTAATATGCGGTACGCCCGCGCCCTCGCCGATGCAGTTTTTGATCTCAAGATGGACGTCGCGGCTTCGGTGCGCGATCTCAATGGTGTCGTCGCGATGAGCGCCGACAGCCCTGATCTTCGCAAGGTCTGGGAAAATCCATCGATTGCGATCGAGCAAAAGCGCGCGATTCTCGATGCGCTCGTCGCGCAGGCCGGCATTTCCAGGATCGTTCGCAACTTTATCGCGGTGCTGATTGATCACGGACGCATTCGCAACCTGCCGCTGATCGCCCGCCAATTCGAGCTTGAATTGAACTCGCGCATGGGCTTTGCAGATGCCGAGATCACCAGCGTTCACGAATTAGGTCCGCAGGCGAAACACGACATCGAGCAGCAGATTGAGCGCGTGGCCGGCAAGAAGGTGCGCGCGCGATACAAAACCAGAGATAGCCTGCTGGGTGGTGCGGTGATTCGCATTGGCAGCACGGTGTATGACGGATCGATTCAAGGCCAGTTGGCGAAGATCCGGGAGCAACTCAGCGCGAACTAGCGCGCCCCAAGAACCTGGCTGCACAGGCAGCCGCGAAGAGACAAAGCAAATATGGCTCAGATCAAAGCAGACGAAATCACAAAACTGATCCGCGAACAGATCGAGAACTACGAAACCAAGATCGCGGTGGATGAAGTTGGCACGGTAATGTCAGTGGGCGATGGTATCGCCCGCGTCTACGGCATCGACAAAGTCATGGCAGGGGAGTTGTTGTCGTTCCCGCATGGCATTGCGGGCATCGCGATGAATCTGGAAGAAGACCAGGTCGGCGTGGTTCTGCTCGGCGAAGCCTACGAGATCAAAGAAGGCGACGAGGTTAAGCGCACCAAGAAGATCATGAGCGTCCCTGTCGGCGACGCGTTGATCGGTCGAGTAGTCAATGCACTCGGTGTCCCCATCGACGACAAGGGGCCAATCAACACTGACAAGACGCTCCCGGTCGAGCGCATCGCTCCCGGTGTTATCGATCGTCAGCCGGTACGCGAGCCGATGGCGACGGGATTGAAAGCTATCGACGCCATGATCCCGATCGGCCGCGGCCAGCGTGAATTGATCATCGGCGACCGTCAGACCGGCAAGACCGCGGTCGCGCTTGACGCGATCATCAACAACAAAGGCAAGAACCTGATCTGCGTATACGTCGCGATCGGCCAGAAACGGTCGAGCGTGGCGCAGGTGGTGAAGACTCTGGAAGACAACGGCGCAATGGACTACACCATCGTCGTCGTGGCCTCGGCCAGCGATCCGGCGCCAATGCAATACCTGGCTCCGTATTCCGGAACCGCGATTGCCGAGTTCTTCCGCGACAGTGGACGCCACGCCCTGGTGATTTACGACGATCTTTCAAAGCAGGCGGCGGCCTATCGCGAGATTTCCTTGCTGCTGCGGCGCCCTCCGGGCCGTGAAGCGTACCCCGGCGATGTGTTCTATCTTCACAGCCGTCTGCTCGAGCGCTCCTCGAAGTTGAGCGACAAACTCGGCGGCGGTTCCATCACCTCGCTGCCAATCATTGAAACCCAGGCAGGCGACGTTTCGGCGTACATTCCGACCAACGTGATCTCGATTACCGACGGCCAGATCTACCTCGAAACCGATTTGTTCAACTCAGGCGTGCGTCCGGCGGTCAACGTAGGCCTGTCAGTAAGCCGCGTAGGATTTTCGGCGGCGATCAAGGCCATGAAACAGGTCGGTTCCAGTCTGAAACTCGATCTTGCGCAGTACCGCGAACTCGCCGCCTTCTCGCAGTTCGGTAGCGATCTCGACAAAGCAACCCAGGCGCAGTTGAGCCGAGGTCAGCGTCTTGTAGAAGTCCTAAAGCAGGCGCAATATGAGCCGCTTCCGTTCTCCAAGCAGATCACGATCATCTTCGCTGGAACCACCGGCTTGCTGGACGATCTCGAAGTGAACGAAGTGCGTCCGTTTGAAAAGGCGCTCTACGCCTACGTGGAGAACGCGAATCCTCAATTGTTCCGAACGATCGAGGAAAAGAAAGCCCTCGATGATGCGATCAAGGCGGACATGACGAAGACGATTAAAGACGCCAAGGAACGCTTCGTGTCCGAACGAAAGACGGCAAAGGCCAAGGCATAAGCGATGGCAAGCATTCTCGATCTCAAGCGGCGCATCCGCAGCGTGAAAAATACGCGGCAGATCACGCGCGCGATGAAGATGGTTTCGGCCGCACGGCTGCGAAGAGCACAGGAACGTGCTCTCGCGGCGCGTCCGTATGCGCAGATGCTGACCAACGTGCTGAAATCGCTGGTGAGCCGCGCTGAGACGATGGATGAGGATACTGGGAAGCCGCTGCATCCTCTGCTCGCGCGTCGCGAAGAGAAGCGCATCCTGTTGATCGTTGTGACCGGCGATCGCGGTCTCGCGGGCGCGTTCAACGCCAACATATTGAAGTCGGCGATGCGGTTCCTGGGTGGCATCGGCGACAAGACCGTTGATATCGAAGCAATCGGCCGTAAGGGCAGAGATTTCCTTCGCCGGCGTTATCAGGTGGCGAAGCCAGATTCCGCAACACGTGCGGGCAATATCCAGATCACGGCGGAACACATCGGCGTGCTTAATAAGGTCACATTCGAAGACGTTCAGGAGATCGCCGAAAAGATCATTCAGCGCTACGCAGATGAGCAGGTCGATGCCGTCTATTTGATCTTCAACGAGTTCAAGTCGATGATCGCGCAACGGCTCGTGGTGGAACGGATCCTGCCGGTTCCTGAGATCGGGGAACGCGATATCGCGCAGGCCGAAGAACTCAGTCAGGAAGAGCGCAAGCGCGCTATTGAGGCCGCCAAAGAAGCGGGCGTCGGCGTGCATGGGCGCGACACCACTGAGATCGACAAAAAAGCAGCGCAGTTCGGCACCTCGCAGGTGGACTACATCTACGAACAGCCGCCGAACGAACTGTTTGCTTCCTTGTTGCCCAAATATGTGACGGCGCAGATCTTCCGTTCCATGCTGGAGTCGGTGGCCGCGGAACACGCTGCCCGTATGACGGCGATGGATTCGGCGACCCGCAATGCCGGCGAGATGATCGATTCGTACACGCTGGTGATGAATCGCGCACGCCAGGCAGCGATTACCAAGGAAATTATCGAGATTGTCAGCGGAGCGGCAGCGCTGTAGCGCGCCGGTTTGCGGAGAACAAAGGTTTATATGGCAGAAAATATTGGACACGTCATCCAGATCGCGGGACCGGCCGTCGACGTACAGTTCGACGAAGGCAAGCTTCCGCTGATCTACACCGCGGTGCGCGTCGTGAGCGATGGTTTCGACACGCCGCAACCGATCAACGTCGTGCTTGAGATCCAGCAGCATCTCGGCGAAGGCCGCGTGCGTTGCGTGGCCATGGAGCCCACCGAAGGTATGGTGCGCGGCATGAAAGCCATTGACATGGGGGGCCCGATCAGCGTGCCCGTGGGCCGCGGAACTCTCGGTCGCGTGATGAACGTTATCGGCGAACCGGTGGATCAGCTTGGACCGATCCAGACCGAGCGGCGCGATCCGATTCACCGTCAGGCCCCGGCTTTCGACGAGCAAGCGACCTCGGCCGAAATGTTCGAGACCGGCATCAAGGTCATCGACTTGATCCAGCCCTTCTTGAAGGGCGGCAAGATCGGATTGTTCGGTGGTGCCGGTGTCGGCAAGACGGTCGTCATTCAGGAACTCATCAACAACGTCGCCAAGCAGCACGGTGGATTCTCCGTGTTTGGCGGCGTCGGCGAACGTACCCGCGAGGGTAACGATCTTTGGCTGGAATTTACCGAAGCGGGCGTCATTACTCCGGGCGATCCCAGCAAGTCGAAAGCCGCCCTGGTCTACGGCCAGATGACCGAGCCCCCAGGAGCGCGTCTGCGCGTCGCACTCACGGCGCTGACGGTTGCCGAGTATTTCCGCGACGTCGAAGGCACCGACACGCTACTCTTCATCGATAACATCTTCCGCTTCACACAAGCGGGTTCCGAAGTCTCCACGCTGCTTGGCCGTATGCCTTCCGCCGTGGGCTATCAGCCGAACTTGGCGTCGGAAATGGGCGAGTTGCAGGAGCGCATTACTTCGACCAAGAAGGGCTCTGTAACCTCGGTGCAGGCGATTTACGTGCCTGCCGACGATCTTACCGATCCCGCGCCGGCCACCACCTTCGCTCACTTGGACGCGACCACCGTGCTCTCGCGTGCATTGACGGAAATCGGAATCTATCCCGCCGTCGATCCGCTCGGCTCGACGTCGCGCATTCTCGATCCGCGCATCGTTGGACAAGAGCACTACGAAGTCGCACAGGGCGTGAAGGGCATTCTGCAGAGCTACAAGGACCTGCAGGACATCATCGCGATTCTCGGTATCGACGAATTGAGCGAAGACCAGAAGCTCACCGTATCCCGCGCACGTAAGATCCAGCGCTTCCTTTCGCAGCCGTTCCACGTTGCCGAACAGTTCACCGGCTTCCCGGGACGTTATGTGAAGATCGAAGACACGGTGCGCAGCTTCCGCGAGATCCTCGAAGGCAAACACGACGACGTGCCAGAGCAGGCTTTCTACATGAAGGGCACGATTGACGAGGTGCTGGAAGCCGCGGAAAAGATGAAGGCGCACGCATAAACTATGGCTGACACGTTCGAATTCGAAATCGTCACGCCCGACAAGATGGTGTTGAAGGACGTGGCCGAGCAGATGCAGATCCCCGCGAAGAACGGGTACATCGGCATCCTGCCCGGGCATGCTCCGCTGATCACCGAGCTGGCGATCGGGGAGATCAGCTACACTGCTCACGGTACGACCAACTATCTTGCTGTGGCGTGGGGATTCGCCGAGGTGTTGCCGAACAAAGTGACGATCCTGGCGGAAAGCGCTGAGAAACCCGAGGATATCGATTTGGGACGAGCGCAGGAAGCGAAGTCTCGTGCGGAAGAGCGACTTCGCGCAAACGGGCCGGAACTCGACTACGAACGCGCTCTGAACGCTGTGAAACGCGCCGAGGTTCGTTTGCAGGTAGCTTCTCGGGTTTCCGCCCGGAGCACTGGCGCTCACTAGAGACAAGAGTTTGCACGGGCCGTCGCGATTGCGGCGGCTTTTTCTTTGTTGTACGTCCGGGCATGAACTATCGACACGAGTACCGTCGGGCTGGCTAGTTACTACTGGGCTTCAAGATCATTTCCGCAATCTAACCAGTTGAGTTAGGATTGCGCTGCTCCGCATTTCCGTTTTGAGGCCTATGGCACTACTTCTGGAAGTCGCAGGACGATCCGACGTGGGATGTGTCCGCGAAAATAATGAAGATAACTTCGGCTATGACACGCGCCATGGCATTTTTGTGGTTTGCGATGGCATGGGTGGGCAGGCCGCGGGTGAAGTTGCCAGCAAGGTTGCCGTCGATGCGGTGCTGGCTTATTTCCGAGACCAGGCAGAGCGTAAAACCGGGGAGCAACCGGTTGACGCAAGTGGCGATCGCACTCCACGGGCGAAATCAGTGGGGGCTTCGATCAGCCTGGCGAATCGAGCGATCCGTGAGGCCTCCGAAAAGTCCCCGGGCCATTCGGGGATGGGATCGACAATCGCGGCAGTCTTAGTCGAAGGCGACTTCTTCAGCGTGGGACATGTTGGTGACTCGCGCGTCTACTTGATTCGCGATGGCAAGATTGAGCAACTCACCAATGATCATTCTCTCGTCGCGGAGCATGTCCGCCGCGGTTTGCTCACTAAAGAACAGGCGGACCGGTCAGAGGTGCAGAACATTCTTCTACAGGCCCTGGGATCGGATGACGTAGAGCCCGACCTGGACGATTTCGCGGCAGCACACGATGACATTCTGCTGATCGCCACCGACGGTCTTACCCGGCATGTCAGCGAAGAAGCGATTCTGAAGATCCTACTGGCTGCGGCGAATCCGAAAGTGGCGTGCGATGCCCTGATCGAAGCCGCTCGTTTGAAGGGCGGGGAAGACAATATCACTTGTCTGGTTCTGCGCTTTGTTGAGCAGGCGTGGTACAAACGAGCCTTGTGGGGGGACAGTCCGAAATGGCAAGACTCGATCTAAAGCTCGAGAATGTCGTTCTTCGAGAGTACGAGATCTCAGGTGCGCCCGTGACAATCGGCCGCCTTCCGGACAATACCATTCAGGTTGATACTCTTTCGGTGTCTGGACATCATGCCCGAATCGTAGCCGAAGGAAACAGCTTCGTGTTGTATGACGAAGACAGCACCAACGGCACTTACGTAAATGGGCAAAAGGTCTCCCGTGCCGCGTTGGTGAATGGCGACACCATTCACGTCGGACGTCACATTCTTTCGTTTTCCGATACGCCGCAAACTGCTGCTCCCCCGCTCGAAGTTGTGACGAGCGAAGCGGGACCGCCGCCGGTGTTCGGAGGTTCCAGCAATAAGCCGCTGGGCACGCTGATGGTATTGAGCGGCAAGACGGATAAGCAGGAATATAAGCTAACCAGCGATGAAACCGTAATCGGCCGCAACGAAAACGCCCAGGTGCGATTGCTGCGATGGTTCGCGCCTAAGATCGCAACCATCATTTACCGTCGGGATGGCAAATATTTCATCGCGGAGTCGGCCTCTCCTGAACTGGTGAGAGTGAACAGCGAAGTCGTTTTCGGCGAGCGTGAGCTCGCGGCGGGAGATACCATCCTCGTCGACGAGATCTCCCTGGCCTTCAACCTGCAAAGCTAGCTGCCGCAATTCGCTCTGGTACACTTTAGGGTTTCCTTTCCTACCGGAGAAGCAATCATGGACATCCGTAAAGTTGGCGTGATCGGCGCCGGCACCATGGGCAACGGGATTGCCCATGTTTTCGCCAAAAGTGAATTCGAAGTCATTCTCTGCGACGTGCAACAGCCATTTCTCGATCGCGGGTTGCAGACGATCAAGAAGAATCTCGAGCGCGAGGTGACTAAGAATAAGCTGACCGCCGATCAGGGGGAAGCTGCAACGAAACGCATCCATCCCACGCTCGATCGCAAGGAACTTGCGGCGTGCGACATTGTTGTCGAAGCCGCGTCAGAGAAGTTTGAGATTAAGTCGGAGTTATTCCGTGACCTCGACTCCATCTGCCGTCCCGAAGTAATCCTCGCTACCAACACCTCTTCAATTTCCATCACGAAAATCGCTGCGGTCACGAAGCGGCCCGATAAAGTGATCGGGATGCACTTCTTCAATCCCGTGCCGGTCATGAAACTGATAGAAGTCATTCGCGGCCTCGCAACCAGCGACGAGACTTATCAGCACGTAAAAGCCCTCTCAGAGAAACTTGAGAAGACGCCGGTTGAGGTTAACGATGCGCCGGGATTTGTTTCGAACCGCGTGCTTATGCCGCTGCTGAACGAAGCTATGTATGCCGTGATGGAGGGCGTCGCCACGCCAGAGGCCGTCGATGAGGTCTTCAAACTTGGCATGGCGCATCCCATGGGACCGCTAACGCTTGCCGATTTCATCGGGCTCGATGTATGCCTGGACATTATGCGGGTGCTGCTCGCGGGATTGGGAGATCCGAAGTACCGGCCTTGTCCGCTTCTGATCAAGATGGTTGACGCTGGATGGCTGGGCCGTAAGACCGGCCGGGGGTTCTACAAGTACTGATCATGACGCAAGACAAAACTGGCGTCGCGGTTTGGATGGTTGGGATTATCTTCGGTGCGCTGGCGGCTGTAATTCATGTTCTTGTGCCGGAACAGGGCCTGACCTTTCTTTGGGTCATGATGACAACCATGATCCTCGGATGTTGGAAGCGTGAGGCACCGTGGCGCTGGATTTTACTAGTCGTGCCGTTTGTTCCGATCGCCGATATCGCGCACAAGCTACTGCGGCCACAGCAGGTTTCGCGAGCCTCGATGTGGGGTGCTGTGCTCATCGCCCTCGTCGCGGTTCCGGGCGCGTATGGCGGTTCGTATATGCGTCAGATGATCAACAACATTTTCGGGACGCCGAACGAGTAGTCGTCCTGTTTTCCCGCGGATTTCCTCAAGTTAACGATTTAGTTACTATTATGGTCCCTCGATTCCCGTTATGCTTCGGGAATGGCAGTCTCGATCACCGTCCTGGCGAGTGGTAGCCGGGGCAATAGCACTGTTGTTGCCAGTTCGCGGACGACCCTGCTGGTCGATGCCGGTCTCTCGTGCAAAGAAACCTTGCTACGCCTCATTGCCTGCGGCTGCGACCCGGCATGCCTGAGCGCCATCCTGATCACCCACGAACATAGCGATCACGTACATGGGCTCAACGTTCTGGCCAAGAAACTGCGGATCCCCGTGTTTCTTACGGCATCTACTCAGCATGCGTATTTACGCGCGACGCGCGACAGCCAAGGGAACAAGATCCGGCTGGAGCGCGTAGAAAACTTTGAGTCGGGGCGTAGCTTCCAAATCGGCGATATCGCGGTGACACCATTTACGATTCCGCATGATGCGGCCGACCCGGTGGGCTTTACGTTCCGGGCAGAAGGTGTGAAGGCCGCAATTGCTACCGATTTGGGCTATATGCCAGCGAGCGTCAAAGACCATATACGCGGTTGCCAAATGCTCGTAGTGGAGTCTAACCACGACGTGGAGATGTTGCGGATTGGACCGTATCCGTGGTCGGTGAAGCAACGCGTACTGTCGCGGGTGGGCCATTTGTCGAATGACGCGCTCGCGGATTTCATCACGAATGACTATGATGGAGGAGCAGAGTACCTGATCCTTGCTCACCTCTCGGAGCAGAACAATCATCCGGAGGTGGCACGTACGGCGGCGGAACGTGCCTTGGATCGGCATGGCAGTCTTTTTGGAAACAAGTTAATGCTGGCCCGCCAGGACCGGCCCTTGCAAACGGTAACTCTCTAGCGAATGAGCGATTGCACCGATAGAGTCGTCGGCAATATTCTTGCCGGGTGGCGATATGACATCTCAGGGTTGGCTCCAGAAATGCGCGAGGACTACGAGCGTCATTTCGCCGAGTGCGACCATTGCCGGTCACGACAAAAGCTTCACCGCGGCATCGACATCGCACTCATGGCCCTGGCCACAATTTCGGCCTTTGTCTTTGTGTTGGCATTCGCGGTGATTCGCCACTTCGTACCCCAGCACGCGTTCATTCTCGAATTGGCCGCCATGGCAGGGTTTCTGCTATCTGCGTTAGTTTGGCTTTTAGTCGCGATCGCTACGCCGGCGCCTGTCGTAGTTGTGGCGGCCGCACGTTCTGGAGCCCGGACGTTGCACGATCGCCTGCCAGAAAACATTCGTGAAAAATTACCGGAGGAACTACGCACGAAGCTGATCGGCTGATCGAAGGTTGCGGATCTCTGGACGTTTTAAGACAGGATCAGCCCGCCGATCAGGTCGGTGATCTTCTGCACACGATGTTCCAGGCACCATTTTTCCAATTGATCGACGAGGCGTTCGCTGGCACAGGGATCCCAAAAATTCGCGGTGCCCACTTCGATCGCCGTCGCGCCTGCGAGCAGAAACTCGATGATGTCTTCGGCGGTGCTGATACCACCAATGCCGATCACTGGAATATCGACGCTGTGCACGGCTTCGTAGACCATGCGCAATGCAATTGGCTTGATCGCCGGGCCCGACAGGCCGGCGGTGACGTTCGAGATCCGTGGCTTTCGCGTTTCGGGATCAATCGCCATGCCAACGAAAGTATTCACCAGCGATAGCGCGTCCGCGCCGGCATCGCGCGCAGCCTTCGCCATTGCCGGAATACTCGTGACATTGGGTGAAAGCTTTACGATGAGAGGTCGCTTTGCAGCCGCCTTGGCTGCGGCTACGACTTCCAAAAGCGATTCGCGGTCGCTGCCGAATGCAATCCCACCCCGCTTGGTATTCGGGCACGAGATGTTTAACTCGTAGGCTGTAATGCCTTCGCCGTCGTTCAATATCCGAATGGTCTCTTCATAATCGGCGGTGCAAGCGCCATATACATTGCAGATTACCGGTGCGTCGTGGAGTTTACGTAACAGCGGCAATTTTTCTTCGACGAATGCCTTGGCGCCGATGTTCTGCAGGCCAATGGCGTTGAGCATGCCGGCGGCGGTTTCCCAGAGTCGCGGCGGTGGGTTGCCGGGCATCGGTTCTTTTGACAGCCCTTTGGCGACGAAGCCGCCAAGTTTTTCGATGGAGACGATATCCTCGAACTCGACGCCGTAGCCAAACGTTCCACTGGCGGCGATCACCGGGTTTTTCAACGTGATGCCGCAGAAACTCACACTCATGTCGAAGAGCAGCGGATCACGGAACTCGGCGGTCTCTGGCGGTGCGCTGGCGTCAGTTTTCATTGGCTTCGTCTATTTTACGAGATGAGACTCTCCTTTCGCAGGATTCATCGCCTTGAGCGTGGGCTTCAGCGCTTCCGTGAGTACGCGGCCTGTTGCGGCCGCCGGGGCGTTGATGCCAAGCAGGGATGAGAGCGTCACCGCGAGATCGATCGGTTCGCTGTGGCCACGATACACGCCGGGCTCGAAGGGTGAACCGTAGAAGGCAAGCGGGACATGCGTGTCGTAGCTGTACGGAGAGAAGTGGGTGGTGCCATCTTCTTCGGGAATGGTGAAAGCCTTCGTTCGCGCCATCACCCACCAGGGGCCGTAAGGAGAGTAGCTGTTGGCAAATTTACGGCCCATCGCGGTGTTCGGAACCTTGCCCTGCGCGAGATCGGACTTTGCGAAGGCTTGCAGAGCTCCTGTCTTCAGGAGGGCTTGCGCGACTATGTGTTCGGCATCCGCTTCTTCTGTATCCCCGAATGCGTCGACATCTAGCGAGACAACGGGAAGGCTAACACTCAGGATGTACTTGCCGGGTTTCCCTGTTTGCTTAGCGATTTCCTCATCGAGCTTCGTGGCCCATTCCTTCGGGTCCACTTCGAGGGCGGGGACATGAAGGGATTGGACGACGCGAGGGACCGGAGCCACGCCGTGATCCGCGCTGAGTGCGAGCCAGAAGTTTCCTGCACCCAGTTGCTTGTCGAGAAACTGGAAGAAAGCGGCAAGCTGATGGTCAAGTTGGAGGATGGAAGCGTGGAGTTCCGGCGCGTCGGGACCGACCGCATGGCCGAGGATATCGTTCTCTGACAGGCTGACCGTGAGGACATCGGTTGTCGGGCCGCCGCCGAGTTTCTCGTTGGAGATCAGGGAACGAGCGAAATCGAGTTCGAGGTCGTTGGCGAACGGTGTGCTGCCCACGATCTCAAAGTAGCTCTCCGGCTTGCCGTCCTCAGCGCTGCGTGGGTTGGTGTTGCCCATGACTTTGCCGGTGGCATCTTTCCATTCGCGACCGAGATACTTCTTTGCCGCGTCGGAGTGATTGATGGCGTCGACCCATGCGGGCAGCGATTTCACATAGTAGTCGGAGGTGATCCAAGCGCCTGTCTTCGCATCGATCCAGTAGGCGGCGTTGGCGCTGTATCCCGACGGCAGGATGGCGGCGCGGTCTTTCAGAGAGACTCCGAAGACACGGGATCTGCCTTGCGTGGCCATGCGAAGCTCGTCGCCGAAGGTGTCACTCAGAAGGTTGTGGGGCGACGATCCCGTTCCACCCCCCTCAACGCCGATGACGCGGGTGGAATCATCGGAGACGCTGGTGACTCGCTTGCCAAGTTGCGGATCGAACCACTCGTTGGCCATGATGCCGTGACCGACGCTGTAGCTGCCGGTGCCGAGGGTGGCGTGGCCGGGACCGGTGACGAGCGTAGCGTAGTCGTAGGCGCAATCGGGGAAGTACGCACCGTGTTCCATGAGCAGACGAAAGCCGCCTTGGCCGAATTCCTGGTGATAACGTTCGAGGTAGTCGCCGCGGAACTGGTCAATCACCATGACAACGACGAGCCTAGGCTTACCGTCGTAGGCGCTCGCGAAGGCCGATTGCAGGGCAGCTAGAAAAAACGACAGCAGGATTACGAAGTTGCGACGAGTCATGCCCGACCTTTCCTGGCGACGTGAGTTTAACGGATTATGGCGTGGACAGGTACATCCACCTGAAAGCCGGCTCACAGCGGAGAGCGCCTCATTTTGATACTCTAAATACTTATGCTCGACCTTGGATTCGTACGTGACAACCTGGCTCTTGTGGAAGAAAAGCTGCGCCAGCGCGGGATGAACCCGGCTGAGGTGCTGAAAGACTTTCCGGAAATCGATGCGCGACGCCGTTCCGCGATTACCGAGGCGGAGACTCTGAAAGCACAGCGCAACAAGGCATCGGAGCAGATCGCGCAGCTTAAAAAGAACAAGCAGGATGCTACCGCGCTTATCGAAGAGACGAAGAACTCGCGCGAGCAGATTGCGGAGCTTGAGAAGAGCGCCGAGGCCGCCGAAGCGGCGATGCGCGAGATCCTGTTAAGCATTCCGAACCTTCCTCATGCAAGCGTTCCGGTTGGCAAGAGCGCTGACGATAATGTTGAGGCGCGTAAGTGGGGCACCCTCCCTAGCTTTGACTTCACGCCGAAGCCGCATTGGGAACTTGGCGAACAGCTGGGCGTACTGGATCTCGAGCGCGCCTCCAAGATTACGGGCGCACGCTTCGCGGTTTACTGGGGCTTGGGCGCGAAGCTTGAGCGCGCTCTGATGAACTTCATGCTCGACCTACACACAAGGGAGCACGGGTATACCGAGGTGCTGCCGCCTTTCCTGGTGAATGCCGAGTCGATGTATGGCACTGGGCAATTGCCGAAGTTCGAGGCGGACCTGTTCAAAGTGCCACATGGCGACCGCACGTTGTACCTCGTTCCTACGGCTGAAGTGCCGGTTACCAATCTCTATCGCGACGAGACGCTGGATGGTGCAAGCCTGCCGGTGTCTTTGACGGCATATACGCCTTGCTTCCGCAGCGAGGCGGGTTCGTACGGCAAAGACGTGCGCGGCATTATCCGCCAACACCAGTTCCAAAAGGTCGAACTGGTGAAGTTCACCAAGCCCGAAGAATCCTATGCCGAGCACGAGAAGCTGACGCGCAACGCGGAGGAGGTTCTGCAGCGACTCGGGCTGCACTATCGCACGGTCGCGCTGTGCACGGGCGACATGGGGTTCTCGTCGGCGAAGACGTATGACATCGAGGTGTGGCTGCCGGGGCAAAACCTGTACCGCGAGATCTCTTCCTGTTCCAACTTCGAGTCGTACCAGGCGCGACGGGCGAACATCCGGTTCAAGCCGGAGGGCAAGGGCAAGAGTGAGTTCGTGCATACGCTCAACGGCAGTGGGCTGGCCATCGGGCGCACCTGGGTGGCGATCATCGAGAACTACCAGCAGGCCGATGGGAGCGTGGTGATTCCCGAGGCGCTGCGGCCGTACGTGGGCGCAGACCGGATTACGTCACGAAAGCTTTAGGTGGCGCGGATTGCAATCGCGCGGCGTGGCTTCTAGACTGATTAGCGAGATTCCATGAGCATTGGCAAGACAATCAAGGGCTACTTCTGGTGGACGTATCCACGCGGCAGCCTGCATTACGACGTGATGGTGACGCTGATCCTGGCGTTCATCTTCCTCGCCCCGCGATGGGTCGATTTCAAAGACAAACCGCTGGGAAGGCCGGCGCATCCTACGCCTGTCCTGGTAACGCCCGATGGCGATCATGGGTTCATCTACCAGATGGATGCTTCGGCGATAGACGCGACGGATGAACACGGGATCCGGCAGGAACTGAAGCGGATCATCGACCCGGTTTCGGGGTCGATCGTTTTCGATCATTACGTGAAAGAAAGCGATGCATCGGGACACGAGATATACAAGGTCTGGGTCCACCGCTAGCGCATGATCCTGCGGTCGGGAGAAAAGGTTCGAATGAAATTCCGCATGGGGTGCGTGGTCCTGGGTCTCACGGTTTCTCCACTTGTACTTTTTGCTTCGTCCACGAAACCCGCGAAAACAGAGGCTGCGCAGAGTGCCGTGGCTAGTGCCCCAGCCACCCTCGAATCGACGCTTGCGAGCATGGACAAGGCTTCGACCGGCTTTAAGACGATTCAAGCCACCTTCGCATGGGACCAGTACACGAAAGTCGTCGATGAGACGGATACGCAGACCGGCACGATCTATTTCCGGCGGTTATCGAGCGATAGCGTGGAGATGGCGGCGCACATCGACAAACCGGAAATGAAAGTCGTGCTTTACAGCCGCGGCGAAGTGCGGGTTTACGACGTAAAGAACCACACCGAACAGAAATACGACGCGGCCAAGAACAAGGAAGAGTTCAACAGCTTCCTGATGCTGGGGTTCGGGGGCCGGGGGCACAATCTGACGAACAAGTTCGGCGTGGAGTTTGGTGGAGACGAAACTGTCCAGGGAGCCAATACGGCAAAGTTGCTTCTCACTCCGAAGGATGAGCAGGTGCTGAAGATGTTCAGCCAGATCATTCTCTGGATTGACACATCTAGAGGGATCTCGGTGCAGCAGAAATTCATCCAGCCCAAATCGGGCGATTACCGGCTGGCGAAATATTCGGATATTCGCATCAATCAGAAGCTGCCCGACGACACTTTCAAGATCAAAGCCCACTAACCATAAGAATCGCGATTCGTCCAAGGGCTAAAGGCCTAGCACCGCCGGGCGAAAGGAGCCGCCTTTTTGCTTGCGATTTCAGGCTTGGCGTCTATACTTCGGTACAACAGCGCAAGCCGTTAGCGCTTCTAACGCAGAGCGGCATAATCCAAGCAGTGAAGGTGCATTCCATGGGTCGTCTCCTCACCATTCCCGCACGCCCGAATCTTGAACGCGTGAAGCGCGAGCGGAAGAGTGATCAGAGATACATCGACGGCCAGAAGGTATTGGTCGAAGCGATGAAATACCTGGCAAAGGCAGACCCGGAGCAGAATCGTCCGGCGATCGAGCTTTTGTCGGAGCACTTCCGGACGCGTTTCCGGATGAGCGACTCGCCGCTGGAATCCTAAGTTCCTTTCCCCAAAAATTTGTGATGGGGGTACCCCCCTCTCTGGTGCGATTATTTGTTTTCAATGGGTTAGCGATGATTTCTCGCTAAAATATTGAAAACAGGGTAGTTAGATGCTAAAATATTCAAAAATAAGGAGTTAGGAGCCCCCCGAGGGCTAAAGCCCCGGTTTTCTTATGCCTGGGACGCGGGTCTGAAGGCCCGCTTTACCCGTAATGCCAAGACGCTGGCTGAGGGCCCTCGTTTAGCCAGGGGCTCCTTATGGGGGCAGGCAGCACAGCCGGTTGCCACGTCGCTTCGCTCCTCGCAATGACAATGGAAAGGGATGGCGCGTCTGGCACTCTCGCTGGCTCGCCGCGAGGTTTTCTTCCCCCTATTTTCAGAATAGCAAGTTGGAGGGGATAAACCGGACACATTTCCGGAGTTTATATCTGCTTTGATTGCAGAGATTTAACTGGAAAACGGCGATTTTCTGGGCTTGACAAGGTCTGGTGGATACGAAAAAGGGGCGGATTAGATCCGCCCCTTTGCTTTGCTGGTTGCACTTAGAACTGGAAGCGAGCAGCGAGTTGAATGATGCGTGGATCGTAGGTGCTGGTGATCTGACCGAACAACCCACTGTTGATGTTTGTGGAAGGACCTTTGAATTCAGCGTGGTTCAACAGGTTGAACATTTCCCCGCGCAACTGCATGCTGACACGTTCGGTTAGTTTGGTGGTTTTGGCGATTTCGAAATCGAGATTTGTGTAGCTGGGGCCTCGCAGGTGATTGCGCCCTAAAGATCCATACGGGCTGCCATAGCCGTTCGGGCAGCCGTTGGTAGCATCTACATACTCGCAATTGTTCGAGAAGGAATTGGGGTTGATCCAATAGGTTCCCATTCCCGAGCCAAAATCTTGAGCATGGCGCGGGTTGAGGGTAGAGGTGGATCCGACGACGTTGGCGAAAGCGAGATAAGGGTCGCCATCACCGGCAGGCCCGAGCGCGGACGGATCAAAACGGTCACCGAATCGCGCCGGTACGTCAAACGGGAAGCCGGTTCGCCACGTGAAGATCGGATAAGCGCTCCATCCCTGGGTCAGTTTCTTCCATCCCGATCCCCACCACTTATCTAAAGCGAGGTCCCAACCGCCGCTGATGGTGATGCGATGACGGATATCGAGATCTGAGGAACTCCTGAATGCGTTGGTATCGAAGGTGGGCGTTCCAGAGTTACGTTGGCGGAATCCGGAAGCGTTGTCGATGCTGTGGCCGTAGGTGTACGCCAAGGTGAAGTACGTGTCGCCGAGCGGACCGGTAGCGGTGGGTTGACGAGTGAGGCTGGCCTCCAGAGCGTTGTAGTTCTGATCGGCGACGTTCCTGAACTCCGGCATACCGGCGAAGCACGAACCCCATTGGGTGAGGCATGCATTGATTGTGGGGGAATTCTGCTCGTCCAAGTAGCGGGCAGGCGTAGACGCGATCGTGTTTGGATCGAAGGGGTTGATATCGACCAGCGAGGTCAACTTGTGCGACTCGCTGCCGACATAGGTCAGATCCAAGGTGGTGCCCTTTGCAACTTCGCGCTCAAGGCTCAGGTTGTACTGATAGGTGTACGGAGTCCGGAGGTGTGGATCGACAATGTACACGGAACCGCCGGTGTTAAACGGCAAAAATCCGGCAGCATTGAAATCGAGGTTGTGATCAACAGGCTTGGAGGGGAACGGATTGGGAACACCAGCGGCCGCGAATGGATTGCTGAACCAGTTGAAGCCGGTTTGACCGACGATCGGATCGTAGTTACCGTTCAAGAACACGCCTGCCGAGGAGAAGAATGGCGGCTGCCCGTTGAACTGCAAGTTGTCCTCGCCTTTGAGGATGTCGTAGAAGACACCGATACCGCCACGAAGGCTGGTCTTGCCGTCGCCCATCACGTCCCACGCAAAACCGAAACGCGGGGCGAAGTCATTCTTATCCGGGAAATTCGCTCCGGTCGGAGCACCCTTGTCGCCCGGGAAAACCAAACCAGTGGGAGCGTTGGGGAAGACGGTGGACTGCTGTCCGGGGATGATGGTGAAGCTGCGTCCGGCTGTGTCGAGTTTCGGGGTGCTGTACTCGTAACGAAGGCCGAGGTTGAGGGTTAACCGGCGGGCGATGTGCCATTCATCCTGGCCGAAAAAGAAGGTGTTCTTGCTGCGGATGTTGGATGGCGCAGAGGGGTATTGATAAACGCTATTGACGAGACCAAGCAGGAAATCGGCGTAGGAGTTTCCGTTATTACCGCTGGAATCGTAAACGCCAGTGCCGGTGCCGCCCGGTCCCACGAAATCGAACTCACCGTTCACATAATAGTCGTACAAGGTGTTGTTCTGATAAGGCGTGAATCCGGCGCCGAACTTCCAATTGTGCTTTCCCTTCACCCAAGAGAACGTGTCGGCGTAGGAGAAGGTATTGTTGGCTTCAGTGGTGGGCCCCTGCTCGCTATAGCCAACATACAGCCCAGTATCGAAATAGAGGTTTGGCGGACCAGTCGGTTGATCTGGGGTGACGCCCGCTCCGAGTTTGGCAGCGGTAAGCGCGGAATTAGCGCCGCTTGGGAGTTCCTGCAAGTTCAGGTTCCGCTGGACGGTGAAGCGGAATTCATTGAGCATCGCATTGGAAATGGTTCGCGTGTACGCGATGTTCATGAAGTAGTTATGCGAACCGTTGATGTTCGGAAATCCGTTGACCGAAGCGAAGTCGTAGTTGTTGAACTGATTTCCGCGAATGCCTCCGAGAGTCGCCGAGATCTTATCTTTGTCGGTGAGGTTGTAATCGACCTTGATGGTTAGTTCGTTGTTGTTGTCCTTGGCGCTGCCCGTCGGGGTGAGGAAACCCGTGGGCGAACTCGGGATCAAGCCTGCGGCGATGTAGTTTTTTGCAACCGGGTCGAACTTCGTCGGATCGATGAATCCGTCACCGGGAACGTGGCCGGGTGCGACGAAGTAAGGATTCGCATTGAGGAACGAGACCACCCCGGGATCTCCACTGAAATCACCGTTCAGTTCAGCAGGGGTGAATACCGGAGTAACACTGGATCCACCATACCGCGCGCTGCCGGGGTTTTCGGTCGCCGTCTGGCGCTGACCCTGATAGCCAACGAAGAAGAACAGCTTGTCTTTGAGGATCGGGCCGCCGATGGTGCCGCCGAACTGGTTGCGCTTGAGAACGTCGCGGGGCAGCGGGGTCGGATTGGTATAGGGGTTCTTGTTGAAGTAGCTGTTGGCATCGAGCGCGTCATTGCGGAAATATTCGAAGGCGCTGCCATGAAACGCATTGGTTCCTGACTTGGTGACCACGCTGATGACGCCGCCGCCGTTGCGACCGTACTCGGCGGTGTAATTGTTCTGAAGAATTCTGAATTCAGCGACCGTATCGGGATTGGGGTTGTACACCACTCCGTTACTCAACAGGTTGTTGTTCACACCCCCGTCGAGCAGGAAGGTCACAGAATCCGTGCGACCGCCAGCGATGCTGAATGTGCCAGCGCCTCCGTTGTCGTCGTTTTGTTCAGTAACGCCGGGTTGCAAGAGGGCGAGCTGGAGAACGTTGCGGCCATTCAACGGCAAATCGATGATAGGACGACTGGTGACGGATTGGCCGAGGGTGGAGTTGACGGTCTCGACGCCTGCGGCCGTGCCCGAGACATCGATGACTTCCTGGCTGGTGCCGACTTTCATCTTGAGATCGAAACGCAGGTTCTGGTTGATCTGGAGGGTCTGCGGGTCGGTATTGAGCTTGGCGAAACCTTCGTGCTCGGCGGTCACGGTGTAGATACCGATGGGCAGATCAAGAACGTGGAAGGTACCGTCCTTATCGGTGGTCGCGGGATGGGCGATGCCGGTCTGCGTGTTGGTCACTGTGACTTTCGCACCGGGCATCACAGCGCCCTGGGAGTCGGAAACTGTGCCGAGGATGGTGCCAGTAGCCTGCTGGGCGAAGGCTGACGAAGCTGTTAGAAAGAGAGTGAAGGCGACTACGAGCGCGACAGCAATTCGATTACGGAGGTTCCGCAAGGAAATGTCTCCTAGTTTCGGCAGAGTCGTGATGGTGAAACAGTTAGAGCAATCGTGTTGCCGCCGAGCGGCGATGAATTCAAACGCTTTAAATCAGGCGTCGAAGTGGTTGGCGGGTACGATACGGAAAACCAAAGCTTCTGTCTACACTTTTCGGGAGGATTGCATGGCCGCTGCGTGCGAAATTGCGATGGCTGCCAGCGCAATTACGAGGGGGTAGCACTCCAAGGTGTAACGAGTTTCGGGGTTCTCAAGGGTGCCGAGGAACACGGTGCGAATGAGAAGGTAGGCGACGACCACGAATAGGTAGCGAGGCCTAGGGCGCAAGAAACATCCGGCGATGGCGAGCGCTACGTAAGCCAAGTTGATTAAGGCGAGGGCGGCGGGCTTGGCGGAGTTCCAGAAATCGTCCTGATAACCCTGCCACCAGCGGCTGTCGAGAGGCAGGGTTTCGGTGCGCGGACGGAACCACATATCGATGATTCGCAATATTGGCAACTGAACGTAATAGCGGATGGGGTGGCGTGACACCCGTTCGCGCGCGAGTTGTTCGAATTGCTGATCGAGTTCGGGCCAGATGGCGGTGCGGGTCTCGTAGTCGGCGAAGAGCTGGCGGGTGCGAGCTTCTTCTTCCGGCGTGTCATAGGCGCGTTCCGGCAGGAGATTGACGTCGACATCGGTGCCGGGCATTTGCCAGTAGATGTCTTCGACGGAAACGTATTCGGCCATCCAGGTGCGGACCCAGTGGTTGTAACCGAGTGGGGTGAACTCGTCGAGATCGCTGGCGTAGCGCGGCGCAAGAGGCTGGAAGTGATCGAAGGTTTTCCAGTTGCGGTAAGTCCAGGGGACGAGTGGCGCGAGGGCGACGACGAGCACTAGGAGTCCGGCGGCGACTGTCTGCTTGCGCTCGTCTCGCACGCGAATCAAGCGGACGAATAGGAAGAGGCCAACGGCTGCGAGAAGAATTCCGCCATCCGGTCGCAACAGCGTGGCGAGAGAGATGAAGACACCACAGCCGGTCGAAGCGGAAAAACAAAAGGTAGCTCCGCTCCGAACCCGCATCGGGTCGCGGGTTCTCCGGTCGCCATGACAATCGAGTGCAACGTAGAGGCACCAGAAGGCGGAGGCAAGGGCGAACACCGAAAGCGTCTCGGGCATGGGAGACGATACGTAGTTGGCGGTGAAGGGGCAAAGGCAAGCGAGGAAGAATGCAATTTTGCCGGCGCGCTCGTTCATCATGCGGCGGGTGAGGTCGGCGATCACGAAGCAGGTGAGAACGTCGGCGACGAGTTGCACGAGCATGACGGCGGTGTAGTGTTCACGGCCGAAGAGGAAGAAGCAGAGGGCGAGGAATCCGGGATAGCCGGGGAGGCGGATCCAGGTGGGTTCGGGATCGGCTCCGGGATGCGAGAAGCCGTAGATGCCGTGATCGATCCAGTTCTTGGCGATGTCGCCATAGATGTAGGTGTCACCGGTGACGTGTGGGAACTTGACGATGAAGAGCAAGCGTAGGGCGATGGCAAGGAGTGCACCGAGCAGGAGGAGCCATTTCGCGTCGCGGAAGAATCGGAGCACGTGAGAAATATACCGGATTCAAAATGATTGCGAACGATCGTGGGATGGGGAAGAAGAAGCGATTGTTCCGGAATTGGGTTTAAGAAGTTAGAAACTGTCGTAAAAGCTGATTTGACGCGGGTATAGGCGACACTTACGATAAGAATCGACTCACCATGCTAAGACCCATTTTTTATGATCCGGACCGGAAACGTTGGCGGCGGTTGCGCATGGTGCTCGATATCACGGGCGTACTTGCGAGCCTGCTGATCGCGTTCTTCATTGTCAGCATTGTCCGGAACACAAATGTGCCCTCGATCGGGCTGACGGAGGCCAAGAAGCCATACAAGGCGTTCAAAGAGAGCCAGAAGCGGAAGTATGTGCGCAAAGTTGGAGCGCACCGTAAGACGAAAGCGGCGCCTTCGCAGGTGGTGCTGAACGCGACAGAAGGCATCCGGGCGGCGTTTTACGTGGATTGGGATGCGGCGAGCTTTTCGTCGATCAAGCAGTACTACCCGCAGATCGATCTGCTGTTTCCGGAGTTCCTGCATGTGCTGACGCCGGATGGGCATCTGCAAGGGGTAACGGTGGAGAACAAATTGTTCGATGTGCTGGATCCGAACGGGAAGTCGCGTCCGGTGGACGACAAGCTGATGCCGTTCCTGAAGGCAGAAAAGGCGGATACCGAAGTCTTTCCACTGGTCAATAACTTCGATCCGATTGAGAACGATTGGAAGGATATTGGGGAATTCCTGAATGATCCGGCGGCGCGTCAGAAGTTCCGCAAAGAGATCGATACGTTCCTGACGACCGACAAATATAGGGGAATCACGCTGGACTTTGAAGATTTTCCAGTGGAGGCGATGCCAGGGTACGAAGCCCTGGTGGCCGAGTTGTACCAGGATATGCATGCCAGCGGGAAGAAACTCTACCTGAGCGTACCGGCGAAGAATGAGGACTTCGACTACAAGAACGTCGCGAAAAATGCCGATGGGATGATCCTGATGAATTACGACGAGCACTACCCCGGAGGCGCAGCGGGGCCGGTGGCGTCGCAAGACTGGTTCGTGGAGAACCTGAAGTACGCGCTGAAGTTGATTCCGCGCGACAAGATCATTTGCGCGATCAGCAATTACGGATACGAGTGGACGACCGAAGGGAAGGCGAAGCTGCCGCAGGCGGCGCACACGGTTAGTGTGCAGGAAGCGTGGACGAGCGCGGAGGAGTCGGAAGCGGACGTAGAACTGGATGGCGATGCGATCAACCCGCACTTCTCGTTCATGGAAGGGGAGAAATCGCGACACGACATTTGGTTCACCGATGCGGTTACGGCGCTGAACGAGATGCGCGCGGCGGAAGATTTGGGGATCCGGACATTCGCGTTGTGGCGGCTGGGATCGGAAGACCGGTCGTTGTGGAACGTGTGGGACCAGCCGATGGATGCGAGTGCGCCGGACAAGCTGAAGGATGTTCCGCC
>PLWX01000243.1 GCA_003151155.1 Acidobacteriaceae bacterium
TTGAGTTTTTCAGCAGCCTGCTAGCCGCCCAAATCCGTAAGCGCAGAAATCTATTTCAACGTCTTCACATAAGCCGCAACGCCCTTTATCTGGTCGTCCGTCAGTTTGCCCTTGAAGCCTGTCATCTTGCCTTGACCGTCAGTCACGATCTTGACGATGTCTGCTTCGCTCTTACCTTGCACAGAGGGGTCACTCAGGTCGTGTGCGCCCATCTTTTTGGCCATGGCGCCCTTGCCATCGGCGCCGTGACACATGGCACATTTTGCTTTGTAATCATCCGCGCCCGCCGCGAAGGCCATCGTGCCGGCCATCACTAATGCTGCGAGCGACATTCCTGCAACGAACTTCTTCATGAGGAGTCCTCCAAACATATTTTTTGCAGAATGCGATTCCCGGCATCTCGAATTCTCGCGACAGTCTAGGCATAAATCTCAAGAGAAGCAAGAAGCAAGTCGCGTGACATTCACTAGCGCATACTTTGTCTCGCTCGACGTCCCGAGTGGGCATGGTGAACGACTTGGCGAACCGCAGGAACGACGTCGCCCACGGCACCCTTGTTGACGAACTTCTCTCACGCGAAATTCTTCGCAATTACATCGATTTCATTGAATCGTATGCCAGCGGCCTCGCGCTCGCCGTGTACGAACGATCATTGCCTTTCATGCTCAAGAGGTCGGTTGCTCTTGGGGCGGCAATCACAGTAATTGATCACCGCATCGTCTGCGTGAACCTTCCAATGGGTAAGATCACCGTCGGCGACACGCTGATTGCGAAAACGCAAGATACAAGTCGTCCATACAAGGGAGGGCCGATCAAGGAAATTGAAGTAAATCATGTTCAACTTGACACGATTAACGGCGGACCCGGCGTTCAAATCGGTATGCTCGTTGAATTTGGCGCGAAAAACAACCAAGAATTTTACTGCTTGAATGCGACGCGGTAGTTTCTGCCTGGTTGTGCTCAGAAAGAGGGTGGTGAACTGACCTGTACTTTTCTTGGTACCGACTCCGATGAGTTAGCGACCGTTGGGGCCAATTCTCTATCCAGCCGCTCGCGTACACGTTCGAGCCGCGCCGCCATCTCCTCAAACGTCATCTGTTCCGCTGAAGAGGGGATTAGCGTCTGCGAAGATGCAATCACGAATTGATCAGCACGCGATTCTATATCCGGCTAAATGGGCGGGATGGGCGCGATGTGCGGAGTGCAAGCACAAATTAGCACAAATCCAGAGCTGGGTCCTTAGTGGGTTCATCGCGTCACGATGCATTGTCCCGAGAGTTACTATACGTTCTGCTTCATCCTCGGTCGGCCTTAAACCGTAACGCGGGTTTCTACGCCGCAGCAGCTTCATTCTGTAGTCCGCGTCCTGCCGGGCCTTCAGGTTTTCCAACACCATCGCAATATAATCAAGCGCGTGGGTAACCGAAAGGGATTCAGTGCGTGGCTAGTCACCTGGGAGTGGTCCGGCAATCACGCGGAGCCGCCGAGGAAGATAGTAGAAATCCTTAGCCCCCACCTGTCTCCGGAGCGCGTGCGCCACATTGTTGAGCTGCTCTATCACAGAGATTCGTTGCTCGCGGAGAAAGTGGCGTGGCGTCTACGCAAACGGCGACAGCCTTACAAGGCTGAGTTCCCAGCGGTTGATGGCGTGCAATGGACCGGACAAATAATCTGTGGCCATAACCCTTGGTTACTCGCTCGTCTGGTGGACAACCTCATCGTAACGACAGATTCTGGAGGTAAAGAGACTGCAACCTGGACAGAGAGGTGCTCGGCACGTGAAATGGGGAAGAGGATCCGCCGCTTCAAAAGCTGAGTTGGGATGCAAGCTCAAATTCTTACTTTCGGTTTTTGACGGTTTCTAACACTTGCGGCTTGTTTCGTCCATTCAGGAGTGTTTTGTTTGGAAACTTCTGCTTACTCTGGTTCTACGAGCTTACCGTCAAGGGAGTAAGCGTCCCAAGTCCACCCGTTCGCAATCATCTTGAGCTCATCACCCTGCTTCCTAAGAACCCATTGTCTCTTTCTGCCCATCCATTCGAAAATACCTTTTGAATCCGGTTTGGCAAAATCCAGTTCTTCGATTTCGTACTGATGTTTTGCCTTCACATCTTTTATGCGGTAAAAGGACGCGTTGATGAGCCTCAGCCCACCGTCCACGAAATCTGCCTTCAGCGCCAGGTTGTGGCTTTTGTTCTGGGCTGCGATGGAGGGATACAGAAGTCCGGAAAGCGGGCCGGACATCAGATGGTGTGCAACACGCGACGAATATCCATACACCTTTGGGTCTGGAGACGTGAATATATCGTGGTAAAGCCGTTCAAGGCCTTCAGGGTCGAGCTCCTCTGACAATCCCACTTCCTGCAATATCATGTTGGTTGTATTCCGCCATTCACCACAGACCACATGTTGCCCCTGTTCCAGTTTGCATTCTACAAAGGACGGCGGAAGGCCAGCAGAGGCGTAAAAAATTGGCTCACCTTCCGCTTTCGCACGATTCAATTTCGATAAATGTTTAGGAGGATAGGAAATGTCGGCCACAGACTTCGGTCGCTCCGAATACATCCAGACGCGAGTTCTGTAAATTCGCACCTTACCAGCCTCGTATACGCGACCTCGCCTTTCATGCCCCTTCGATAGTCGCCACAGCTCCCTCTCAAACTCCTCGGGAGATATCGAGCCCGCGCTAACGCGCTGGTACAGATCCGCTGCGCTGGGGGAACTCTCAAATGTCATCCAATATGTCCTATGAACTCGAATTGACCAGCTACTCATCTCAAACCGGCCGCGTATTAGGGAGCGCCCGACCGGTCTTGCTCCTCTACTACGACAATGACGTCGAATTCGTGGGGCTTGGGCTCATCCACCTTCATTACTGAAACCACGATGCCTTCCACCCCGTTCTTTATCCCAAGGCTTTGGCCTTCTTTGTAAGAGTTCGGTGTCCGCGCGAAACTCTTGCCAGCCGCGTGAAGCGAGTTCCCGGGTCCGCGTATGAAAAATCCGTATCGGTACCATCCAGCCGCTGTGGCTTTCGCCTCCGCATGTGCCACATTAGAACTTCAGAGCGTTACTTACCAGCTATTCCGGAATTTCCTCAACGAGAATGGCTCACCATCGCACACAATTGACTTATAGCGCGTCCGCAGAAAGTCAGGCGGGGACCCATAGCGGCTATTTTGTTGGTTGCTGTTCTTTTTGGCTGTCTTCGATGGCCTTCATCGCGTGACTGAGGCTGTAGCCGACGAGAATGCCAGAATTTACAAGAAGGTTCGTGTCGGCATGTTGTCCGTTCACGATTACCTTGGCCGAGTCCTCCCTATATCCCTTCACTACCGCTAGGATCTCGTATTCCTGCTTCGAGAAATCCCAAAGCAATATCGGTCCACCAGAAAATCCTGGATTGTTGAAGCCATCGATGTAAATCACTACGGCGTCTGGGTCGGTAGCATCAACTGCGGACATCGTTCCCCGTTTTATGAAAGGGGTAATTTTCCCGCCCTTGAAAGGCTAGAGATTCCCCAAGGGTAGCCGAGAAACCAAACCTGCTGACCCATCGTGGGACCGCCTGTAGTTCCGCCGGTCTTCACCCAGTAAGGCTTCTCGATTTTCTCATTGGTCTCAAATACCGCGATATCTACATCATCGGAGGACGGATAAATCGTTTTTACGGTCTGATAGTCCTTCCATTGGTTATCTTGCCACATCTTAATTATGGCGTTCCGATCAGGAACCCCAGCGACAACGTGCCTTGCGGTTACTAGATACATTTTTCCTTGGTAATCGACGGCGAAGGCTGTTCCTGTCTCATTTCCTACTGCAATGCGAATAGTGCGTTGCAGTATTTCTGTTGGAACAGCGTCTTGGGCACTTGCAACACACAGGAACGAAATCAGCGAGAGAAACACAATGGCCGCGAGTTTCCGCATGGACGACACCTCACGCCGATTGTAACTACCAGATCCAAGGCGCAGCAAGGTAGACAGCTACACTCGCTTTCGCTTGCTCTCCCATACTCCCATGACAAGCGAGTCCAGCACCACAATCCTCCTGCTCACCCAGGTGAATCAAGCGGCGGACCATCTCATTAGTCGGCTTACCGGAAGCAACCAGATTTAATGGTCGGGCAACCATTCGATCTGTTCCGGCGGGGGATTTTTGAAGAGGCCAATTTGGCCGAAGGGCTCATGAATAGTTCGCACATCGATCTTTCACCAGCGCGCAGTCGCTAAAGCTCTCTGGTGCGGATTGGGCGCGAAACCGGACTGCACACGTACCGATCAGAGAGAATGCCACTTGTTCGCAATGCCGCGGCAAGCGCAGGCAGCTCTCTGGTTCGGTTGCAGGTGGAAAGCATCGCGAATGGCCGCGTAATCTGGGCATTTCTCGACCATTGCGTTCACTGCTCGGATATTAACGACTTAATGGCGGATGATGCAGTCTCGTGCGAACTGCTCTCCCTGCTAACAGGGAAATTAACAGGGAATTTCGCCAATTTTCGGGGCCCGATTAGAGTGAAACCCGCACCGGAGAGCTTTTCGAAGGAAAACAAGCAGATTTTCTTGCAATCGGAACAGGGAAGAACAGGGAATCACGGGAATTTCCTCGGAAGCTCTAGAAAATACGTGAGTTAGTTGGCCATTTTCTGGGAATATTCCCGCCGTGCGCAGCAGAAACGCTGCAATTCTTACTATGAGTGCATTCGCGATACGAAGACGGAATTCATCCCGCTCCAGAATTGGAAAGATCGGTCGGCTTTAGAGGACGATTTTAGAACTCTGACTTTTACGGTCGAAAATTTGAACTCAACTTTTCAATGAGATAGGCGGGAATTTAGAAAATGGTCGGGGAGAGAGGATTTGAACCTCCGACCCCCTGGTCCCGAAATAACAATGGGTAAGCTATCTTGTTGATTCGCTTAGGTTGATACTGCGTCATGTTAGGTCCAAATACACCGTTTTCGGCGGTGATCGGACCCAAATCGGACCCAAGTTTTCGATAGCTAGTGATTAAGGGGATTATGCGCCCATCTCTCTAACGCGGTGTATCTGGGTTTTTGTTAGTAGTTGAGGGTGTCGAAGCCTGCACCGATGATCGAACCCACTTAGCAGGTTGCTGAAAAACTCAACGAGCACCGTCGAGGGAGGCAGAATAGGGGATGGAAAACCATCATCCGCATCCCACGAATCGCTCCTAGGGCTTCCTGACGCGATCGATTTTTCACACTTTCGCAAAGGTCGAGTTTTTCAGCAACCTGTTAGGGCTTGCGAAAGCAACCCCGCGGCAGCGCAAAGCCGCGGGCAATCATGACGCGAAGGATGTCTTGTCACAACCGCGACTGGGTGGGCTGCATCACCGCTTACGACCTCGCAGCCTAAACCTGCGCTCGCAGTTTGCTTCTCAACCTAGGCAAGATCTATGTCCACTGTGCCAGCTTCGCGACACAATCGGCCGCTCCAACCCACCACTCACCCGGTCTAGCTGACCAGACATCATGACTCT